>CAMNIU010000236.1 GCA_946540605.1 uncultured Treponema sp.
GTCTACGTTGATTTTGCAAACTGCAGATTTAGCAGCCTTGCGGAGCTGTTCTTCTGGAATACCTACAGAGTTAGGAATCTTTCCGCCGTATTTTTCGATTTCTGCAACGTAAATCTGTGGAACTGATGAAGATCCGTGAAGTACGATTGGGAAACCTGGGAGCTGCTTTTCGATAGCTTCGAGAACATCGAATGCCAGTGGAGGTGGAACGAGAGTTCCATCTTCGCGGCGTGTACACTGTTCTGGAGTAAACTTACAGCGTCCGTGTGAAGTTCCGATAGAAATTGCGAGAGAGTCACAACCAGTCTTTGATGTGAAGTCGATTACTTCTTCTGGTTTTGTGTACTTAGATTCTTCAGCAGAAACATCCTCTTCTACACCACCAAGAACTCCGAGCTCTGCTTCTACAGTTACGTCGAACTGGTGAGCATACTCTACAACCTTCTTTGTGAGGGCTACGTTCTCGTCGTATGGAAGTGAAGAACCGTCGATCATTACAGATGAGAATCCGTTGTCGATACAATCCTTTGCTACTTCGAAGTTTGGACCGTGGTCAAGGTGAAGAGCGATAGGAATATCACATCCGAGTTCGTGAGCATATTCAACAGCACCACGAGCCATGTTGCGGAGGATATTAGCGTTAGCGTAAGCACGTGCTCCCTTTGAAACCTGGAGAACTACAGGTGATTTGGTTTCAACACAAGCCATGATGATAGCCTGCATCTGTTCCATATTATTGAAGTTATATGCTGGAATAGCATATCCGCCTTTCATAGCCTTTGCAAACATATCGCGTGTGTTTACGAGGCCGAGATCTTTGTAACTAATAATGTTAGCCATAATTAACATCCTTTTTCAGACAAACAATGCCTGAGATTTCTTTGCTGTAAATAATAGTTTAAAATTATTATTTATTCAATAAGAACATAGATTGCTTCGTTTCGCTTGCAATGACGGGGGCGTTAGACGTTCGCTGTCGCTCACTAACGAGTTTGCAAGCAAACTCGCGGGGTAATTTACCGGGGTTTTAGGGGCGGAGCCCCTAGGTGGGTGGGGGAGCAGAAGACCGCAGGGCGGGCTGGCGCGAGGGGAGGGGCTCCTCCCACCTGGAACCTGAAACCTAACACCTATAACCTGGTTAAAATCGTTTGACAAAGAATAATATAGGAAATATAATTGAAAGAGTTATAAAATTGACTTGCGTTGCCGATAATCTAAGAGTATAAATCTTTTTATCGGTCTGATAAAAGTTTCAAGGAGTTTTGCATGAAAAGGGAACTTAAAGTTCTTGTTGGTCTTGCATGTCTGTTTGTAATAGGTTTGCCGGTATTTGCCCAGCCTAATTCACGCAGCATTGAGACATTCGTATTGGATGATTTTGATTCTGCCGGATCGCAGAATTATATGTACAACGGTAAGCAATTCAGCTGGGATTGGGAAGTTGGTTCAAGCCGTTTTGTTGCAGACGGATATCCTAAAACTGGATATTTTGAGGGTGTTCCAAATTCTTTGAAACAGCTCCATAAAGGTGAAGATAAAGAATTTAAGGTATTTGGTGTAAAAACTGCTTTCAAACGCAAGGGAGATAACTGGTTTGAAGTTTATCCTACAGCTGATGGAAAAGCTTTTGAAATCCCTTTTGTTGGTATAGTTTCACAGATGGATTTCTGGATTTGGGGTGCTGGTTATAACTATTATCTTGAAGTAATGGTTCGCGATGCGCTCGGAACTGTAAAAGTACTTCCTGCAGGAAGTCTTGCATTCCACGGTTGGAAAAATATTATTGTAAATATTCCTGGCTGGATTCAGCAGAGTTCACATCTCCGTTCTGGTCCTGAGAACCTTACATTTGTAGGTTTCAGAATCCGTTCTGATGCTGAGGAATATGTTGATAACTTTGTTGTGTACTTTGATCAGATTAAATACACTTCTAATTCACTTTCTTTGATCTACGATGGCTATGAGTTGAATGATGTTGATTTCGGCGATAGTTCTGATTCAGATGAAGTAGGAGATGCAAAATGAAAAAGCTTGTAACTTTTAGTATTCTTGCTGTACTTGCTGCTGGTTTGGTTTTTGCACAGAACTCAAGCCGTCAGGAGCCAAATCCTGAAAATGTTGGTGCTGATTCTGCTGAATCTGCATTGCGCGAAATTTCTGTTGATAAGTTTGAACGCGAAGGTTCATGGAACGTTCATATGTCTGCAGATGATGGTGTAATTACTGGTCGTCTTTTTGCTGGAAATCCTGCTATGAAGGATCCTCTTCCAGAAGATGAAGGTAAAGAAGATGAAGATACACAGGTTCTTGGTGTAAGAGTTGATTTCTTCCGCCGTGGTAAGAACTCGTTTACAATTAAGTCTGGCCGCCCGCTCGCTATTGAAGGAACAACAAAAACTGTTTCTGTATGGGTTTGTGGTCGTAACCAGGATCATGAATTGTACCTCCTCGTACAGGATTATTTTGGACGTAACTTTGAGCTTTATATGGGAAGCCTTGGTTTCTCTGGATGGAAAAAGCTTATTTGTGTAGTTCCTCCTAGTCCAGATGGAGAACATGGTATTGTTCAGAGCAGTGCATATTATGGTGATAAACCTGGTCTTAAGATTCTTGGTTTCCGTGTAGACTGTAACCCTGTACAGGCTCGTGGTACATACTATATGTACCTTGATGACCTTCGTGCTGTTACTGATCTTTATGATATGGAAAATCACGACGAAGACGATATGGCTGATAACTGGTAGTAAATACTTAAATCATGCAAAAGAAAGACCGTTCCTTATGGGACGGTCTTTTTTTTTATACCTCGCAGAGAGTGTGTGGAGTGAGGGAATTCCTCACAGAGGCACGGAGGGCACGGAGAATGTCTCTCACGGAGGGCACAGAGAACACGGAGTTTTTTTTTATTTTGGATTAAGACTCTGTGGGCTTTGTGGGCTCTGTGAGGAATTTGTAATATTTCGTGCGACCTTTTATTTCCGTTTGTTCAATTAGTCCTGCATGATAAAGCACCCAGATGATGAGATGGGAATCAATCGTACTTTTTGGGATGTCCGGCATTTTGTCAAATGCAGTTTTCATGTCTTTTGCACAGAAGGGCTCTGTGAGTGGCGGAAGTAGTTTTAAGTAGTCTTTCGGCTTTGAAAATCTTCTTGTGTTGATTATGGCATCGAGCCTTTTCCCAGTTTTAAGCCAGTTGCGGCGGAAACGGCGGCGGCCGTTTTTTGATTGAACGGGTTCGGTTGTGCGAACTCTTTCTTCTGTCATTTCAATTTCAACTACTTCAAGTGAAAAATGCGGGTTTGAAATTAAGGTATAAATGCCTGTAAGTTCGCGAAAAATATCGTAAATGCAGCCTTTTTTGGGGCTTTTTCTCTTAGAAATTAATGTTCCATCTTCATCCTTGAGTTCAATTCTGTTTATAAGAGGGATCGGATGAACAAGTTTTACATTATGCCCTTTTTCTATAGTGTCCAGAATTTTTGGCAGCAATTTTGCAAGATTTTTTGTCTGAATTTCAATTACATTTCCATTTTTAGTCACAATATCATAAACATGGCCATCCTGTTCAACTTCAACATTGCCTTCATAAATCTCCTGATAAAGGATTTTGAGAGAATTGTGTAGATTGCTTTCGTTTAATGTGGAAAACACCATATATGGCCTAATAAAAAGTATAGTATTTAACCGTATGTGTAAAATTGAAAAATCGTAAAAATTTTTTATATTATCGGTGAAAAAATACATTGACTTTAGGGAATTTTGGTATAAAATGGTACTCAAGTGGGAAAAAGTGGTAAAAAGTGGATGTAAGTGGGTATGAATCTGTTAACTGGTGAATACAATAATACGATTGATGACAAAGGTCGTGTCTCGTTTCCCGTAAAATTGAGAACGGCTGTAAATCAAAACGTAGTTATGGTTACCAAGGGTTTAGATCGCTGCTTATGGCTTTTTACTACTGAAGAGTGGGAAGCTTTTCAGACTAAACTTATGAGCAATGCATCTATGATGAAAAGCCGAAGCCTGAATGTTGTTCGTCATTTTATTGCGCCAGCACAGCCGGTAGAATTTGACAAGAACGGCAGGCTTTCTATTCCCCAGAGCCTGCGAGAGTATGCGAATCTTTCCAAGGATTGTGTCGTTCTTGGAATTGCAAAGTACATGGAACTTTGGGATGCGCAGACTTATAAGGATTATCTTGCAGAGACTGAGGATTCTTTCCGTGACGCTGCAGAGGAATTCAACGACATTAATTTCTAAAACTTTTTAAAATTAGGTGGGGATTAAAAAGTGGAAATCGTACACACTCCGGTTTTATTAAATGAGTGTCTGGAATATCTTTCTCCTGTGGGCGAATCATATGCTGATAAGGCATTGATGATTGATTCTACGCTTGGAGAGGGCGGCCATACTTATAATTTCTTGAAAAAATATCCGTCTCTTTCAGTTATCGGCCTGGATGCTGATAAGGTGATTCAGGCTCGTGCTCGTGAACGTCTTGCAGAGTTTGGAGAGCGTGTTCATTTTTTTAACGGCTGGTTTCAGGATTTTTATGCAAATTACCCCTCTGAATATGAACGCCCGAATATTATTCTTTTTGATCTGGGCATTTCTGTTTTTCATTATGAAAAATCTGAACGTGGTTTTTCATTCCGTTATGATGAAAAACTTGATATGAGATTAAATTCTTCTGAAGGTGAATCTGCTGCAGACTTAGTTAATAATCTTCCGGAAGAAAAGCTTGCTGATTTGATTTATCTTTATGGTGAAGAAAAGCTTAGCCGTCGTATTGCACATGCAATTGTTGAAGTACGTAACGGTGGTCGAATCGAATCTTCTAAGGCACTTGCAGAAATCATATGGAATGCGGTTCCTGCAAATTACCGCTATGGTAATATCCATCCGGCAACCCGTACTTTTCAGGCTTTGCGCATTGCTGTAAATGGTGAACTTAAACGTTTGCCGCTTGCACTTCATAATGCATTTGGATGTCTGAAAGAAGGCGGAAAAATGGGAGTTATTACCTTTCACTCTTTGGAAGACCGCATTGTTAAGAATTATTTCCGTAATCTTGGTAAACAGTGTGTGTGCCCGCCGGAAGTTGCAATCTGTCGTTGTGGTGGTAAACAGTGTGCGGAGCTTATTACCCGTAAGCCAATTGCACCTACAGAAGAGGAGGTTCGGGCTAATTCTCCTTCCCGCAGTGCAAAATTAAGAGTAATCAGAAAAATTAAGGATGATACAGAATATCATTTAGATGGAGTGGTAGGTTTTTAGTTTATGAAACGTGGTATTAAGGATTTTATAGTTAAATTTTTCTTCTGCGTATTTGTACTTGCCATTCCTGCTGTGCTTTGTCTTTATGCAGCTCAGGCACGGCGGTATACAGCTCTTACTTCTGAAATAAAGGAGCTGGAACGTAAACAGGAACGCTTAATAGAGGAAAACAAAAAGCTTGTAAGTGATATTGCAGTGCTTTCAAGTGCAGATAGAATAGAAAAGATTGCGGTTGAAGAACTTGGAATGCACAAGGCTGAAACAGAAGATATCGTGAGAGTTGAAATGACGGGAGAGAAAAAATAATGGAAAGTCTGCTTACAAAAGAAGAACTTTTGCTTGCTGTAAAAGGCACTCAGCTGGGTAGTGCTGAATGTTTTTTTAACGATGTTCAGACTGACAGCCGCAATGTTTCTGCTGATAAGCCTTGTATGTTTGTGCCTCTTATGGGCGAGTTTCAGAATGGACACAAATATATTCCAGATGTCCTTAAGGATGGGAAAAAGGCTTCTGTTGTTTTGATTAATAAAGCTGAGTATCAGGAAAAGACTGTTTTTTATGATGAGCTTTCAGCTTCAAACCCTGCTGTTTGTTTTATTTTAGTTGAAAATACTTTGCATGCACTTCAGGATGCTGCAGAAGCATATGTAACAAAAAAATGTCAGGATATGATTCTTGTGAGCATTACCGGCTCAAGTGGTAAGACTACAACAAAAGAGCTTATGGTAAGTGTTGCAAAGGCTCATTTTGGCGATGCTGGTGTTGCTTATACTTATGGAAATTTAAATTCTGAAACAGGTCTTCCTCTTTCTGTATTTAAAATTCGCGGTGATGAAAAAATCGGAATTTTTGAAATGGGAATGAACCGAGTAAATGAAATTGGTGAGATTTCTAAGGTTCTTAAGTCACGTTACGGGATTATTACAAATATTGGAACTGCTCATATAGGTATTCTTGGAAGCCGTGAAAATATTGCTTTGGAAAAGCGAAAGTCTTTAGCTTATATTCCTTCTGATGGTGCAGCCATTGTTGGCGCAGCTGATGATTTTGCAGATTTTTGTACAGAGGGGGTTCGTGGCAAGATTGTAAAGTTTGGTTTTGATGTTCCAGAGTCTGTAAGTGGTGTACATTTTATTGAAGATAAAGGACTTTTTGGAACAGATTTTGAACTTGACGGTCTTTCTGTTCATCTTCCACTTTCTGGAAAATACAATTATCTGAATGCGTTGAGTGTAATTGCTTGTGCTAAAGAAATCGGAATTCCTTCTGCTGATATAAAGAAGGGGCTTGAAAGTGTAGCATCTCTTTCTGGCCGTATGGAAGTTTGCGAAGCTACCTTGCGCAGCGGTAAAAAATCAATCCTCATAAAGGACTGTTACAATGCAAACCTTGATTCTATGATGAAGGTAATTGATTTCTGCGGAGAACTAAAGAACATTTGTAAAAAGATTTTTGTTCTGGCCGATATGAAAGAACTTGGGGCTGAATCAAAGAAATCTCATGAAGCAATTGGCAGTCGTATTAGTGAGGTAAAACCAGAGCTTGTATATTTTGTTGGTACTGAAATGAAGTATGCTTTTGACGCAGCACTTTCTGGTGATGAAAAAATCAATGCAAAATGGCTTGATTCATCATCAGATTCTAACTTTGAAAAGATTGCAGGTGATATTAATTTGTTTGCCGGCGACAACGATGTAATTTTATTAAAAGGTTCTCATTCTATGCAGCTTGAAAAACTTGTACCTCTTCTTTGTGGAACTGAAGGGGAGGCTCGCTAAGAATGAACCAGTTTACATTTTACGCGAATAAACCTTCGCAGAACTATAATAAAGTTGACATCTGGCTGTTGGGCTCTGTTCTTCTTCTGTGGGGACTTGGAATCTTTACTCTCTATATCTGTTCTCAGAACTTTGCAATTAGAGCCTTCGGAGATCCAATATATTTTGTAAAGCGTCAGCTTTTGTGTTCTGCAGTAGGTTTTGTATTGTTTGCCGGTTTTATGTTTACTGATATGAAATATATCAGAAACTTTGTTGGTATAATTGTAATTGTAACTTTTATTTTGTGTCTTTTAACATTTATACCTGGTATTTCTATTACAAAGAATGGTGCACGACGCTGGATTCGCATGCCTGGGAATTTTACTTTCCAGCCTTCTGAACTAGTTAAGTTTGCGCTTGTGCTTTTCCTTGCTAATTATTTTGATAAGCAGGATAAGCTTCTGGATCCAGAAGAAAAAACAGTATTCCCTTGCGTAATGATTTTTATTCTTTTTGCAGGTATTGTTTTTGCACAGAAGGATTTTTCATCTGGTGTGTTCATCATGTTGATTGGAATTCTTTTGTTCTTTGTGTCTGGTGCAAAACTTGTATGGATTTTTCCGTTTGCACTTCTTGCAATACCTGCAGCATTTCTAATGATTACGTTGAATCCATACAGACTTCAGCGATTAATTGGCTGGATCAGTCCGGATGAATTTGGCTCTACAATCAATTATCAGAGCCTGAATGCAAAACGCGCAATAAGTGCCGGTGGTGTATGGGGCAGCGGAATTGGAAGCGGTCTGTCTAAAATCAACAGTATTCCTGAAGTTCAGGCAGACTACATTTTTGCCGGATGGGCAGAAGCTATGGGGTATATTGGCGTAGTGCTTTATTTTGTGCTTTTGATTTTCTTTGCTTACAGAGGTTATAAAGCTGCTTTTGAAAACCCGGATAAGTTTTCTGCTCTTTCAACCTTTGGCTGTGTTTCTGCAATTTTACTTCAGTCAGTTGTAAACACAATGGTTGTTTGTGGTGTACTGCCTACAACAGGAATTAACCTGCCGTTCTTCTCGCTTGGAGGAACTTCAATTATTGTAACTCTCGCAATGTGTGGCTTTATTGTTAATGCATCTCGCTGCGAAAAAATAGATGATAAAACTATCGAAAATGACGAAATTAATATAGAGTCACTTTCGTACTTATAAAAAGGTGGATTAGGAAAATGAGTGATGTGAGTTTGTTAGTTGCAGATGATTATCTTGAGAAGAATTATTTTCTTTCTGAAGAATTTGATGGGGCCTCAGATGGTAAAACTGAACGTAAAATCAAATTTATTAAGGTGATTTTTTGCGTTTTGTGTTTTGCTCTTCTCTGTGAACTTGTTATTTACAAGTATATTATGCCTAGTTTTTCAAGTCCAAAGGTTACTGTGACCGGACAGAAAGAGTATTCTGCAGAAGAAATTGCAAGACTTCTTTTGCCAATGAATGCGACAAGCTGGTTTAATTTTGATGTAGACCAGGCGGTTTCTATTCTTTCTTCGGAAGCTGGAATTGACCATGTTGTTGTTGAAAAGAAGTTTCCAGATAAAATTTATGTAAATGTTTCTGAACGTGAGCCTGTAGCCGTTACTTTTGTTGTTGAAAACGGAAGTACAGCCCCAGTTCAGATTGATAGAAACGGTGTTTTGTTTCCTGGAAAAAAAGTTCCTTCAAATGAAGATTTGCTTCCTATAGTTTCAGGACTTCCTGTAGAATATATGTCTAAGGGAATGAGAATTCCTTCAAAATACAGACCTCTTATTGACCAGATTTCAAAAATCAGCGAGCTTCCTCAGCATTACTTTGCAAGTCTTTCTGAAATCTGTGTACTCCCAAAAGATTCTGGAAATTATGAGCTTGCTCTTATTCCGGCACAGTCAAAAGTTAAAGTTCTTACTGACCGTGCCTTGAATGAAGACGCATTAAAGTATATGCTAGTAGTGCTTGATGTAGTTACGCAGGTTGGAAAAGAAAACGTTGCCGCTATTGATATGCGTTATGGTTCAATTTCCTACATCACAAGATAGTTCAGAGGTTATTTAGAAAATGGCAGAAGGAAAAGTAGTCGGACTTGATATTGGAACAAGTATGATTCGTGTGGCTATAGGGGAACTGGATCCTGATACAGGAAATATCCGTATAGCCGGAACAGCATCGCGAAAATCAGCCGGACTTAGAAACGGTGTAATCGTTAATATTGAAGATGCAAAAAATGCCATTAAAGAAACAATAGATGCTGCCGAACAGAATGCAGGAACAACTGTAGAATCTGTAATCACTGCAATTGGTGGTTCTCAGATTGAAAGTCAAAACTCACGTGGTGCAGTACCTGTTTCCAGTGCAAATAAATCAACTAAAGAAATTTCTCGTTCAGATGTTGAACGTGTAATTGAATGTGCAACTGCAATCAAAGTTCCGGATGACCGCGAAAAGCTTCATGTAATTCCGCAGAATTATATTGTAGATGGAATTGGCGGAATTGTAGATCCTATTCACCGAATTGGAACAAAACTTGAAGCAGATGTTCACATTGTAACTGCTGCAAAAACAATCATTCAGAATATTCGCTCTTGTATTTCCCGTTCAGACTATATTCTGGATGGGGTTATGCTTAAAACTCTTGCACAGACTCAGTCAGTTTGCCATCAGGATGAAATGGAACTTGGTTCTATTTTGATTGATATGGGTGCTGGTACTACGGATGTTCTTCTTCTTGTAAAGGGTGCTCCAATCGGAACTTTTTCTATTCCGGTTGGTGGGAATCTTGTTACAAATGATATTTCTGTTGTTGCTGGTATTTCTACTGCAGCGGCAGAAGAAATTAAAATTCAGAGCGGATGCTGCTGGGCAGAGGGAATTACGCCAGAAAATGATCTGGATGTTGTTTTGCCGGGTGTCGGCGGACGTGCTCCAGAGGTGATGAAGCGTTCTCAGCTTACACAGATTATTCAGGCTCGTGTTGAGCAGATTTTTACACTTGTAAAGGCTGCTTTGCGTAAAAATATTGGAGATTCAATCAAAGAATTGTCCGGAAATATTATTCTTACTGGTGGTGGAGCAATGATGGAAGGTGTAATTGACCTTGCACAGAAAGTGTTCCATACAACTTCCGTAAGACTTGGTGTTCCGGAAAGTCTTGGCGGTATTGAAGAAGATTATCGTAGACCTGATTTTGCTACGGTAATTGGTCTCGTCCTTGCAAATAAATCGCTTGCAAGTGGTAAAGAGAAAGGCCGTCGCGGAAAAGTTCATTCTGCAAAAAAAGAAAAACAGAAGGGTGGAGAGAGTATTCTTAAAAAGATATTTAAATCATTATTCTGATAAAGAATATTTAAATGTATAATTAAATCACTTAAAAAAGTGTGCGCTTGGGGAAGCGTTAGAGTGGGAGGAAATATGGGAAATCTTGGTATTTCAATTGTTGACGATGAAACTGACTACGACTCGGAAGTTTCTGGCTGCAGTCCGACTGTAATTAAAGTTGTAGGCTGCGGAGGCGGTGGTTCTAACGCCGTAAACAGAATGATTTTCCGCGAGCTTAGCAACGTAGATTTTATTGTTTTGAATACTGACTTGCAGGCACTTGGTCGTTCAAGAGCTAAGACAAAACTTGCTATTGGTCAGAAAGTTACTAAAGGTCTTGGTGCGGGCGGTAAACCAGAAGTAGGTGAGCAGGCTGCAGAAGAAGACAAAGAGCTTATTACAAACGAGCTCCGCGGTGCCGACATGGTATTTATTACTGCCGGTATGGGGGGTGGAACTGGAACTGGTTCTGCACCTGTTGTTGCACGAATTGCAAAAGAACTCGGATGCCTTACTGTTGCAGTTGTTACAACTCCTTTTGAATTTGAAGGAAATGTACGTATGCGTCAGGCTAAGGAAGGTTTGAAAAAACTTCATGAACAGGTAGACTCACTCATCGTTATCCCTAACGAACAGCTTTTCAAAAATATTGATAAAAACCTTACCGTAAAAGAATCCTTTAAAAAGGCCGACGAAGTTTTGTGTCAGGGTGTTGAAGGTATTTCTAATATTATTACTAACCCTGGTGATGTTAATACTGACTTTGCTGATGTTCGTAATGCTATGGCAGGTCAGGGTAACGCAATCTTTGGAATTGGTATTGGAGAAGGTGAAAATCGTGCTACAGATGCTGCTTATAATGCTATTCACAATCCAATGCTTGAAAACTCTAAGATTGACGGTGCAAAGAATCTTCTTGTAAACATCTGTGCTTCTGAAGAAATAACTCTAAGCGAAGTTGGTGAAATCTGTAAGATTGTTTCAGCTTCAGCTGATAAAGATTACAATATGTTCTGGGGACAGGTTACTCAGCCTGAACTCGAAGGCAAAATCAGCGTAACTGTAATTGCAACTGGTTTTGAAAATTCTGCAAAGCCTGTAGTTGAACAGGAAGAAGAAGTAGTTGAAGTAAAGTCTGAGCCAAAGACTTTGCCAAATGATGTTGTAGGACTTTCAGAAATGAACCAGCTTCTTCATACATCATCAGCAGGTAGTTCAAGTTTAGGCGGAGAATTTGTTGCTTCTCACAGTATTTCTAAGCCTGCAGATTCTTCGGAAAAGAAGGGAACTTTAGCCGCAGGTATTTTTGCTGATGATAAAGCAGCCGGTTCAACTCCAGGAAGTTTTGTTCCACCAGCCGGATTTGTTGTTGATTCAAATGATTTGATGAAACCTGCTATCTGGAATAAGAGTGACTACAGCAGAACAATCCGTTTGGATGACTAATGACAATTGAGATTTTGCTGAATCAGTTTTACACGGATTTAATTCTTGTAAAACGTGATTCAGAACAGACTGCAATAACTTATAAGATTTCTGCAGAGGAATTTCTGAACTGGCTTGTAACTAAAAAAATCAAGCTAAAAGATGTTTCCGTTCAGAATTTATTGTATTATCTTATAAACAGGCAGGAAAAAGGCTGCTCAGAGCTCACGATTGCAAAAGATATTTCAGGCATAAGGGCTTTGGGCGACTATCTCGTGCGAAAGGGAATGTGGGAAGAAAATGTTGCCCTTTCCCTTGATAAACCTAAAACTGCACGACATTTGCCAAAGGTTCTTTCTGTTGAACAGATAGATGCGCTGCTTGGTTGTATTGATACTTCCACAGCCAGCGGTAAACGGGACGATGCTCTTTTTGAACTGATTTATTCATGTGGTCTGCGTATCAGTGAAGCCTGTACCTTAAAGATTGCAAATGTGCATTTAGATGAAAGACTGATTCTGGTGCATGGTAAAGGTGATAAGGAAAGACTTGTACCGTTTGGAGAACGGGCCCTGGAAAAAATGCTTGTGTATCTGAATGAGGTTAGACCGGAGCTTGTAAAAGGACGCAATGTTGCAGAATTCTTTGTAAATTATCGAGGCGAGCCTATTTCGCGTAAAGGAGTTTGGAAGCGTTTTAAAGAGCTTGAGGCCTTGAGTGGGGTAGATGCAAAAGTTCATACCCTTCGGCATTCGTTTGCAACACACCTTCTAGCGGGAGGAGCTGATTTGCGTTCAGTACAGGAATTGCTTGGTCACAGTGATTTGAGTACTACGACGATATATACACATGTTACGGATAAGCAGCTGGAAGAGGCTCATGAAAAATATTTCAAGTGATAGGGAATAGTGGAGAAAACTGATATGAAAAAATGTATTCTTTTTGTTTTGTTAGTTGTAATTGCCTTCTCGTCTTGTAAAGTATCAAATAAACAGATAATCCGACAGCAGCATCTGGAAGAGGGGGTTGAGAGCCCTACAACTGTAGAAGAACTGAAAGATGCAATTGAAAAATATCAGAAACGTGTAGCAGATATTCAGCTGGCTCAGAGTCAGATTGGAATCTGGTATAAAATTCTTGGTACCCGTTATCTTGATCAGAAAATGTATGGCGAAGCTTTGAAATGTTTTCAGGAGGCTTTGCAATATTATCCAAATAATCAAAATTTATATTATTATGTTGGTGTGTGTGCCGGTTATATGTCACATGCTGCAATGGATTTTGGTGGAAGTGGAAGCACTGAAGTAAAATATAACTACCTGAAACTTGCAGAAGAAGCTTATCTTCGTGCAATTGAAATTGAAGACCGCTATGTTCGTGCCCTTTATGGTCTTGGTGTTCTTTATGTATTCGAACTTGATGAGCCGGCAAAGGCTATTCCACACCTTGAAAAGGCTATTTCAATTGACACAAAAAATATTGATGCTATGTTTGTTTTAGCAAGAGCTTATTATTCTAATTTTGAATTTGACAAATCTGCTCAAATGTATGATAAAATAATAAACACCACAAAATCCGCCGAAAAAAAAGCAATCGCAGAGGAGAACAAAAAAACAGTTTTAGATGCAGCATACTCTAACTGAAACTAAAGGCGAAAGCCTTATTTTAAGCATTTTTGTAGCGGGAATTTCATTTTTAGACTTTAATCAGAAAATAAATTTGATAAAAAATCTTGACAGTCCTCACTCCCTTGCATTACAGTCTATAGAAGAAATATTTAAATTTGCGCAATGCAACGTAAAGCCTCGTGCCGTATGGAATGGTTCGGAAGGGCTTCGTATGGCAAAAGCTGCGGCGTATCAATGTGAAAGGCTTGGTATAAAAGTAATTTTACATGATGATATTCGCTACCCAGAGGCTCTGCGACAGATTGCAGATCCGCCATTTTTACTTTTTGTACGGGGAGATGCGGAACTGCTTGGCGGGCGATGTGTTTCTGTTGTGGGAACACGTAAATTAAGTACGGCTGGCAGAGACGCTGCAAGGTCATTTGCTTATGATGCGGCTATTAACGGTTGTAATGTTATAAGCGGGCTTGCGGCTGGAGCTGATTCTTATGCTCACCTTGGGGCGCTTGATGCGTATTATGACTGGTGTGAGAAAAGTAATTGTCAAGGTACAGAAAATCTGCCTGGCCATACAATAGCAGTTTTGCCTAGCGCTATAGATAATATTGTGCCGTACACAAATAAAAAACTTGCGGCGCAGATTTTGCAGAGCGGTGGCTGTATTGTAAGTGAATACGCACCGGGAATGCCAACGAGCAAATGGCAGTTTGTAGCGAGAAACCGAATTGTAGCGGGTATGGCTCCTGCAACGGTTGTGATTGAAGCACCGAATGGAAGCGGGGCTTTGATTACTGCAGACTTTGCTCTTGAAGACGGCCGAGATGTGTTTTTTCACGAGGTAGCCTTTGGAGAGGCGGCCGGTAAAATCTCGCAGGTGGTAAAGTCAGATTTGGAAAAAAGCTTTGCCGCAGGTCGGGTGAGCAAGTACAAAATGGAAAATTGTCCGGAACGCTTTTTAAAAGAGGGTGCACCGGTGATTAAAGATTATAATGATTTCTGCGTGGCTCTGACAGAAATGCCTGGGACACGCAGTCAGATTCCTCTTCAGGGGGAACTGTTTACATAAAACTATAAAGACATTTTTGGAAGGGATTTAAATGGCTAAGAAGACAAAAACTCCGCAGACTCTTGTTATTGTAGAGTCTCCGACAAAGGCACACACAATTGAGAAGTACCTTGGACCTGGTTATGTGGTTCGGGCTTCTGTTGGACACCTTATAGACCTGCCTAAGTCGCGTATGGCAATTGATATTGAAAATGGATTCCAGCCAGAATACATTACGGTTCGCGGAAAGGCGAAATTACTTAAAGAACTCCAGAAGGAAGCAAAAAAATCAGAAGCTGTCCTTCTCGCATCCGATAACGACCGAGAAGGAGAGGCAATTGCCTGGCACCTCAACCGTGCCCTGCGCGATAAAACTGATGCAAAAATTAGCCGAATCGTATTTAACGAAATTACCCCAACTGCTATTACAGAGGCTGTAAAACACCCTGGCGAAATTGTCGAAGCAAAGGTTAATGCCCAGAAGGCCCGCCGTGTTCTTGACCGCCTTGTAGGTTATAACTTGAGCCCGCTCCTTTGGGTAAAGGTAAAGAACGGTCTTTCTGCAGGACGTGTACAATCGGTAGCATTGCGCCTTATCTGTGAGCGCGAAAAAGAAGTAGAAGACTTTTTGCCTGAGGAATACTGGTCGCTTGATGCAGACTTTATTAAGGGTAAATCTAATTTTACTGCGCAGCTTGTGAAATATAAGGGCGAGGCACCGGAGCTTAAGAGCGAGGCTGCCGTTAATGATATTATCGAAACAATCAAAAACTCAGAAAGCAAGGTTTCTTCAATCAAAAAGACTGAAAAAACTGTCCGCCCAAAACCTCCTTTTACAACTTCAAAACTTCAGCAGGCAGCCGCAAACAAGCTTGGCTTTACTTCCCGCAAAACCATGCAGATTGCACAGCAGCTTTATGAAGGTATTCAGATTGGTGAAAATCACGTGGGTCTTATAACTTACATGCGTACCGACTCTGTCCGCATTTCTGAAACTGCTCTTGCTGATGTACGCGAATGGCTTTCAAAAAATCATCCTGCAGAATTGCCGGCAGAGCCAATTCATTATGCTGTTGGGAAATCTGCACAGGATGCCCATGAAGGTATCCGTCCTACATATACATCATATACACCTGAGAGCGTAAAGGAATATCTTTCGCATGATCAGTTCCGCCTTTACTCAATTATCTGGGAGCGCTTTGTTTCTTCTCAGATGAACAATGCAAAGATGGTAACTACATCAGTTGAAATTGAAGCAGGTGATGCACTCTTCCGCGTTGCTGCTAGTAAGATTGCAGAGAAGGGCTTTTATCAGGTAATCAAGCTGCTTTCTTCAAAAGAGGAAAAATCTTCTTCGCTTCCTGCAATGAAAGAGGGTGAGGTTCTTACAGTAGATAACTTCCATCCGGAGCAGCACTTTACTCAGGGACCTGCCCGCTATACAGATGCTTCGATTGTCCGCATGCTGGAAGAAAAGGGAATTGGTCGTCCGTCTACATATGCAACAATCATTTCTGTATTGCTGGACCGCTACTATGTAACCCGCAGTAACAAGCAGCTGGTTCCAACTCAGCTTGGAAAGATGATTAATAAGATTCTCGTTGAATCATTCCCTGCTGTTATCAACGAAGAGTTTACTGCCAAGGTTGAAAATGAACTCGACCAGGTAGAGGAAGATAAGTTAGTCTGGAATAACATCATTTCTGATTTCTATGGTCCATTCAAGCAGACTGTAGATAACGTAATGGAACATCAGGAAAGTATTAAGGGCTTCCTTGATGAGCAGACTGATAAGGTTTGTGAGCTTTGCGGTAAGCCTATGGTAAAAAAACTTGGCCGCTTTGGTTTCTTCCTTGCTTGTTCAGGCTTCCCTGAGTGTCATAATACTAAGTCTATTCCTCTGGCTAAGTGTCCTGTATGCGGCGACGGTGAAATTGTTGAGCGTAAGACTAAGGGCCGTGGTAAGGCTTTCTATGGTTGTACAAATTATCCGACCTGTACCTTTATCAGTCACTTTAAGCCTATTGACCAGTACTGTCCAAAGTGCGGCTGGTTCCTGGTTGAAAAGTTTGATAAAAAGAACGGGGCTTATAAATCTTGCATCAATCCGGATTGTGATTACTTACATACAAGCGGGGAAGAGGCTGCGGTGATGCCGGAAGGTGATGAGGCCTAAAATCTAAAATAAATAGAAACGACGTGTTACTTGAAGTGCACGTCGTTTTTTTTATTTGCTTTCTAGTGATAGTAATGCTATCATAAGAGGTATGGAAAATAAGAAAAAATATGTGATTTCGCTTGATGAGGGCACTACCTCTTGCCGTGCTGTGGTTTATGATAAAAACGGTTCGCCGCTTGGTTCTAAGCAGCGCGAGTTTAATCAGATATATCCGCATCCGGGCTGGGTTGAGCACGATGCAGAAGAGATTTTTAAGTGCCAGCTTAAAGTTCTCCAGAGCCTTCTTATTGAAAAAGAAATCAGACATGATGAAATTGCTGCCATTGGAATTACCAACCAGCGTGAGACAGTTGTAATCTGGGATAAAAAGACCGGAAAGCCTGTTTATAATGCTGTGGTATGGCAGTGTCGTCGTACTGCCGATTACTGCGAAAGTCTTATGAAAGAAGGATGGACGGAAAAGATTCGCTCCAAAACCGGCCTTCTGATAGACGCTTATTTTTCCGGGACAAAAATCAAATGGATTTTAGATAATGTGCCTGGCGTGCGGGAGCGGGCTGAGCGTGGAGAGCTGCTTGCGGGAACTATTGATACCTGGCTTATCTGGAAGCTCAGCGGTGGCCGTGCCCACGTAACCGACTATACCAACGCCAGCCGCACTATGCTTTTTAATATTTATAAGCTTGACTGGGATGATGAGCTTCTTGAGCTTTTGGGTATTCCACGCTGCCTTTTGCCTGAGGTTCGCGATTCTTCCTGTATTTACGCTGAGACTGATTCTGAGATTTGCGGCTTTAGCGTTCCTCTTGCTTCGGCAGTTGGTGACCAGCAGGCAGCTCTTTTTGGTCAGGGCTGTTTTAATAAAGGGGATGCAAAGAATACTTACGGTACGGGCTGCTTTATGCTTATGAATACAGGTGATAAGCCGGTTGCTTCTAAACAGCTTTTGACTACGATTGCGCTTGGTATGAAGGGCAAGGTTGAGTATGCGCTTGAAGGCAGTGTCTTTATTGGTGGCGCTGTAATTAAGTGGCTGCGTGATGAACTGGAACTGATTTCTTCGGCACCGGAGATTGACCGGCTTGCGGAGAGCGTGCCTGATTCTAACGGCTGTTATCTGGTGCCTGCCTTTGTTGGCCTTGGAACTCCTTACTGGGATATGTATGCCCGCGGAACTATCGTTGGCTTGACCCGCGGTGTAAAGAAGGCTCATATCTGCCGTGCCGCACTGGAAGGAATTGCCTACGAAGTACGGGATGTGCTTGATACTATGGTGGCTGATTCGGGAACACCAATTACAACTTTGAACGTAGATGGCGGTGCCTGTGTAAGCAATATCATGATGCAGTTCCAGGCTGATATTTTGAATACAAAGGTTTGCCGACCTAAGAATGTAGAGACTACTGCGCTTGGGGCTGCTTACCTTGCGGGGCTGGCTGTGGGCTTCTGGTCTAGTAAAGAAGAAATTTTACAGCGTCGCGAAACTGAAAGACTTTTTGAGCCTTCTATGAGTGGCGAGAAGCGCGACGAGCTTTATGCCGGCTGGAAGAAAGCGGTAGAAAAGGCAAAAGGCTGGGCTGAATAGGAGGCGTGAATGATTTACGATGTAGCGATAATTGGCGGGGGCATTGTGGGCGCTTGTATTGCCCGGGAGCTCTCAAAATATAAAGGTCACTTCTGTATTATTGAGAAGGCTGATGATGTTGCCTGCGGTACAAGTAAGGCCAACTCGGGAATTATTCATGCAGGCTTTGATGCCAAGCCTGGTACTCTGATGGCTAAGCTCAATGTTGAAGGTGCTGCAATGTACCCGGAGCTGGCAAAGGCTCTTCATTTTGATTATAAGAATAACGGCTCTCTGGTTATTGCTTTTAATGAAGAGGATATGGAGCATGTTCAAAAGCTTTACGAGCGTGGTCAGGCAAATGGTGTGCCGGCTCTCCGTGTAATTGATGGAGAAGAGCTTCATAAACTGGAACCGAGCGTAAGCGAGGAAGCCTGCGGAGCTCTGCTTGCAGAATCTGCCGGAATTGTGAGCCCTTATATGGCAACCTGGGCCTTTGCGGAAAATGCTGTAATGAATGGCGTAAAACTTTTCCGCGAAACTGAGGTTCATGGAATTGAAAAGGGAGCGGACGGACTTTTTACTATTCATACCGGAAAAAGCGACCTTCAGGCAAAGTGCGTCGTAAATGCGGCGGGACTATATGCAGATCAGATTTCTGCAATGGCAGGGGCTCGGGATTTTGTCATAAAACCTCGCCGCGGTGAATACTATCTGCTTGATAATAAATGCGCAGGCCTCGCAAGTCATACACTCTTCCAGACTCCGGACAAAATGGGTAAGGGCGTGTTAGTTACACCTACCGTTGACGGAAATATTTTGTCTGGTCCGACAGCGGCCGATGGAGATGACAAAACTGCAACGGAAACTACGGCTGCCGGCCAGGATGAGGTTTTCAGAAAATCCGGAAAAACTATTCCGGATATTCCCCGCCGCAATATAATCAATTCTTTTGCGGGAGTGCGTGCCCTTGCTTACAATGCGGACGGCACCCCTGTAAATGATTTTATTATTGAAGAAGATGCCTCGGTGAAGGGCTTTGTGAATGTTGGGGGAATCTGTTCGCCGGGACTAACTGCTGCTCCTGCAATCGGAGTTTATGTGGCTGATATTTTAGAAAAAATCCGCGGGCAGGCCTGGGAGAAGAATCCTGATTTTGTTGGTGTGCGTAAGGGAATTGAATCCTTTAAGGATGCAGATGATGAGCGCCGTGCACAGCTGATTGAAGAAAATCCTTTGTATGGTCGAATAATCTGCCGATGCGAAATGATTACCGAGGGCGAGATTGTTGCGGCAATTAAGTCTCCGGTTGGGGCTGTGGATCTTGATGGCGTAAAGCGTCGAACAAGAGCCGGTATGGGACGTTGCCAGAGCGGTTTCTGCTCACCTCGTGTAACTGAGATTTTAAGCCGCGAGCTTGGCATTCCTATGACCGATGTTAGAAAGAATGGCGGCTGTTCATACATTTTGACAGGCAAGACACGCTAGGGAGGGCTGATTTATGGAACTGAAATATGACATTGTTGTAATAGGCGGCGGCCCTGCCGGAATGGCGGCGGCAATTGCTGCAAAAAAGGCTGGTAGTGACAGCATTCTGATTTTAGAGCGCGATACGAGAATCGGTGGAATCCTTCTGCAGTGTATTCATAACGGATTCGGACTTCACTATTTTGGTGAAGAACTGACTGGCCCTGAGTATGCTGCTCGTTTTTCTGATGAGGTTGTGCAACTTGGAATTGAATATAAAACAGATACTATGGTGCTCGAAGTAGAAAAGGAAAGCGCTGCAGGGCAGGGGCATAGAGTTACCGCAATCAACACTGTAGACGGTCTTATGCACATTAAGGCTAAGGCTGTAATTCTTGCGACCGGCTGCCGGGAGAGAACCCGCGGTGCCCTTATCATCCCTGGAACAAGACCTGCCGGTATTTTTACTGCGGGTGCTGCCCAGCGCTTTGTAAACATAGACGGTTATATGCCTGGCCGAAAGGTTGTAATTCTTGGTTCTGGTGATATAGGGTTGATTATGGCAAGGCGTCTCACTCTGGAAGGTGCCGAGGTAAAACTTGTCTGTGAGGTTATGCCATTCAGTTCAGGCCTGCGACGAAACATTGTTCAGTGTGTTGAAAACTTTAATATTCCATTGAAGTTCAGCCACACAATCGTAAAGATTCACGGAAAGGAGCGGGTAGAAGGAGTTACTGTTGCGGCAGTGGATTCTAATCGTAAGCCGATCGCCGGAACCGAAGAGTTTATTGAATGTGATACTCTGCTTCTTTCGGTTGGCCTTATTCCGGAAAACGAGATTGCATCCGGCTGTAAAATTGCAATAGATTCTGCAACCAGCGGCCCTGTTGTAAATGAGCACATGCAGTCTTCTGTGCCGGGCATTTTTGCCTGTGGAAACACGGTGCATGTTCACGACCTTGTAGACTTTGTAACTGCGGAAAGTCTTCGTGCCGGAGAAAATGCCGCAAAATATGTTCAGGGAAAAATCACTGCGAGCGGAGAAAAAATCATACTTCGACCGGGAAACCGTGTGCGCTATACCGTGCCTCAGTATATTGAGTCTCGCGAGCAGGATGGAAATGTGTCTATTATGTTCCGTGTAACAGATGTTTATAAGGATGTGTATGTAGAAGTTTCAAGCGGCAACGAGGTTTTAAAATCAGTTAGAAAAAAGGTTGTGCGTCCGGGTGAAATGCAGGTGATTGAACTTGCTCCTAATCAGATAGAAAGCGCCGGTGGCGACATCACCGTTTCAATCCAGCTTCCTCAGGAGGTAGCAGAATGATGGAAAATACAAATCAGACAAATGCGACAAAAATCGAAAAGCTTCCTCTTACCTGCATAATATGCCCAATGGGCTGCTCAATGGAAGTAACGGTGGAAAACGATGCCGCCGGTCACAAAAAAGTTACCGCCGTAAAAGACAACGGCTGCAAGCGCGGCGAACAGTACGCCTCAAAAGAACTGCAGAACCCGACTCGTACACTCACTACAACAATAAAAGTCGAGGGTGGAGTTTTGCCGGTTGTGCCAGTAAAAACCGCGGGCGAAGTGCCAAAGGCAATCCTGCTCCAGTGCATGGAAGTTGTACGCCGTGCCAGCTGCAAGGCCCCGGTAAAGCGTGGCGACATTCTGCTTTATGATTTACTAGGAACTGGCATTAACGTAATTGCCTGCGCGGATGTTGAGAAGGTTTGATATGAAAAAATGGTACACTGAAGAATATGAATTTAACGTTGAGGTTATGGGCTTTCTGCATGGAGATCATACGGAGCGTTATTGCCGTAATGGTGAAGAAATTGGAGATAAGTACACCTGCACCTATGGTTGTCCTGTAAATAAGGACGGATATGGAATCTGTTCTAAAACCATGATGATGCTTTATCCTTTGATGGAAGCAATTCGAAGTGGCGGTGATTTGGAAAATCTTGGCGGAGACGGAAAATATTCAAAAACTATAGTTTGTCCGGACGGGTGCGTTATATTCAAATTAACTGCAAAAGCTCTTGGAAATGAAAATTTTCATAAGGGCAAATTCTGGGATTATCCTGATGAAACATAATTCAATTGGAAATAAAAATGATTGAGCAGATAAAAGATTCAGAAACAAAAAAGGCAATTGCCAGAAAAATTCTTGAAGCTTTGCACGATTGGTTTGAGGTTGATGATAGCAGAGAGAAATACATAGCTGAATGTGTAAATTGGATTTTTCTGGCTGTAAAAGAAGATGATGATTATGTTGGTTTTCTTTGCTTAAAAGAAACTGGGGATGCTACTGTTGAGCTTGCAGTAATGGGAGTTCTTAAAGAATACCATCGTAATGGGCTTGGAAGAAAGCTTTTTGAGGCTGCAAAGAAAATTGCAGGAGAAGAAGGTTATTCATTTTTGCAGGTAAAAACCGTGAAAATGGGTGTGTATGAAGATTATGATATAACCAACCGTTTTTACAAAGCTTGTGGTTTTAAAGAGTTTGAAGTCATAAAGGAAATCTGGGGAGAGGAAAATCCCTGCCAGATTTATGTGATGTCATTGAGGTAAGGCGTTACGAAGTGGTGTCTCCGGGATATGCCCAGAAAAATAATAAGTTTTAATTTTCCTTCCGATAATAAAAATATGACTTTACACGAGCTGACAGACGAATTTCTTTTGTATCTTGGGGCGGTTAGGGGGCTTTCTGAGAATACTGTGAAGGGCTATGGCAACGATCTGGCTCTGTTGCAGGAATTTTTGACGCCTGAGCTGGATGTAAAGTCTATCACCCGCGAAAATCTTATGCTTTGTATCGGGCGGCTGTCGGCTTCGAAAAAGTCGGCGGCTACTGTCAACCGATTTATTTCGGCGGTGCGTACGCTTTTTGCTTATGCGAAAAAGCTTGGTTATATTGAAAAAAATCCGGCTCTGGAAATGAAGACTGTGAAGCTGCCTAAACGCATGCCAAACTTTATGACAACTAATGAGGTAAACGAACTTTGCGCTGAGCCGGTTAAGGACGAGCTTTTGTGGGCTAGCCGCGATCATGCGCTTTTTCTCATGCTTTATTCTTCGGGCTGTCGTGCCAGCGAAATTGTGGGGCTCAAGCTTAGTGATTTTATGGATGGCGGCCGCTCGGCAATTGTTACGGGAAAGGGAAATAAGCAGCGTAAGGTGTATTTTGATATTGAGGCAAGGAAGGCACTTGCTGAATATCTTGCGGACAGGAAAAAGGTGCTGGCAGAAAATAAGGTGGAGCCGGAGCCGCGGGAATTGTTTATTAATCAGAAGGGTGGAGCGCTTACGACCGGTGGGCTGCGCTACATTTTGAACCGCTACTCCGGTGTGGAAGGAACTAATCATCATATTAATCCGCACGCTTTCCGCCACACTTTTGCAACTACTATGCTGGGAAATGGGGCGGATGTCCGTCTTGTCCAGGAGATGCTTGGCCACAGTTCAATCAGCACAACCCAGCGTTATACTCACATCACAACTGAAAAACTCATTGAAACTTACAATAAGGCACATCCGCATTCTTAGGATATTTTGGGCGTTCCCCCAGCCGGGGCTATGCCCCGGCTGGGGTCGGCTGTTCCACACTTCGCTCACGCTCACCGTCCTCACTCAGTCGCTCGTAAACTCGCTCCTTCGTTCCGGTCGGCGCCTACGGCGGTGTTCCATAGCCTAACGCTACGGGCTCGCAGGTGGGCCTTCTTTATTTATAGAAATCTGAATATATTTTGAGTGTTTTTCCGTCAAAACAAGGTAAAGTGTGCTTTTTGACGGAAAAAATAGCGGCTGAAGAGAGTAAGGGAACGCAAAAGTTCCGTCAAAAAGGAGCTTGTGGCTTGTTTTGACGGAATGTTTGCGGCCATTTTACTTAGATTTAACGCAAGTGAAGAAAATTACTATGAAAAGTTTCCGTCAAAAACTTGCTTTTGAAGAGATTTGACGGAAGATCCGCCGGATATACAAAGAAAAATCACAGAATGTATCAGGCAAAAATCGTATAATCCAAGTTTTTGACGGAACTTTCGCGAAAAAATAATCTGTTTTACACGAGAAATGCTATATGAACTGCTGCGTTAGGGCATGGAGCCACCGAGCAGCCGCAGGCTGCGAAGGGCCACTGGACTGAGGAGCGAACGTAGTGAGCGACGAGGGAAGAGGCTGGAGCGATAGCGGAATGGTGGAACGCCCGACCCGGCGGCGGAACGAAGTGGAGCCGGCGGGGAACGCCCGGAATATTCAAATCTTTTTTCTAGCTAATTTTTATTTGCCCTTTGCCGATTAAATCATTATATTTTAACTTATGGGAAATAAAACAAAAATCAGAAGTACGACTATTCTTGCTGTCCGCAGAAACGGGCAGGTTGCTATGGCTGGCGATGGCCAGTGTACTTTGGGCGAGACTGTTTGTAAGGGAAACTCTCGCAAGGTTCGAAAAATTTATGACGGAAAGATTCTCACCGGCTTTGCGGGTTCTGTGGCAGATGCTTTTACTCTGCTGGACCGCTTTGAAGCTAAGGTGAAGGAATATAACGGCGACATTATGCGCTCTGCTGTTGAGCTTGCCAAGGCCTGGCGTACAGACCGCACTCTGCAGAAGCTTGAGGCTATGCTCCTTGTTGCCGACAAAAAGCAGATTCTTTTGATTAGCGGCGACGGTAACGTTATTGAGCCTGAGCACGATGCAATTGCAATCGGCAGCGGCGGTAACTACGCTTATTCTGCGGCCCTCGCTTATCTTGATTCTTCGGATTTGAGCGCTAAGGAAATTGCTGAGCGATCGCTCAATATTGCGGGCAGCATCTGTATTTACACAAATCAGAATTTGACTGTTGAGACTTTGGATTAACAGTGTGGGGGAAGTCTCCCCCTCGCTCGCACTGCGTTGCTCGCTACCCCTTCTAACGGGGGCCAGCCCCCGTAACGCCCCCGCATTTGTCGCGGGCTGAAAAGGAAATTACTTTTATGGAACAAATCGAAAACAAAACAGAACTTACACCAAAACAGATTGTAGAGAGACTGGACTCATATATCATCGGGCAGGAAAAGGCTAAGCGTGCCGTTGCTGTTGCTCTTCGTAACCGCTTCCGTCGCCTTAAATTGCCGGAAGAAATCCGCGATGAAGTTGCTCCAAAAAATATTTTGATGATTGGACCAACTGGCTGTGGTAAAACAGAAATTGCCCGCCGTCTTGCAAAGCTCTGCGGCGCTCCTTTTTTGAAGGTTGAGGCTACAAAGTACACTGAGGTAGGTTATGTTGGCCGCGACGTAGAAAGCATGATCCGCGACCTTATGGCTGTAGGCTACAATGACGTAAAAGCCGAAATGGAAGAACAGCTTCGCGAGAAGTCAGTAAGCGTTGTTGAAGAAAAGCTGCTGGACCTTCTGCTTCCAGGAACAGACAAAAAAGACGACAAAAAGTCAAAGAGCGACAGCGGCTCAGACGGCAAGATGGAAATCAAACCACTTGGCTTTTTGTCTCAGCCTAATCCTAATGAAATTACAATTGATTTGAATAAGGTTGCCTCTGATATGCAGGAGGCTTTGAATCAGGCAAATCAGGCCGCTGCAGAACAGCAGAAGGCTGACGAGGAATCAGCTGAGGCTGCCGCAGAAAAAGAGCGCGAAAATCACACCCGCGAAAAGTTCCGTCAGATGTTGCGCGAAGGTAAGCTTGAAGACCGCGAGGTTGAAATGGTAGTTCATCGCCCTCAGGGAATGCCTAATATGGAAATCATTGCCGGTGGCAGTATTGATGACCTTCAGAACAGCATGCAGGGAATCTTGAATATGATGAACGGTCAGGGCCGCGGCAAAAAACGCAACATCACTGTAAAGGAAGCCCGCAAGATTCTTACCGAAGAAGTTCTGGACAATATGGTAGATCACGACAAGGTTGCCGACGAAGCTAAGAAGCGTGTAGAGCAGAGCGGAATTATCTTTATTGATGAAATTGATAAGATTGCCGTACATGGCGAAAGTCACGGACAGGACGTAAGCCGCGAAGGCGTTCAGCGCGATATTCTTCCGATTGTTGAAGGAAGTAACGTTAATACAAAGTTCGGCGTAGTTGATACAACTCACATTCTCTTTATTGCTGCCGGTGCCTTCAGTGTTGCAGCTCCTAGCGATTTGATTCCGGAATTGCAGGGCCGCTTCCCGCTTCGTGTTGAACTCGACTCACTCCACAAGGATGACTTTAAGCGCATTCTCAGCGAGCCAAAGAACAGCCTGATTATGCAGTATACATCACTGCTGGAAACTGAAGGTGTAAAACTTGATATCACCGAGGATGCTCTCGACCGCATGAGTACAGTTGCAGAAGAGGTGAATGCCAGCGCCGAAAATATTGGTGCCCGCCGACTGCACACAATCATGGAAAAGGTTCTTGCAGATATTAACTTTGAAGCAGATGAACACAAGGGTGAAACAATCAAAATTGACGCTGCCTACGTAGATGAAAAGCTCGAAGGCATCAGCCAGAATCAGGATTTGAGCCGCTACATTCTGTAAAATAGACTAATTTTCGCTATGAAAAACTCGCCGCTTTTCAAATTGAATTATTTGACTGGCGGCGTTATTCTTTTTATAGAACAAAGGCAGCCGGCAGCCTTGAATAGGAGCGTTTTATGAAAGAGTATTACACAATTAATGAAGTAGCGGTAATGACAGGTTTTACCACAAGAAGTCTTCGTCTTTTTATTCAGCAGGGATTTCTTGAAGGTGAAAAAATTGACGGTAAATGGAGCTTTACAGTTGAACAGCTTGAAGCTTTCATTTCTAATCCAAATATCAAAGCTGGTATAAAAATCAAAAACAATGCTCTTGTTTATGATTTTCTTGCTGACTTTGAAAAAAGTGAAAATAAGACTTGCATTATTCTTGACTTTCATATTTCTTCAAATGAAGAATTTGAAGAAATCAGTTCATATTTTTGTGCTGCCATGTCCGACGAGAATGTATCTGCATCTAAAATGAAACTAGAAAGACAGAATAATTCTGTACGACTCATTATAAGTGGTCCGGAAGATTGTATTGCTGATGTAATGAAAAAGTGGTATGAGAAAAAATAAGGACTTTTATCTCCCTTATAAAAAAACTGCTTCAGTCAGGCAAACTGAAGCAGAAGGAGTAGGAGGACTTTTTAATTAATTTTATATGTGGATTTACACATTATCTCACATTATTTGAAAAGCTGCGGAAAATCTGCAGCTTTTTTTACAGCGTCTTCGAGTGACATTCCTGTAAAGACTTGGGCACCCAGGTTGCGGCCACTCTTTTTATCGTCTATAAAGGCACCGACTACGATTCCAGGAATTACGCTGTCCGGGTCGTTTGGAGCGTTTGGTCCACCGAGATCTGTGCGGCACCAGCCCGGATCTGTAAGATTGATGCAGACATCTGTACCGTCGAGTTTTCCACCGAGGTCTGTAGTTACTTTATCGAGAGCTGCTTTACTTGCGCTGTAACCAGCCTGTTCCGGTTCGTTGCGGATTCCACTTGTTGTATTGATTACACGGCCAAAGCCTCTGTCAATCATTTTTGGAATAAAGTGATAGCAGAGCATCATTGGGGCGATTGTATTGATTACAAAGCTCTTTTCATAATCTTCTGCCGGTGTTTTCCAATAGTCGGTGCGGTAGGCAATCTGAACTGCGGCATCGTTGAAAAGAATATCAACAGGCTTTCCGCGTGCGTCGATTTCTTCTATCATTTTCTGAACCTGTGTAAGGTCACTTAGTTCTGCGGCTACATCATAAGCCTCTACGCCCATAGCACGAACTTCAGCAAGTACTTCTGCAGTGTGTTCAAGCGAACGGCTGTGCAAAATTAAATTACAACCCTTGCTTGCCATAAACTTTGCGATTCTGTATCCAATTCCACGGTTTGCGCCGGTTACCAGCGCCCATTTTCCTTTTACGTCTGTCATTTTATTTCCTTTTTTTTCTTTCTCACAGAGGACACGGAGGTCACAGAGTCTTATATTCTTTCTTTGGCATAAACTCTGTGTACTCTGTGCGCTCTGTGAGAAACTATTAATTTAAGTTATTGATTATCTTGTCGCACCACTTGTCAAAATCAGGGTCTTCTACCTGGCACTCAGGGTGGGCGAGAACGTATTCTATTGTCTCTCTTATTCCCTGGTCTGCGCGTTTCGTAGCTACAAAATCAGGAACCAGGCTCTTTAATTTACTGCAGTCAAAAACAACTGAGTTTGCCTTGTCTCCAATCAGGCTTCCTGTAAAGTCATAATCAGAATGGTTAGCCAGATAGGTTGAAGAAACATAAACCGGCTTTAGTTCAACGCCAAGCGAATCTGCAATACATTGATAAATCTGGTTCCAGGTTACGCTTTCATCGCTCATAATCTGAACTGCTTCACCGATTGCGTGAATGTTTCCCATCAATCCAACAAAGCCCTTTGCAAAATCAGAGTTGTGGGTGATAGTCCAGAGGGAAGTTCCGTCTCCGTGAATAATCACAGGCTTTCCTTCTTTGATTCTTTTTACAACCTGCCAGCTGCCCTTGTCGCCGTGAACGCCGAGCGGCACGCTTCTTTCATCGTAAGTATGACTTGGGCGGATAATTGTTATAGGGAAGTTCTCCTCGCGATACAATTTCATCAGATAATCTTCGCAGGCAATCTTGTTGCGCGAATATTCCCAATAAGGATTTGCAAGAGGAGTTTTTTCGCTGATTACATAGTTGCTACACGGCTTCTGATAAGCCGATGCTGAACTGATGTACATAAACTGTCGTACCTTACCTTTAAGAAGCCTATAGTCTCGCTCCAGCTGTGATGGTACAAAGCCGATGAAATCACACGCAACATCAAACTTCATTCCCGCAAGTTTTTCTGCGGCCGCAGCCTCATCATTTATATCAACTGTAATAAAATGTGCGCCTTTAAGACGTTCATCGTTATTACGGTTTCCTCTATTAATAAGGTAGAGCTCCCAGCCTTTTTCAAGCAGCAGTTTTGAAATAGCCATGCTGATTGTGCCGGTCCCGCCGATAAATAGTGCTTTTATGGTTCCTCCTAAAGAAATTCCTCACAGAGCTAAAGAGCACACAGAGTTATGTTTTTTTATTGTATTCCTCTGTGCCCTCCGTGTCTTCTGTGAAAAACTTGATTATATTGTAGCCTTAGCGGCAATCTTGTAGATTTCTGCGATATCTTCAGAACTCAACTTTACAAATCCGCCGGTTCTTCCGCCTTCTGGCAAACCAAACTTCTTTACGAGAGTTGGGATATCTTCTTCCTTTGCACCGAGTTCTGCAAAATTAATAGGCATACCTATGCTTCTCAAGAACTCTCTGAATCTACGGATACCCTCGCGGGCAGTTCTATCAGGCTCTGCAAAATCCATCTTGCAGCCCCAGACTCTTGTAGCCCACTGGGCAAAACGCATTACATCATGCTTGTAAACAAAATCCATCCAGGCAGGCATGATTACCGCAAGACCTGCACCATGAGCGCAGTCGTACAGACCGGAAAGTTCATGCTCAATTCCGTGGCTGTTCCAGTCCTGGTCGCGGCCAACACCAACGATGTTATTGTGAGCAACCATTCCGGCCCACATGATGTTAGCGCGGGCCTGGTAATCATTTGCGTCAGCAATTACTTTTGGAGTTTCGTGGATCATTGCCATCAGAACTGCCTCACACAAACGGTCGGTAGTTTCTACATTCTTTGTGTTTGTAAAGTAACGCTCGCAAACGTGAGCCATAATATCAGTTGCACCACAGGCTGTCTGGTATGCCGGCAGCGTCTGTGTTAATGCCGGATTCAAAATAGAAAATTTCGGACGGATACATTCACCGCTCGCCCCGCGTTTTACCATGCCATCTTTTTTTGTGATTACAGAGTCACCAGAGCCCTCGCTTCCCGCAGCCGCAATAGTCAAAACAGTTCCAACCGGAACCGCAGCTTTTGCCGCAGCCTTTCCGCTGTAAAAATCCCAGAAGTCTCCATCGTAGCAAACGCCCATTGCAATAGCCTTTGCAGAATCAATTACAGAGCCTCCGCCAACTGCAAGAATAAAATCAACACCTTCGCGCTTACATAAATCAATTCCCTGGTAAACTAAATCATCAAGTGGGTTAGGGTGAACACCACCAAGTTCTACAAAATCAAGACCTGCCCCCTTCAAAGATTTGCGCACTCTGCCAAGCAGGCCTGATTTTTCTGCAGATTTACCGCCGAAATGCAGCAGAACCTTGCTTCCGCCAAACTCACGAATCAGTGAACCTGCCTCTTTTTCTGTATCTTTTCCAAAAACAAATTTTGTTGGACTGTAAAATGTAAAATTATCCATGTTATTTTTATCCTCCATGCTATTGTGGCTTCGAGA
>CAMNIU010000237.1 GCA_946540605.1 uncultured Treponema sp.
CATTTTACGAATGTCTCCGTAAAAACGTCGTGCTATATATTTTTCAGAACAATCAAAGAAAGTAATCCTACAAATAAAGCTTCTTGCCCAGGGAATAATTTCCTGAGGATCAAAAACATCTGCATCAAACTGAGCATTATTATCATCAAGCAGCGTTACACTACCGCAACGTTTTTCGCGTAAAAGACGCTGATAAATGAACTTCTCTTCCTCTTCAAAATGAACACGGAAGGTTACATGCACAGTTGTTGTATCGTTATGCTCTTTATTCTGCTTTAATGCCACGCCCCAGATGTGCTTTCGGAGTTCTTCAAACTCTGCCCTCTTCTGCGCAAAGCCTGCATACTTGCCGCCAGTCGTCATACCAATTATGTAATCAAATCGAAGAGCGAGAAAATATTTACCTCTTGGACGATATGCCATCAGATACATACGGCCACCCTGAGTACTCTGATAAATCATCAGCGGAATAACTTCATTGGGGAAAGTTCTGTCGTCCTCAGCGCGCCGCTGTTCAATTGTAAGATAGCGGTGCTCCCGGATTGCTTCAAAAACCTGCTCTACAAAATCAGATTCAATTGAGGATGTGATGTAATGATGTTTAAATTGAAATATCTCGCTTTCCTTCTGAACATCACCAGGAAGTTTATCAAACAGAAAGCTGCCCGTCACACCACAAGGAGCAATCTCTGAAAAAAATGAAAGTGCATCTTCCAACCCATCCAAATCAGTCATCGGATTACGGAAATAAAGCATTGTCTTACCATCTTTTTCTGACGAGATTAAACCTAACTCTTCATATTCCTTCAGCTTCTTTCTGAGGCTGGATTCTTCTGGCAATATTTCTGACGAGAAATCATTAAGATAGGTATCATTAATTTCGTCGAGCAACTGATTTAAGGTCTTCTTCAAACCGTCCGCCAGAATATCCATCAGCATAAAATGAAGCGAGATATCCATTGCAGTAAAGGATTTTGCTTTGAAGATTTTGTACAGAGGATTATGAGTAGTATGACGGCTATCAATTGAAAGAAAAGTTACCTTACCGTTTTCATCCGGACGAAAGGTCATATAACCATCCAGATAATTTTCCAGACGGCGTTTTTCATCATCATAAGTACGCGGACTCTTACCATAAAACTGCTCCCTCGTTTTAAATCCATAGATATAAAAACTTCGGATATAAGTTCTGAGAGTATCTAGATTTTTAATAAGCTCCGAGTAGGCCATAAAATTATTATACACGTCTTTTGTGCGATTTGTAATTAAAGTGTTGCTTGAATTTCATTAATTTAATACTCTTTGATAAATTATATCAAATACAACGATTTTATTTTTCTTTAATTGAGCTTACTTTTTCTTCAAGGTCTGCAAATTTATTTTTCTGTTTTTCAATTCTTGCAGCATTAAATTTATCATATTCAGCATAAGCCTTTTGTTTCGCTTTTTCGGTGGTTATTGTTCCTGCATTATCCAGAATATTTCAGAGAAGTTGTCCAGTGCCTGAAATTCACCGAGTTTCTGGCGAGATAACCTGTTAGCCAAAGTAGCCCCTGAAGCTGCTTTGCTTTATCCAAAGAATTATTCTTTTCAGATTTGAGAACAAAAGTTGGAAAAAGTTTATTATCATTATCTTGTGCTATAACATAGCGAACACTTATTGGTGAATCTGGCTCCCCAGTATCAAATTCAAGAATAGCAACTTTTCCATGATGCTACAATAATCTGATAAGGAAGACATAGAACTAATTGTCCGCAAGTACAATCTTCTGATTTTTGCTCTTAGGCTTTTCTGGTATTGTATATTTAAGTTTGCCCGCATCAATCAAAGGAAGAATGTAGTTATTTATAAAATAAGCAGGATGCTTTTCATCAAATCCAAATTCCTTAGCAAGAACTTCTTTTGTTCGAGGCTTTCTGCAAAACTCAATTATCTGTTCTGATAAATCTGCCTGAACCTTTTTAGAATTATAAAGTGTTACCTTAAAAGTGCCTCTCATGTCTTCAAACTTTGGTTCCATCAATCCTGCCTTTTTCATTTCAGAATAGATAGTTGGAATTCCAGAATAGCGGTTCTCTGTAGTATTCAATATTTCAAGAGCTGCAGCTATAAAAGGATTCCTGACATCTGCCTTTATCTTTCCCAAATCATCAATCGATAAACGGCCATATAGTCCACCAGGATTTGATACTTCGATTCTATCCGGATATATTTCGATTCTGATTGGGTCGTTTTCCGTATGAATACTATAATCCCGATGAATCAATGCATTCAAAATAATTTCACGAATTGCTTTAACCGGATACTCGCTGACATCATTTCTATGTCCTGTATTGTCAATCACTGTTGATTTTGCGATATTTTGCTGAACAAAAGCTAACCCACTTTCAAGCATTTGCGGAATAGTTCCGTCAAGGCGTTTATTAACAATAAATCTTTCACCAGCTTCAGATTCTTCTGCATAATTTGTAGTAGCACATACAACGGCAACAATATCAAGATTCGGAGAAAGATATTGCGGATACTTTCCAAACAGCATAATTCCACAAACTGTTGGAAGACCATTTTTGTCTATAAGACCACTCATTGTCATAAGAGTCTTTTTATCCATATTTACAAGGTTTGGTTTTACAGAAACAGCTTTTGCAATAAAACCATCAACTTGAATCGAATCTAAAAGAGATTCATCAATTCTTTTATTAGTTCTTAATTCATCCTCTGTTTTGAATTTAAAAGCATCATAACTATAGATTTCGTATTCGGTCATCGGTAAATCAGCTTCTCCAACTCTGATGTATGAACCTTTACTCTTACCTTTACCAGTATAATAACAAGGCTTGCTTACAGCATCCATCTCGGCTATTTCTGCAGCTGCAATTGTTTTTCCTTCGTATTCACAGAATGTAATCAAAGGACGAACAACCGGCTCCATTTCTTTGCACTGGTCTACAACTTTTTTTTCAAGTTCATCAGGATATTGAACTCCACATACCTTGTAACCTGCTTTTTCGTCAATTCCAAAAATAATGATTCCACCGCTTGTATTAGAAAAACTTGAAAGACTGTCATACAGCTTCTCTGGAGTTCCACCTTTTGCGCTTTTAAATTCGATTTTTGAAGTTTCAGTTTTTCTTTCTAAAATTTTCGTAATGAGTTCTTTTAATTCGGATTCCTGCATACGTGCCTCCTAAATCAGCGGTTTTACGAAAATAATAACACATTTTACGAAAACTTGCAATTTTACGAAAATAAATTACGAAAATATTTCGTGATTTCCAGACACTACGGCGTTTTACATATCATCGTATTTTTTAAGGTAATTTTATTACCCTTCTCTCATGTGTAGTTTGTCATATCTTCATTTCTCTTATGACATGCTTCTTTGTGAAGATAATGCTGCATATCAGGCGGATATTCTTTTACAGGAATGTCGTGAGCAAGAGCCCACTCCTTTGCAATTAAATCTACTCCACGAGCTTCTCCTTCGAGAAGGGTAACATTTGTGAAATTCTTTTCTGCTATGCATTCTTCGATTTTTGAAAATATCCATTCCTTATCTTTAATCTTTATACTTCCACAAATAAATAAATTCATGAAAGTTACCTCGCTTTATGTAATGTTTTTTTCCACTTTATTCTCTTTATATCATTTTCTGAAAATCCGGTTTCTGCATTTATTATATAGACACCAGACTTATCAAAACCTTTATATTCAGTATCATCATCATCAATAATTACATAGAAATCCACATCATGAGTCGCCAGATAATCCAAGATTTCTTTCTGCCTGTTTCCAAAATCTTGAGTTCTACTGAATACTGAACAACTATATTTTGAAAATTTCTCTTGAAGTTCTATAATTTGAGGCGTCTGATTTTCTCTGAGCGAAGACCAGCCTGTTTTCCAGGAAGATGTCAGAATTATTTTGGGAGAAACATCATCACAATTTACGAATGTACAGAAATTTTTAATACACTCATCGACAAGTGAAAACGGTTTCTTCCAGCTTGCCTTAGTATTGAGAACTCCATCTATATCTAAAAAAATGATGTATTGTTTAGTTTCCATATATCAATAATTCTACTCAAAATCCTCTTTATTCACTACTACCGGATAAGAGTCATACTGACGACATCCTGGAGTTGGAATAAGTGCCGAACGCTTAATTATATTGTTTCCATCCTTACTCTTATGACTGGAATCGTTTGCAACAAATTCATCAACATATTGACTGAATTGTGAATTATCAGATTCCTCATATACTTCTTTCAAGAAATCATTGGGATTAAACGTAAGACATTCCTTTCGAACCAATGTATGATAACCACCACTTGTTTTGACAATTGCAAAGTTACCAAGACCAAAAAGCTTTTCTCCTGCCCTGTGAAGTGCAGTATATGCTTCTTCAAAAACTTGAGCTGTTCGGCATTCCTTTTTAATATCCATGTCAAAATCCAGCCAGATGCGGCGGCTTGTATGAGAGGCATGACAGCTTTTCATGTGCTCAAAAACCTTAGGCATTTTTACCAGATGATCCTGAATCCCAGGCTTAGAACCTCGAAGAATTGCAGCAGTAAGATTTTTGCGCTCCTTGTTGTAATGCTCGAAGGTATCTTCAATGCAGTCAATTTCGTTTGTTGGATTCACTACAGAATAAACAACCATAACATGCTCGGGATATGGAACTCCGGCTGGAGTCAAAAGAGAACGTTTATCACAGTTATAAGCATAAAAGGCCTGCCTATAGATATCAAAATTCCACTCCTGTTTAAGTCCACCCTTACAGCGAATCAATTCTTCCCTCATCATTTCACCGCGGGCGCCAACTTTTGTATATTCGCGTTCCTCGTCCGTAAGCTTCTTACCACGACAAGCAAGCATAATCATATAAGTTTCATATTCGAGAGGCTTTTGAATGATATGGTCAAAGAACCAATGGAGTTCTTCTTCATCTAAAATCATGTTGTAATATTCAGCCATAATCTACGCTCCTTGCCGAACTATTTCTAAAAACAGTTTGTCCAGCTTTTCATAATTCTCCTGTTCTTCATCAGTAACCGGAAATACAGTTGCCTCATTAAGTTTTGACTCAATGAACAAATCTATCTGTGGGATTCTTGCACCCTTCTCCCTTTCTCCAGATTTCATTTTTACAGCAAGCAGTCCATCTACCAATGCTTTTAATTCCTCTGGCAAAACTTCCTCTACAAGTTTCGAAAACTCTGTAGGTGGAACAGTATGCTTCTGCATAATCCATACGCAAGCCAGAACCGGACGAAGTACATACAGGTATTTCTTTAGAACAACTTCGGATGTTGCAAAATTGCTTCGAACATTGCTTTTAGCCATACCCCGATAATGATGAATCATCGCAACTTGAAGAACGAAATCCTGCATATTTGCCTTAACCTTTTCCCATTCTTCTGAAGTCCTGTACACTATCGGCGAATCAGCCCATTCAAAAATTACCGGATTCGATTTATAAAGCTGCTTAAAGAACTTCTTCAAATCCCAGCCATTGATGTCATACACCTCGTTCAACTCAGCATCAATATAATCAGGCAGTTCTTTTACCCGAAGGTAATCCTCAATAGGACGAACAAAGATGAATCGAACATCATAGTCAGAATCAGGGCTTTCAAATCCCCAGGCACGGGAGCCACTTTCACATGCATACAAAATACGGATGTTTTCGCGCTGTTCAATCTGAGAAAGTTTTTCTTTTATCGATAGAGTGATTTCATTTTCGTTCATCTTCGCCTCAACTCAACTATAACTTCTGCCTTTTTAAAAAGCATTAAAGTCATACTTGAATTTATCAATTGAAGAATGAGGAATCACGGAAAATTTGGTGCGAAAAAATGGGGATGAAAACAGAAATCATAAAGACGGTAAACGCTTACATGTCCCCAAAACTATACACTTTTGGAAACAAATTTTTCTTGCAATTTGTCCCCAAAACAGTATAATTATAGGGACGAATGGAAACGAGTATGAATAATTCAACTTCAGCTATAAAAGAGTATCTTTCTCAGGCCCAGGAAGGCAGTTTGTTCTCTATTAATGAACTGGTTAATTATGCTTCTTATGGTACGGCAAAAAAAATTTTGCAGCGTATGGAAAAGAATGGAGAAATTGTTAGAGTTATAGACGGCATTTATTCAAAGCCTAAGTTTTCAAAACTTTTAAATAAGAATGTTCCTTCTTCAATTCCTGATGTTGCAAATAAAATTGCAGAAAAGTTTGCCTGGAATATTATTCCTTCGGGCGATATTGCACTTAATATGCTGCATCTTTCAACTCAGGTTCCGGCCTGCTATGAATACTTAAGTAATGGTCCATATCGCGAATATGAAATCTACGGAATGAAGTTAAAGTTTAAGCATACGACTAACAGACTGCTTGGTGGTATGTCTTCAAAATCTGCTCTAGTAATTCAGGCTTTTAAGACTCTGGGAGAAGAAAATATTACTTCTAATGTTTTGCAGACCTTAAAGGAAGTTCTAACCGATGATGAAAAGAAGGCTTTGCTTG
>CAMNIU010000238.1 GCA_946540605.1 uncultured Treponema sp.
AGCGACAAGGCGGTGAGTAAGTGGGAACGTGGAGACGGATGTCCTGATGTTGGGATTTTGCCGCTCCTGGCTCAGGCTCTTGGAACTGATGTAGATTCCCTCTTAAATGGAGAACTTGCAAAACGTGAAATAACACCCGAAGAAGCTGAAGCCAAGCTCAAGGAACAGGGGCCTAAAATTAAAATTTATGATTTCAAAAGGCCTGATTATTTTGGTCGTAATCAACTGCGGGATGTCTGGATTTGTTTTACGATTTTTTGTGAAAAATTAAAATCTGATTTTGCCGGTATTCGTAAGGATTTGTATTCAATACAACTCTGCTCTGTTGATCAGCTTACCAATGACGAGTTTATGCAGAGTATTCCACAACAGTCTTTCTTTTATAGTTATGATTATAACAACAATGGTTTTGCAATTGAAGTTGACCCTCAGATTGGAAAGCAGCTTCTTCGTCAGGATCTTAAAAAGTATCCTGAATTGCTGGAATGTGATGTGGAGTTTTTGCAGATTGCATATATTAACAGTTTTGCAAAACGTATGCAGGAGCTTCTTTACGAAAATACAAACAAGACAATTTCTCTGGAAGAATTTGAAAAGCCTCTGACTCAAAAAACTATGCTTCCACGATCTGCAAATGAACCGAATGGGCAGATGTGTATGCTTGTCAGTTTTGAAGTTGAAACAGACAATGGCAAAGGTTATATCAACATTCAGTTCAATTATTATTACTGTATTAATATCCTTTCAAAGTATGGCTTTTTTAATCATGATGATTTGAAGCTTCACCAGCTTACTAACATTAAGGCTAAACATTTTGATGATAACTGTTTTGTGGAATTCGGGCGTTTTATGCCGGATACTTTTGCCTTTGAGCCTGGAAGCATTTTTGTAACAGATTTGAATTATAATCAACCACTGAATGTTCTTGTTGGAAAGGATGTAAAATACAAGGGGCAGGTTGTTGCAGTTGATGAAAATTTTGCAATCCGCATTAGTGAGATTTTACCAGAAGACAAGATTATTCATTATGATGAAGACCACTATATTGCACTCCGACTTGGCGGTCGTTATTTATCAAAGGAAGTTGAAGCTAAGGTTCAGGAAGGAACTGTTTTAGAACTTGGAGTTGAATGTGGTGCACCTCTGGACATCATTCAAGACGGAAAATGCGTTGCCCGCGGCGAAGTTGTAATTGTTGATGATACCTTTGGTGTGAGAATTATAGATTGATTTATAAATCTTTTTACGATTTTTCTGATTTTTTGCCAACCTTTTTTCAAAAGTCCGCACTATATAAGCAAACCGGTTTTTAGTAAAATGGAATGGCGATGGATAAAGAAAAGGCTGACAAGTTAATCGTAAAATTTTCTTCTAAGGTGTATGGCTTTGCTGTAAAAAAATCATTTTCGTATGATGAAGCAGAAGAGCTTTCGGGCGAGATGCTGAAGGAGCTTTATCTTTCTTTGCTGCACGCAGAAGATATTGTGAATCCTGAAGGCTATGTCTGGAGAATCTGCCAGCATGTTTACGCAAAGTATGTGAATCAGAAAAAACTGCAAAATGGCCTTTCCCTTGATGGTATTGAGCTTGCATATTTTGATCAGCATGACTTTGGAGAAGGCGAAGAAGAAATCAAAAAGCTCCGCAAGGAGATTGGATTTTTGACTTCCAGCCGTCGTGAAATTGTCTATTCCTTTTATTACGAAGGTAAGTCTATTGTTCAAATTTCAAAAGAACTTGGGCTGCCTGCCGGTACCGTAAAGTGGCACTTAAACAAAGCTCGTAATGATTTAAAGGAAGGATTTACTATGAAAAGAAAAATTGGAAGTCTTGGTTTATCGCCTGTAAAGGCTCTTGGATTCAGTCATAGCGGAAGGCCTGGAAGTAAGGGCGGTCCTGAATATTATCTGGATGATAAAATCAATCTAAATATTGTTTACAGCGTTTATGAAAATCCAAAAACGATGGAAGAAATTGCAGAAGATTTAGGAATGACGCCTGTTTTTCTGGAAGACAAAATTTCCATGCTTGTAGCAAACGGATTTCTAGTTGAAACAAAAGGCAAGCGTTACACAACCTATGTTAAGTTTACTCCAAAAGAGTTCTCTCTTGAAGCTGGGGTAAATGGAGTGAGGATGCAGCTGAAGCTTGCAAAAATCCTTGCTGAAAAATATGTACCTCAGGTTCGTGCTGCACTTGCGGGACAGGAAATTGGAAAAGATATTTACATTCCTGGCGGCAACCGGGAGCTTTTTGAAGCAGCTGCAATTTTTGTTGCTGTCTGTGAAAAATGCTCTGTTCATATTGATAAGGATATTTCAAAGCACAGAATTAAGACTTTGGATGGAGCTGATTATCTTGTGACTGTTGAGATTAAAGATGAAATTATTGATCCAGATTATAAATGCGAATTTGATTTATCTAAACTTGAAACAAAATATAAATGTTGCGGTCAGATGACAAGAGATTCACAGAAATATCCATGTCTTTTTTCATGGTCTATGGATTCAAGATTTGACAGTCGAACTGGTTCCTGGCAGAATAATTTGAATTCGGATTATGAAAGCCTTTACGAAATAATCACTGGAGCAATCACTGAATCAAAAGCCACTTTGGATAAGTTTGCAAGGCTTCGTAAGCGCGGCTTCCTTACAAAAGACGGCAAAATCAACATTATGATTGTAAAGAAAAACTGGAATGATTTTAAGAATATGCTTTCAAGCCCTGATAAAAGTCTTCTTGATGAATTTGCAAAATACGCACTGGAGCAGGCAATGATTCAGGCAAAGCAGTATCCGTCACAGATTCAGGATAGATTTGTTGCTGAATTTATGGATTGGGCAGTTGGAAGTACAGTTGCCATGATGGTTCTTGATGAACTTTATGACAGCGGAACTTTCCGGGCCTTGAACGACCAGGAAAAAGTAACTGCAAATCTTTTGATGTTTGCAGATAAATTGCCGGAATAAAATCAAAATAAAACTTTTGAGGGGCTGTCCAAAAAGTATTGTCATGCTGAACTTGTTTCAGCATCTACACTACATCTAGTTCCATAGATTCCGAAACACACATTCGTAGCAGGTGCGTGCGAATGTGGCGTAGCGTTCGGAATGACACTAAGATGTAAACTTATTGGACATTCCCTTTTTTCAAAACAACTCATCCAGCAAAATCCAATATCTGATTTTTTCCCAGTTGGGTTCAATGCCTAGGGCTTCAAAAAGCAGGTCGGGATTAAAATCGGGATAGACCTTGCCGCCGAAGGTTCCGTCGAAGTTGTGTTTGAGGCTTCGGTAGCAGAGGGCTATGTCTTTCCATTTGTCGCCGATGGCGGTGTCGCCGCAGTCAATGAAGCCACTGACTTTGCCGTCTTTTAGTAAAACATTTGGCAGACAGAAGTCTCCGTGAGAAAGAACGGGCTCGTATGCGGGTTTGTTTTCTTCCAGCCATTTGAGCAGGGCTGCAGGATTTTCAAAGCCGTTTTCGCCAAAGGTGTCTGGTTCGGAGTCTTCAATATCTACAAGGTTATTTTCTACACGGTATCTTGCAGCACGCAACTCGGTTTCAAAGTCCCGGCTTTTAGGGCAGCCGGAGATATCTGTGGACCAGAGCATTTTCAAAGCCTGAGCCAGCAAAGGAAGCAGCTCGCCCGGATGTTCCATGTAATATTCCGAGCAGGACATAACCCCAGGAATCCTTGTCATCAAAAGATACTGGTAATCCCCATTTTTTTCGAAAGCCAGCACCTCCGGAACGGGAAGCTTTCCCTTAAGCCAGTTGAGCACTTCGACGCTGGACTCTTCGTTATGCAGGCGGCTGTCTAGAATTTTTAAAACATAGTCATCAAAAATCAAAATGCTTGAGCCAGATTTTCCCATGTCGTCGATTGTATATTTTTTCCCGGCGATTAGTTTTTTGATATTGCACGGAATCAAAAGGAGAGCTTTTTCAACTACCGATTGATAGTCTGAATCAATAAGGTCAACAAACTCCCCGGCCGATTCAAAGCCCTGGATGACACGACGGTTTTCTTCTTTTATCCAATCAACCGTGCATTCGCTGTCATCAAGTCTGGATTCAATATCCGAAGCGTGACCCTTTATTTCAGTAAAGTGCGCGTCGATATAAGCATCCGTCATGGCAAGGCAGATAAAGTTTATGTCCCGCAGATATTCTTCGTCAAAATCCTTGCGCCAGTCAAAGGGAATATAGCAGCCTTCAACGATGAGATTCTGCTTGTTTTCTATGGCAGTCTTAATCATCTCGCGGACTATTGGCCAGAGGTAAGTTGTCAGCTGGTCATCATCCTGCGGAGTAAGCTTTGTATTCCCGCTTCTGATAAGCCCCATCTTAAGATGGTCTATTGAAAGATAAGGAAACTTATATTTTTCGAGCATGCGCTGTGAGAGCAAAGTTTTTCCTGTGTGCGACGCACCTGTTATTATTATTATCATTGTTGATTCTCCATGATTGCTCTTTGGAATGAAATTGTTCTGTTTTAAATTCCGTTCAGTAAATCATTCAGGGTGTCATCAGTTTCTACCGGCACCCAGTGACCTTCCATGCAGATTGTTGGATTTATTGTTTTGATAGTCTCAGCTAACTTTCTGCTCAAAGCTGCATCTTTTATCCCGGTAAAAAAATCATCGCCGGTGGCATCACCCACAAATAATGTTTTGTCGTTTTCTATGTAGACGAGTGTAGAATCATCTGTGTGGGGTGCTTCGGACTGAATAACTTTAACTGTGCAGTCGCCAAGGTCGAGGGTAAGTTCGCCGTTGTAAATCACATCTGCCAGTTTGACTATAACTTCTTTGTTTTCACTATATTCTTTTCTGATGCTTTCGTGAAGGGCAAAGAATTCTGCGGGGCCATTCTTTTCGATTTTATTTTTCCACTCTGCAAGGTGGCGGTTTGTTTTTTCATTTGCGATAGAAAGTCCATTTGCAGCATGCATTCCAAAGGTGTGGTCCCAGTGCCAGTGGGTAAGAACGGTGAGGCAGGGTAGAGGAAGATTTTCTTTTTCTAGAAGAGCGTAAAACTCTTTTGTGTGAGCTGCAGAATGTCCCGCGTCAATTGCAAGACTCCAGTTTTTTCCTTTTACATAGCCAAGGTTTGGGCGGTCGCGCTCCTGTTCAAATGGCATGTACCAGATGTGTTGGCTTAGTTTTTTTAATTCCATATTTTCCTCATTATATCGTCTTCGCAAAAGCAACATTCGTCTCACATTGTACAAAACCGTTTTTCTTATAGAACTCATAGGCTGGAACATTTGAATCTGTCAAAAGAAAAATCTGCTTGAGCCCCAGCTCCTTTATCGCCTTTTCAATTTCGCGGATAAAAAAAGTGCCGGCTCCATTGCCTTGTCTTTCTGTTTTTATGCAAAGCTCGTTGATGATATATTCTGTACCGCGGAACCAGTGTTTAATGTAGCCGAGGGAAATGCCAATCAGTTCGCCTGCTTCATCATACAAGCCGTAGGTAAGTGAATAGCCCTGACCAACCAGATCGCAAATGTAAAGGTCCAGCTGCTTTGAGTCCGACCAGTCATCATACCATGGCGCCTTTGTAAAAACGCCGGTGAAAACTTTTTTTATTTCTTCTATATTCTCTATGCTCAATCTTTTTAGTGTGTACATATTTTTTCCTTAAAGGGTTTTGCTGATTTCATATAAGCGGTAAATTTTTCTATAAAAACTTCCGGTAAAAAGGAGCTTGAAAAATCTTCTGTCAAAAGGAGGCAGCTGATTCACAAGATTTTCCGGCGTCAGGGAATGTTCCGCATCGCACTTGAATTGTGTGCCCGCTATCGCCACATTAATATCATCAAGCCCCCAGACCGTCGTTACACCAACATCATTTATAGGATTTTTATACTTGCTTGCCTTTGCTCCAAAAACGGTATAAACATCTAAAAGCATGTGAACCTGCGGATACTTCTTATCCAGTGCACGGACAAAAGCATTCAGTTCTTCATTACGCAGATACATACTGATTCCTTCAAAAACTACGATGGCTGTTTTTGCATCCGGCAGCATTTCTACCATTTCTGATTTTGAGGCATCAAAGGCCATCATCTTGTAATGCTCGTTTTCGGAATAATACTTTTTGCGTGTTTCAAGAACTTCAGGAAAATCGCCGTCTATCCAGCTGGTGTAAGGAGCCGCAATTCTAAAAGCCCGGCTATCCAGTCCGCAGCCAATATGCAGCACCAGTGCATCCGGATTTTGCGCGAGCATCTTTTCCACCCAATCATCAAAAATCTTTGCCCTCATTGCCATGTTGTAGGTGAGCCACTTAGATTTAGATTTTCCATGAATGGCAAAAGCTTCGTTGTCCCAAATCTTTTCTGCCATTGAGTCTTTTATAATGATTCCCTGCTTGCTGACTTTTGCCTTTCCATAAAGCGGGATAAATAAGGTCTGATTTACTACGGTCATAGAATAAGTGTAACCGAGGATTGAGGGATTTTCAATTGAAGTTTTAATGCGGAAGGGAGTTTTCCCATAGATATTAACAAAACATAATTCTGTGGGAAGATTTGTTATCATCAGGGAATGTTTTAAGTGCTGGTTTGAATATTTTCCCATAGAAATTAGCAAAAACATAATTCTGTGGGAAGATTTTTTGACAATTGGGAGACTTTTTACTATCAGTTTGATTTTTTTCCCACAGAAATTTGAAACTGTGGATTCCTATGGGAAAAATTGCCTTTCTTATTCAAATTATTCTGGGATAATCATGGTGATTTTCCCATAGAAATGGTAAAAATTGATTTTCTATGGGAAAAAAGAAGCCTCTGAAGAAAAACCATTATTTGAAAATGGTGAAATTTTCCCATAAAAATCTCGAAAAAAATATTTCTATGGGAAAAAGGATTTTCCAAAACAATCTGTATTTATTGTTTTTTCTTGATAGATGAAAATACTTCATCATGTGTATAGCGAGTTGAATCTGTTTTTGCCTGAGAATCAGCTTCATCAAGTTTTGCTTCAAAGTTATTTTTATTGTCTTTCTTATTCTTTTTATTTTCTTTATATAACTGAGTGTAAGCTGAAATCAACATTGTAGTTCCACTTGCAAAACACCATATGGCAATATATCCGCTTCCAGAAAAATCATCTATAATAAGAACAACAATTCCGCCAATTAATTCTATTACACCAAAAATAAACTGATTTTTTACATAACGCATATTAAGAGGAGAGGTATCCTTGTTATTTTTGATATCTCCGTGCATTTCAATAACAAAGGCAATAATCATACCGATTACCCAAATGGCAAGGAACCCAAGGAAAATATAATTGGTCATAAAATAAGTGTAATCGAGTTCTTTAAGATTATCAACTGCGTATGGGTTTTGTGTATGGGTATTGGGCCAAAAAATTTTTTTAAGATTTTTCTTGAATTCAATTTTTAATCACCTTATTCTTACATATATAGGCGCCTAAAACTTACAAGAATGAGGATTTTATGACTAAAGAAGAACTTCACAAATTGATTGAGCAGAATCAGCAGAACATCTGCCAGATTGAGGCGATTCGTGGCGGCAAGACTGTTTACAGCGATACCTGGAATAATTACAGGCGCGAGGACTGCCTCCACGTAATGTCTGTTACAAAAAGCATTATATCACTGCTGGTCGGAATTGCCATTGACAAGGGGCAGATAAAAAGTGTGGACGACAAGGTTCTGGATTATTTTCCTGAGTATAAAGTGAAGCGCGGCGAAAAGACGATTTACGAAGTGACCATAAAGCATCTGCTTACGATGCGGGCACCTTATAAGTGTAAGGGCGACCCCTGGAGCAAGGTTTGTGCCAGCGAAAACTGGACTTATACTTCGCTTGATTTTCTTGGCGGGCGCAAGGGGCTTACTGATGAGTTTAAGTATTCGTCTGTGTGTCTTCATATTCTGACGGGGATTTTGTATAAGGCTACCGGCATGCTTACTGTGGACTACGCCAACAAATATCTTTTTGAACCGCTGGGCATTCCATCTCACAAAAACTTTTATGCAAAGTCGGCCGAAGAGCACAAGGAGTTTACCATCAGTAAACTGCCGAAAAAAGCTGTTTGGTTTGCCGACCCTCAGGATCTTGGCACTCCGGGTTATGGGCTTTGCATGACGGCTGTTGACATGGCAAAGATTGGACTCCTCTGTTTGAACAAGGGCGAGTTTGACGGCAAACAGATAGTCTCGGCTAACTGGATTCGCGAGATGACCCGGCCACGCGAAGTTGAAGGTAAGAATTTCCGCGGCATGGAATACGGCTACCTCTGGTGGATTATTTCCCGCAAGAAAAATATTTATGCTGCTATAGGAAACAGCGGCAACGTGATTTACATAAATCCGCAGAAGCAGCTGGTTATCGCCGTGGCTTCGTATTTTAAGCCGACGATTTTTGATAGGGTAGATTTTATTCAGAAATATATTGAGCCGTTTACGGAGACAGCGGCTGAAAAAGCGTGATGGCAGCTTGCGGTGAGTAAGATTGGAAGGATTCTGGCAGAAGGTTATCTTCAAAAAGGAATCCTGCCATTGTCTGCAAAAATCATTTTAGATATAGTTAGAAAAATAATAGGAGAAAATATGCCATTAGTAAAAGTTAACATGCTGGCCGGGAAAACTCCCGAATTTAAGAAAGCAGTTTTTGATTGCATTCATCAGGGCCTGATTGAAGCCTTTGGAATTGCCGACTGGGACAGGTTCCAGCGCATCGAAGAGTTTGATAAGACTAACTGGGAAGCACCGGAAGGTAAAACCGAAAACTTTATGATTATAGAATTCACGATTTTTCCGGGAAGAAGCCGCGAACAGAAAAAGTGTGTCATCGAAAAAATCACCGGCCTGCTCTGCGAAAAACTTGGAATCCCCGCAACCGATGTTTTTATAGTGATGAACGAACCACCTCTGGAAAATTGGGGCATGGGTGGGAATCAGAAATAAGGCCTGGAGGAATCATAGCCGGAATAAAAAAACGAAGTTCAATTAATCTGACTCTGAAATTAAACTAAAAAGTCTTTTTCAAAAGTTCAATGCGGCCTTTGATGTTAGCTTCGAATTCTTCGTCGGTGAATTTTGGGTCGCGGGTCTTTTGCCAGATTTCGCAGGGAAGCTTTGAACATTCAAGACAGCTTTTATATCCGTGTTCTGTTACGCAGCAATGATAAATTGCACACTCCTGGCCACCCGTATGAAAAACAATTCCTTTGCAGGCATTGCAGCCTTTGCACATATTTTTGCAATAACATTTTGAACAGTCAGTTCCGCAAATACTGATTGAAGCATTCATAATTCATGTCTCCTGAAGTTGTGATTTTTGAAAATCATAAAACAGATTGTGAATCTTGTAT
>CAMNIU010000239.1 GCA_946540605.1 uncultured Treponema sp.
GAACGTCTTTGGCGCTTAGCCATGAAAAGAATCCGAGGATTTTCGCTTGCGAAAACCGCAGGATTCTTACACAAAAACGGCTCTGCCAGCAGTTTTGAAATCGCTGTAGCGGAAGTCCATTAGATTTTTTAAGATTTCTTTTTATTATTTTTTTTACTATGTTTATTATTCTTCCTGATTCGTAATCGTCCGCGCCATAGGAAATTATCGAGTTCGACGAGCCCGCTGTCTTTTAGTTGTCGGACAACGTCTACGGTATCTTTATGTGTCCAGATGTTCAAACCTAAGATGCGGCGGGTTCGGGCGTTCATTGTTTCGTAGAGTTCGGCTTCTATGTCGTCTTCGGAATAGTAGTTGCGCGAGCGCTTTATTATGTTGTAGGCCAGCTGCCAGTCGGATGGCGCGGGCTTAACGGTTTTTCCTGTCTCGGATTCTTTTTTCCGTGCATCACACAAATCACAGCCACTGCAAACAGCCTGCTCTGCTCCAAGTGCATCAAGCAAAACCTGACGGCGACAATCTGTAGTTTCTGCAAAATCGCGCAGTGCGGCTTCTCGTGAACCTGCCTTGTAGACTGAATAATTTAAGGAATCTTCCAGACTCCAGAGCAAAATCGCCTTTGCAATACTACCGTCACGACCACCCCGGCCGGCTTCCTGAATATACGCTTCTGCCGTTGCTGAGGCTTCAAGATGCACTACTGTTTTTATATTTTTCTTATCGACGCCCATTCCGTAAGCGCAGGTCGCGCAGAGCACACCATCAGTACTATCATAAAACCATTTTTCGATTTCATCTTTTTCTGATTTTTCAAGGCCGGCATGATAAAACTTTGCTGTTCCACGCCCAAAACAGACATTCAAGTCGCGGGACATATCTTCTGCCTTGTTTCGGGTTCCGCAAAAAATAATCATGGGACGTTGTTCCGTTCTTGCCAGTAAGAGAGCTTCTTTTTTCTTGGCTGCTGCATAACGTACATAATATAAAATATTTTTTCTGTCACTTTCACTACGAACAATATGTGCATTTCCATCAAAAAGAATTTCTGCAACACGCGAAAGCACTTCTGGAGAAGCGGTCGCTGTAAAAGCAGTTATTACAGGAGGATTAATCACCTTAATAACGTTTCCAAGTCCCAGATATGCCGGGCGGAAAGAATCTCCCCATTCAGAAACACAATGTGCCTCATCTATCGCGATGTGCTTTATGCCAACTTCTTTCAGTTGCTTCAAGAGAGTTTCACTTTGCAGCACTTCAGGATTAGCAAGAATAATCTGAGCACCTTCGCGGATTTTCCTGAAATTTTCTTCACGTTCTTCATCAGTCTGTCCGCCCCGGAAAGTAACACTGCGAAGGCTCCCCTCTTCCATTCGCCGCTGCTGGTCACTCATCAAAGCTAAAAGCGGATAAATAATCAGTGAAGGCCCATCCAGCAGCAAAGCCGGAATCTGAAAGCAAAGAGACTTCCCCGCTCCCGTTGGCAAAAGCACAATTTGCCTGCCTTTGCAAAATGAATCATCTGCTTCACCGATATCTTCATAATCAGCTATATTCTTATGATACTCATACGCCTCAAGAATGTTTGCCACAACAAGCCGTTGCCATGGATACAGATATTTTATTCCAAAATTCTTATAGGCCGTCTGTGTTACAAAATCATCCGAGATTTCTTCAATTTCTTCTTGTGATTTTTGATTTATTTCCATACATATAATATGGAGTGTCTTTTACGATTTTATGAAGTGAAAGTATTATTTTTTGAGGATTTTTTATTTTTTTTCTTCGTCACTGGAAGAATCGCCACCTTCAGCAGGCTTTTCTTCTTTTGGTGCAGGAGCAGGCTTAGGAGTCTTTCCTTTTTTAGGCTTCGGCGGCTTCTTTTTATATGTTGTAACGAATTTTGCAAACTCAATTACTATAATCATGACAATAACAGTACCTATTACACGAAAATCTTTGAGAACGCCGAAAATTACCGGGAAATAATCTTTTATTGTCATAGTTTTTTATCGGCTTAGAAAAATGTATTCTTCAGTAAAATTGTTTTAATCTCATAGTTTTATATGTGACATCTAATGTCAAATATCTACTTGAAATCTTACTGTTTATTTTTTATCCTATAAAAAAATGTTTCACAAAAGGAAGGAAAAATGAAAGAATACATTAAAGGTGCAAATCCATATATGCCGCTTTGGGAGCATATTCCAGACGGAGAACCTCGTGTTTTTGAATATAATGGTGAAAAGCGAGTTTATCTTTACGGTTCACACGATACACTTAAAACTGAATACTGCGGTCCTGATCAGGTTGTCTGGTCTGCCCCGATTGATGATTTGACTAACTGGACCTGCCACGGTGTATGTTATACATCTACAGACGGTTCAATTTTGTACGCTCCTGATGTTGTTCAGAAGGGTGATACTTTCTATATGTACGCTGCTGAAGCTAAGGGCTCACGTATCATGCTTGCAACAAGTAAAAATCCGGCAGGTCCTTTTACAAATCCTGTTTTGACAGAGCTTGCTTTTGATCCTGGAATTCTGGTTGATGATGACGGCAAAGTTTATGCTTTCTGGGGCTTCTGCAAGCAGTACTGTGCCGAGCTCAACGATGATATGGCTACAATCAAAAAGGAAAACTTGTGCGAAAATGTTGTAAAACACTGTATTGCGCCATGGTCTCCAAAAGATAATATGGAAGATGAAAATGATGCTTTCTTTGAAGCATCTTCACCTCGTAAGCTTTTTGGCAAATATGTTTTCATTTATTCTAAGCGCTACTACACTCATCAGCCTCAGTACGGAGTTTATGAAGACTGTAACGGCTTCTTGTCTTATAAATATTCAGATAGCCCGCTTGGAGATTACAAGATGGGCGGAGACATCAGTTTTAACGGCGGCGAGATTCTTCCTGGCCCGGACGGAAAAAATCAGATGAGCTACCGCTGGGGTAACAACCACGGAAGCCTTATGGAAGTTAATGGCAGCTGGTACATTTTCTATCATCGTCATATTGGAACTGATGAATTTGCCCGCCAGGCTATGCTTGAACCGGTTGATGTTGCAATGGATAAAAACGGCCGCATTTTTGTTGGAAAGATTACTTATAAGGACGGAGAGCCTGTAGCTTCGGAACCGGTTGAAATGACAAGTCAGGGTGCACACATTAATGGTCTTGATGCCCGCAAGTGGATTTCTGCAGGTTATGCAGTTCATATTTACGGCGGAGCAAAGGGTGGCTACAACGGTGGCGCAGGCGGCGCTTACATCAAGCCTGTTTACGAAAAGGATGATAATGTAAGTTCTCCGATTGTGGATATCACAAACGGGCTTACTGTCGGATTCCGCTATCTGCAGTTTGGTTGCAATACACCTCGCACAATTACTGCTGATATTCTTGCTAAGGAAGATTTGACAGTAAAGATTCGTTTGGACAATTACAAAGGAAAAGAAATTGCCTGTTTCAACATGAAAAAAGGCGACAAGTCAGCAACTGCAGCTCTGACATCTGGTGTCATCGGCAAACATGTGATTTATTTTGAGTTCCTTTCTTCATCAAAAGAAATAATCGCAGAGTTCGACAAGTTTACTTTTGATTAATTCTCACAACTGTCATTACGAGAAACTGTATAGATAAACGTCATTGCGAGCACGAAGTGCGTGGCAATCTACAATATGGATTGCTTCGGCTTTCGCCTCGCAATGACGTTTTTTTTACCATCTGCTGTTCCATTCGGCATCAGCGGCTGACCTTGCTGCTTTTGATGCCGAATCTGCTGCAGCTCTTGCATGTCTTGCAGCCTCGGCTGAGTTAATTGCAGCAACTCTAACATTTTCTTCTACTGTTTGCTTATGATAATCATCAAGCATCATGTTCAGTGCATCACTCAGTTTTGTAGCGCGGCCAGAACGGATAATATCAATCATATGCTCAATATCTTTTGGGAATGTATATTCTATTCCTATTGGACAGTTTCCATAATTATTATAATATTCGTTTATCTCGCCGCGCAGAACTTCTTTTCTTGCTGTTAATTCACGTATTTTTTTCTTTTGTTGACGCGAAGCTCGGATTAATCCGACAAAACTAAGAAGGATTAATAAAAACGGTATTAGGCTTTTAAGAAGTTCTATAATCTCAGAACCAATAATTGTTTTTAATAATGATAGTAAGAACAAACTAACTATTATCAAAATAATAGCAATACCACCATACATATAGAATTTTCCAATGAGTTTCTTTTTCCCATTTTCGCTTAGATCACTTATAGTATAAGTAACATAGTTCCATTCATCATACACACTTCGCTTTTTATCAAAGTATTCATAAATCTTAGAAAGTTCATTCAAGGAATTCTCTCTTTCTGCACCCTGCACATTATTATCTGCTGATGCGGCAACAGCATGACCGTTAACAGCAGTTCCACAACTCGGGCAGAATTTTGCTCCTTCTGCAATTTCTGCACCACAATTACTACAAAATGCCATATTAAACTCCTAATTTTTTAACATTGCTAATAGCAATTATATCATTGCTACTGTTTAATTTTCAAGTAAAAGTGTCTGGAATAAAATATTTTTGATGTCGGACATAGCAGAAATACTTGGTTTAAATATCAAAAGATTAAGAAAAGAAAAAGACTGGACTCAGGAATACCTGGCAGAACTTGCAGGTATTTCGGTTCCATTTATGACACAAATTGAACTTGCACGAAAGCAGGCATCCTTAGAAGTAGTAGAAAAAATTGCAAGAGCCCTGGAAGTTCCCTACAGCAGGCTTTTTATTCAAGAAAATTCAGAATCCAAAGAAGAAAATCTCCCCAAAACAGGCGAAGAATTATTACGCAAAATAAACATAGAAATCAATCAGTTTTTAAAAAGCAAATAAAATTACTCCCCATAGTTCCAAAGATTCGTGTTTTTTTCTATAATTAGAAACATGGTTGGAATTATTGATTTTAATGCGGGAAATATCACAAGTCTGGAGCGGGCTCTGGACTATCTGAAGATTCCTTATATCCGTTCTAAAAATCCTTCTGAATTGAAAGACTGCGACCGCTTTATGTTCCCCGGCGACGGCGACGATGCCTATGCTATGGCTGAATTGAAAAAAAGCGGCTTTGATGCATTTGTGCGCGAGCAGGTTGCGGCAGGCAAGCCTTTGCTTGGAATCTGTGTAGGTTCTCAGATTATTTTTGAGCATTCAGAAGAAGGCGATGCTCAGTGTCTTGGTCTTGTAGAAGGCGAAATCAAACATTTTTATACAATTGAGCCAAAGATGAAGGAAGATAAAATCAAGGTTCCCCATATGGGCTGGAATAACATAAGCTTTGAAAACGGTGACTGCCCTATTATGGCCGGAATTAAAAATGATTCTGATGTTTACTTTGTTCATTCCTTTGTAATTTGTCCTAACGACCCTTCGGTAGTTAAGGCATACGCTGAATACGAAATAAAAGTTCCTGCTGTAATTCAGAAAGGAAATGTTTTTGCCTGCCAGTTCCACCCGGAAAAAAGTGGTGTGACCGGACTGAAGATTATTGAGAATTTCTGTAAGTTATAAAAACACCGTCACCCCGAACTTGTTTCGGGGTCTATTAAAAAGATGCTGAAACAAGTTCAGCATGACGTGGGAGATAAAATGCTAAAAAAACGAATTATAATTTGTCTGGACGTAAAGGACGGACGCACCACTAAGGGTGTAAAGTTTCAGAATAATATAGACATCGGCGACCCGGTTGAAATGGCCGCTGAATATTACCGTCAGGGCGTAGACGAGCTGGTATTTTATGATATTATCGCCTCTGCCCGTGGTCGCGGACCTATCCTCGATTTGATTTCCCGTGTTGCCCAGCAGGTATTCATTCCTTTCTGTGTTGGAGGGGGAATCGGAACTATTGAAGATATCCGCTCAACAATTCTTGCGGGGGCTGAGAAGGTTTCTTTGAACTCGCAGGCTGTGCGTACCCCCGGCCTTATTACAGAAGGCGCAAAGGTATTCGGCAGTCAGTCGATTGTTCTTGGAATGGATGTTCGCCGCGATCCTACAAAGCCAAGTGGATTCGGCACTACAATCAACGGTGGCCGCGTAGACACCGGTCTTGACGCTCTTGAATGGGCTAAGCGTGGTGTTGAGCTTGGAGCGGGCGAAATTGTTTTGAACTCTATGGATGCTGATGGAACTAAGAATGGTTATGACATTGAACTCACAAGGCTGATTTCCGAAAATGTTCCGGTACCTGTAATTGCAAGTGGCGGTGGTGGAACCCCTGCTCACCTGGCAGAAGCCCTCACTGAAGGAAAAGCAGACGCAGCCCTTGTAGCCAGCATGGTTCACAACGGCACTTACACCGTAGGTCAGATAAAAGATGAACTGAACAGAAGCGGTGTTCCTGTCCGACTTTAGTACTTAAGTTTTTCTGACTACATTCACATTTCTCATTTCCATATTTTCTCGTTTTTTCTGAATTTATAACATATTTTTATTTTTCTTTTATTTTTTAAAAATGGGGTGTAAAATATAGTTTATATTATTGGAGGAAAAAATGAGATTAAGTCTAAAATTTAAAATGATTATCTTTGTTGTGCTTTTAATAAATCTCGCAGTTATTGCTGTTGGACTTATAGCTCGAAGAGAACTTGCACTTTCTATTTCAAAAAATACAGAACAAATCATGGAATTAAATGCTGAAAAATCAGCAAAAATTCTTCAGGATGTAAATAAAAAAGAATTCTATCTTTTGGAATCAATTGCTTCACTGCCTTTTGTTCGAGATGAAAATATTTCACTGGAAGATAAAACAGCCCAGCTTGAAGCAATAGTTAAATCAAATCCCTCACATTTTGAAAATCTGGCCTTTTACAGTGATAAAGGTATTTGTATACGTCCAGACGGAGAATATGTTGATGTATCCCAGATTGATTTTTTTATTCAGACAATTTCGGGAAAGCGAGTAGTAATCGACCCTCTTCCAAAAAGTTTTATGATGGAAGGCGGTTCTGATGAAACCATCATGTTCTATTGTATTCCAGTCTATAGCATTAATAATAAAAATAAAGCAGTTGGAATCTTATCTGCTATTGTAAACGGCTCAGATGTTTATAATCTTTCAGAATCAATTTTAATTGGAAAAAAATCACACCCAAGAATTATCTCAACAACATCTGGAATGACAATTGGACCAACTACCTATGATGGTCTTAGTCAGGAAGATATTACAGCTATACAGGAAAATGGAAGTGCTGCAATTGCAGATCCAAACGCTCCAAAAACACCATGGGATATAATGATGGATTCTGTAATTGCAGGAAAATCTGGATTTGAAATTGTTACTGAACCTGTATCGAATGAAAAGATGGTTGTTTCTTATACCTCGGTAGGAGATGAAAGCGGCTGGGCAGTTTTATGCGCTGCACCTTATAAAGAATACTATGACAGTCTTTCCAGAATCACAATGATAATTTTTGTTTCAATTATAGTTGCAATTATTATTGTAGTGTTTGCAATCTGGATTCTTGTTTCTATTCTTATAAAACCGCTTGGCTTCGTAAAAACAACAATTAATGATATTGCAACAGGTGATGCTGACCTTACAAAACGAATTGACATCAAACTGAATGATGAAATTGGCGAAGTTGTTACCGGCTTTAATAATTTTACAGAAAAGCTGCAGACTATCATTTCTCAGGTAAAAAAATCCAGAGACACGCTTGGCAATGCTGGAGTATCACTAGATTCTTCTACAATGAACACCGCTACTTCAATTGAAAACATTCTTTCCAGCATTGACTCTGTTCATATGCAGATTAATAACCAGTCTAATTCAGTTCAACAGACAGCAGGTGCCGTAAACGAAATTGCAAGTAATATTGAATCTCTTGGTCATATGATTGAAAAACAGTCTTCAGAAGTTTCTGATGCTTCTGCAGCAATTGAACAGATGATTGGGAACATCAAATCTGTAAATGTTTCTATGGAAAAAATGACCTCTTCTTTTGATGGACTTGCAAATTCAGCACAATCTGGTATTCAGCTTCAATTAAATGTAAATACTATTATTGAAGACATCAAAAATCAGAGTGAAACTCTCCAGGATGCAAACTCTGCAATTGCAGCCATTGCAGAACAGACAAACCTTCTTGCCATGAATGCTGCAATTGAGGCTGCACATGCTGGAGAGGCTGGAAAAGGCTTCTCTGTAGTTGCAGATGAAATCCGTAAACTTTCAGAAACTTCTTCTTCCCAGTCAAAAACAATTGGAGATCAGCTGAATAGCATAAAGTCTTCAATCGACAACGTAGTTTCAGCCTCAGAAGAATCAAGCAAAGCCTTCCAGTCTGTAACAAGCAAAATTACAGATACAGAACAGCTGGTTCATCAGATTCAGGCTGCGATGGAAGAACAAAATACTGGTTCCATGCAGATTTCCAATGCACTTCATGCCATGAATGATTCTACAATTGAAGTCAAAACTGCCAGTGTAGAAATGTCTCAGGGCAACAAGGCTATTCTGGAAGAAGTTAAAAATCTGCAGGATACTACTGGAATTATGCAGACCTCTGTTGATGAAATGACAGAGGGGGCAAGAAAAATTAAAGAGACAGGCCTATCACTCCGTGAAATTTCAGACAAAATGAAGTTGTCTATTGACGAGATTGGAAGTCAGATAGATAAATTCCGGGTATAGCCAGACTCATTCAAAGAATTATTATTCATCAACCCGGTAACGGGCTCTTGATGTTTCAGTTTCAAAAACATCAACTGCATAAAGGGCTGGAGTTTTCTTATCTTTCTGGTAAGATAAATCCAGTCCTTCTTTTTTCAAGTTTTCTATAATTCCGTTGTAAATGTACATTGCAATTCGTTCAGCACTCGGGTTCTGATCGAATACAGGCAAATCATTTAAGTTAGTATGATCTAACTGCTTGCAAACCTGACGCAAAGCAGCCTTCAGCTTAGAAAAATCCAGCAGCATTCCACCCTCGTTCAACTGAGGGCCTTTTACATGAGCATAAACTTTATAATTATGGCCGTGGAGATTCTCACACTTGCCGTTGTAATCTCTTAAAAAATGTGCGGCTGCAAAATCCGCAGTAACTCTTACTTCAAACATATGTGCATTATAACACTTTTCCATTTCCTCGCAAACATATATAATGGAAGAATGACAAAACAACTTTCGCAGATTCTGCCGGCTTTTCAGAATACAGTTGTAGCAGCCGACGGAAGTAAGATTACAGATTTATCTGAAATAAATAATATACGGATTTCAAACCTTGTGTTTGATTCACGCGAAGTAACTAAGGATTCCTTATTTTTTGCACTGCCTGGTACACATACAGACGGAAACAACTACATTGAACAGGCTATTCTTGCCGGCGCAAATGCGGTTGTTTTTCAGGGGGAACTCACTCCTGCCCAGAAAAAAGATGTCGCAGAAGCAATCATTAAGCGCACAATTGATAATGCAATTTCTGATGACACTCACAAATTTGCTCCGGCACTCATTAACGTTCCTGATGCCCGCTTTGCAATGGCTCCGCTGTCTTCAAGCTTTTACGATAATCCAAGCGAACGCCTTATTGTAATCGGAGTTACCGGAACAGAAGGAAAATCAAGTACCGTAAGCTTTATCTGGCAACTCCTCAGAGCTGCTGGTGAAAAAGCAGGCTTTATTTCTACGGTTGAATATTCCTTTGGCGGAGATGCACTTCCAAATCCTCAGCATCAGACTACACCTGAAGCACCAATCATTCAGCATCATTTGAATGAAATGCTTGAAAACGGCTGTAAGTATGCTGTAGTTGAAACTTCATCTCATGGACTTTCTACAAAACTTAACCGATGCGGAAACATTCTTTTTGACTGCGGTGTGTTTATGAATGTAACTCTTGAACATCTTGAGTTTCATAAAAATTTTGAAACTTACCGTAATGACAAGGCAAATCTTTTCCGTGCTCTGGACAAGCATAATCATACAAAGACAATTGCCGGAATCAAGCAGAAAATCAATTCAATTGGAATTGTAAATCTGGAAGATCCTTCTGCCGTATTCTTTATGGAAGCAACAACTCATCCTGTATACGGATTTACAACAGAAGGAAAAGCCGGTAAAGCAGCCGCAGAAAGTGGGAGCAATGCTACCCCACTTCCTCCTATTCCAGATAATCTTCGTTACATGACAGCCCGCAATATTGCGTCTGCAACTTACGGACTTAATTTTGATGTTGATGCAGATGGACTTGATGCTACATACCCGGAAAATTATGACCCGGTACAGCCACGTCCACATTCTCATTTTGAAATAAAGGCAAGTTTGCCTGGTGCATTCAATGCCTATAATCTGATGGCAGCAATAACAGCTGTGAGCAGTGTAACAGGCAAGACTTTTGAAGAGCTCGCTGCCCTTATACCACAGCTTACCCCTATTAAAGGCCGAATGACAGTAATTGACGAGGGACAGCCATTTGAATTAATTGTAGACTACGCTCATACACCATCAAGTTTTGAAACAATCTTCCCTCCACTTAGAAAACGCTGTAATGGACGTATCTTTACATTGTTTGGTAGTGGAGGAGAACGAGATCTTACAAAACGTCCGCTTCAGGGCCAGATTGCAGCCCGTTTCTGTGATACAATTGTCCTTGCCGACGAAGATCCTCGTGGAGAAGATCCAGTAGAACTTCTTAAGATGATTGCAGAAGGAGCGCTCAAAGAAGGTAAAGTTATGGGTGAAAACCTTTTTATCATTCATGACAGACCTCAGGCAATCAGAGAAACTTTCAAGATGGCACAGAAAGGAGATATCGTTCTTCTTCTCGGAAAGTCGCATGAAAACAGTATAATTTATAAAGACCATACAATGCCTTATGATGAAATATCAGAGGCAAAAAAAGCTTTAAAAGAACTAGGATTTTAGGGAGGCTAGAAAACTAATGAATATCGCAGTTATATACGGAGGCCGCTCAGGTGAGCATGAAGTAAGCCTGATTTCGGCAGCAGCAATTGCAGGCAATATAAAAAAAGAAAACAAAGTTATTTTGATTGGTATATCAAAAACTGGTAAATGGTATCTTCAGCCTGAATCTGAATACGAAAAAATCTGTAAGGATACAAAAGCCGTTCTTACAATCAAAGAAGATGAAAGTATGGCTGTAAGCATTGTTCCAGCGGGCAAGAAAAATGCTTTTGTTGTAAACGGAAAACCACTGGATATTGATGTAGTATTCCCTGCCCTTCACGGAACCTATGGTGAAGACGGAACCATTCAGGGACTTTTTGAAATGGCTGATATTCCTTATGTCGGCTGTACACCACTTGCATCTGCCCTCACAATGGATAAGGAAAAAACAAAGCTTATCTGGCAGAGCGTTGGACTCCCTGTCGTACCTTATGTCTGCATTAAGCGTTCTGTTGTTTTAGACAGCGTTGTTTATGATGCAGTTATCGAAGAAACAGAAAAAGAACTCGGTTATCCTATGTTCGTAAAACCTTGCTGTGCAGGCAGCTCTAACGGAGCTTCAAAAGCAAAGGACCGCAAGGAACTTCAGTTTGCAATTATGGAAGCCTTCAACTGGGACGACAAGATTCTCGTTGAAAAATCTCTTAATAATGCCCGAGAAATTGAATGCAGTGTTACAGGAAACTCGGTTACCTATCCTGCAGACAGCGATATTGAAGATGTAGTTGCTTATATTCCAGGTGAAATTGTTCCAAATCATGACTTTTATGATTTTGATGCTAAATACAATGACCCTGACGGTGCAAATCTTCTTGTTCCTGCAGAACTTTCAGAAAATGATCTTGAAAAAATCAGAAAAACTGCGTGTGCCGCTTATAAAGTTCTGGATGCAACAGGACTTTCTCGCGTCGATTTCTTTATAGACCGCGATACAAAAGCTGTTTATCTCAATGAAATCAACACAATGCCGGGATTTACTCCAATAAGCATGTTCCCTAAGATGTGTGATGCTGCAGGACTTAAGTTCCCAGAGCTTATAGACCTTCTTATTCAGGAAGCAATTGCCCGCTATGAGACAAAAGGAAAGTTGAGCACAAGCAGATAATTTAAAACTAGACTTCATATAGATTATGTGGTAAAATATTTAATCATTTTTACTATATTATTTCATAAAAAAAGGAAAATAATTATGAAAAAAAATACTGTTTACACACTCGGATCATTAATTATTCTTTTGATCTGTGCATTCTGTTTTGTCGTTCTTCCAGCATTTGAAGGACGTGCAAGCCGCCAGCAGGGTGGAGATGCTCCGGTTTTCGGAAAATACAACGGAAAAGAAATCAAATATGAGCAGGGTTCTGATTTTGCTGAATACGTTTCTCAGTATGGTCAGATGTATCAGATGTATGGTCAGCAGCTTGATCAGTCTGCTTACTATCAGATTTTCTCTCAGGCTTTCAATGCAACAGTTATGAAGTATGCATATACTGAAGCTGTTGATAAGAGTGGCTATGAGGTTCCAGCTTCTGCAGTTACTCGTGAAATGGTTTCTTACTTCTCTGATGAAAACGGCAACTATTCTTCTAAGCTTTACAAGGCTGCTTCTGACGAAGCAAAACTTGAACTCAAGAATGCTCTTTCTTCACGTATGTATGCAAACCGCTTCTACAATGATAACTTCGGCTCAACTTCAGAAGTTTTTAATCACGATGCTCTTTACGGCTTGAAATCATCTTCTGCAGAAAAGGACTTCCTTGCTGAAGCAAACAAAAACATGAGAGGTTTTGATGTAGCAACATTTGCAATGAGCGACTATCCTCTTGAAGAAAAACTTAAGTTTGCACGTCAGAATGAAGCAAAGTTCAACAATTATGATTTAAGCATTATCACTGTAGAAGACAAGGCTACTGCTGAAACAGTTGCTAAACGTCTTGCAAATAATGAAATTACTTTTGAAGATGCTGTAACTGAATATTCAGAAAAGAATTTTTCAAACTCTGAAGGAAAACTTACAAATACTTATCAGTATCAGATTGAAAACATTCTCGAAAACAAAGAAGACCTTGCAGCTATCACAGGTCTTGCAAAAGATGCTGTCAGTGATATCATTCAGACAACTACTGGCTTCTCTATTTTCAAATGTGTAAATGATATGACAAAACCTGATTTTGATTCAGAAACTACACAGAGAATTGTATCTTCTTACATTTCAAATTATGAATCATCACTCATCGAAGATTACTTTACAGTAAAAGCAAATGATTTTATCAAAGAAGCAAAAACTTCTGATTTCGCTTCTGCTGGTGAAAAAACAGGTGCTAAAATTGCAGAACTTGAACCATTCCCATTGAACTATGGTAACGTAGATGTTTTGGGACAGTTCAAAGCTGGTGATTCTGGAATTACAAATGCAGAATCAAACGAAAACTTCCTGAGCAAGGCATTTGCACTTAGTCTCAATGAGATTTCAGAACCAATCGTAGTTGGAGACAATGTTGTAGTTCTTAAGTTTACAAAAGAAGCTGCACCTGAAGATGCAGAAATCAATCCAACATTATTCACTTCTTATGATGAAGATTCTGCTAATGAAGCAATTATGGGCAGCGACAAGCTCAAAAATGATTTCATTAGTGTTTACTTTCAGAACTTTTTGAGATAGTAATTGGAAGAAAAAATAAATCAAAAGCCCTGTGTCGTTCAGAAAATCGAAACGCCCCAGGGCTTTTCTGTTTCATACAAAGAACACCTTCTCTATTCAAAATACAATCCAAGTAAAAGTATTATAACTACAGTTGAAAGACTTCAACTATTACCCGATACAATTATTCTTTGCTGTTCTCCCCTTCTCGGATATGGTCTTGCAGAGCTTTTAGAAAAACTTCCGGAGAACTGTCTGATAGTTTTGTGCGAAGCAGAAAGCGCTCTCTATGAATTTTCTGATGAGCAGGGGTGTCTGAACTTTTCTGATAATCGTATTCTCAAATGCACTCCAGAAAAACTTTCAGACCTACCGCTTACGCTCTACGATTTAGCAAGAACAGGTCTTTATAAGCGTGTAATCAGAATTGATCTTTCAGCAGGCACTCAGTTTCACAAAGATTTTTATGATAAGCTTTTAGCAGCATCTATAGATTCGGTTATGACCTTCTGGAAAAACCGGATAACACTTACAAGATTTGGCCGCCGTTATTCTAAAAATCTTTTTGAAAACTTGCACTATCTCGCAGAATCAAAATCAATTACAGAATATTTTAATTCTGTTAATAAACCTATTTTGGTTTTTGGTGCCGGTGAAAGCACCCAGACTTTTTTGAATAAATATAAAGACTTAATTTCAAACTATTTCGTTTTGTGTGCAGACACAGCCCTTCAGCCACTTCTAAAAAACGGAATTAAAGCAGATGGAGTATTTGTTGAAGAAGCTCAGTCTGTAATTGTAAAAGCCTTTACAGGCATTCCTGATGATATTCATATTTTCGCAGGACTTTCTTCAATTCCAAATCTTGTTCATAAATATGGTGCAAAAAATCTGTCTTACTTTTTTACTGAATATACAAAAGCAGATTTTCTCGATAACTTGAAATCAAAAGGCTTTATGCCACCTGCAAATAAACCATTCGGTTCTGTCGGTCTCACTGCAGTTTATTATGCCCTTAAATTCCGCAAAGACGATTCAATTCCAGTATATGTCACGGGCTTAGATTTTTCATACTCTGCAGGAATTACACATACAAAAGGTGCCCTCGCCCATCTGCTGAGACTTATTTCTGCAAATAAAATTCAAAGTATAGACAATTATAGAGCAGCTTTTAGTAATAGCACTGAAAAAGTTATTGGAAAAGATGGAAAAATCTGTATAACAACACCTGTCTTAAAAGGTTATTCTATTATGTTCAAAGAAATTTTTGGACAAACAAAAAATCTTTTTGATTTAGGGATAAGCGGAATTGATCTGGGACTCCAGAGGCTGGATTGCTTCAGAGCTAAAACTTCCCTCAACGACGAACGTCTTAATGACACCTTCGTCTCTCATCATTGCAAGGCCGCAGGCCAAAGCAATCCATATAAACAGGAAATTAAAAAATACCTGGATTCAGAAATAGAAGTTCTGCATAGTCTACGCGACCTTCTGACAGGAAAAACGGACCTCAAAGGTCCAACTCTTTTAGCTGAAATAGAAAAGCTTGCAAAACCGAGGGAATATCTCTACCTCCATTTTGCAGACGGCGCACACTTTTCCACAAATCAATCCTTCTTAAATAGAATTAGAACAGAAATTGATTTTTTCCTAAAATATATATAATCTCAGCAAATTCTGATGCTTGAATACGGAGCAGAAAAAGACAGAAGGTTGCATTGAGCCGATACTGACCTGTGTGCTTAGTCGGTGCATACAGAGCGAAGCGTCGAGGCTCACCAGCAACCTTTTGGATTTTTCGGCGGGAGTATACAAGCATCAGATTTTTTCGAATTATAAATTTTTATTACTGATCATCATTCTCTTTAAGAACTGCAAGGAAAGCGCTCTGTGGTAATTCTACATCACCAATCATCTTCATGCGCTTTTTACCTTCCTTCTGTTTTTCGAGAAGTTTTCGTTTACGGGTAATATCACCACCGTAACACTTTGCAAGAACGTCTTTACGAACAGGGTTTACAGTTTCGCGGGCAATAATCTGACCACCGATAGCTCCCTGAATTGCTACCTTAAACTGCTGACGTGAAATCTCGTTCTTAAGACGTTCACAAACCTTGCGTGCTCTGTCTACAGCATTCTGACGGAAAGTCAGAAGTGAAAGCGCATCAACATTTTTTCCATTCAAAAGAATATCAACCTTTACAAGATCAGTTGCACGGTAACCTGTTACTTCATAATCAAAAGAAGCATAACCGCGGCTATAACTTTTCAAGCGGTCATAAAAATCAAAAAGAACTTCTGCGAGGGGCATTTCATAGGTAAGTTCAACCCGCTTTGTATCAAGATACTGCATATTTGTCTGCACACCTCGCTTTTCAGTACACAAAGACATAATTGAACCAAGGTATTCTGAAGGAGTAATAATTGATGCCTTGATATAAGGTTCTTCAGCATCCTTTATACGTCCCTGTGGGTATTCAGATGGATTATCAATATACATATCTTCGCCATTCTGCAAGTGAAGCAGATAGCGTACGCTTGGCGCTGTAAAGATAACAGCCTGATCAAAATCGCGCTCAAGACGTTCCTGAATAATTTCAAGATGAAGCAAACCTAAGAAGCCACAACGGAAACCGTTACCAAGGGCAAGCGAATTATCTTTTTCATAAACAAGACTTGCATCGTTGAGCTTTAATTTTTCCATACTGTCTTTTAATTCTTCGTAATCATTTGAATCCATTGGATAAATTGAAGAATAAACGACAGGCTTTACTTCCTTAAATCCAGGCAGAGGCTCATCTACCCCACCTTCTACTGAAGTAATTGTATCACCAACTTTTACATCACTTACAGTTTTAAGGCCGGAAATAATATATCCTACATCTCCAGCTTCGAGCACACCGGTTTCTTCATAGTTGATTTTGAAAATACCACACTGCTCTACTTTGTACTGAGTGTTTGTACTCATCATCTTAATGAGGTCTCCAGTTTTAAGCCGTCCTTCCATTACGCGAACATGAACTACAACTCCACGATATACATCATAATGGCAGTCAAAAATTAATGCGGCAAGCTTACCGTTTGGATCACCAGTAGGAGCAGGAAACTTTGTAACAATTGCTTCAAGAAGCTCATCTATTCCCTCTCCTGTTTTTGCAGAAACACACATTGCATCTGCTGAATCAAGTCCAAGTTCATTATCAATCTGCGCCTTACAAGCCGGAATATCAGCAGATGCAAGGTCAATTTTATTGATTACAGGAACCATTGTAAGGTCATGCTCAAGTGCCATGTACATATTAGAAACAGTCTGACTTTCAACTCCCTGAGTAGCATCAATCAAAAGAAGAGCACCTTCGCAGGAAGCAATGGCACGAGAAACTTCATAAGAAAAGTCTACGTGACCCGGAGTATCTACAAAGTTGAGTTCGTAATCGTTACCATCTTTTGCATGATAAGGAATTGTTACAGCCTGGCTTTTGATCGTAATACCACGTTCGCGCTCAATATCCATATTATCGAGAATCTGATTCATCATCTTACGGTCATCAATAATTTTTGCCTTTTGAATCAAACGGTCAGAGAGAGTTGATTTTCCGTGGTCTATATGTGCAACAATACAAAAGTTGCGCTTAAATTTCATTTCTGTCATAATAATTATTGCTCCCGTTTAGAAGTAGTAAGGTCCATCAAAACTGGTACCAAGGTTTATTGTTACATCCAGGAAAGCCTTTTTCTTTCTTTTTGTAGAAAGCGATGTAATGATTCCTTTAAGTCTTTCATCTACATCAACACCAAGAACTGTCACGGTATCGTTCTCAGAAAAACTCATATCATCTGCAGCACTACCCGGAATAATTTTTTCTATTGTATAGGAATTTCTGTTTGTTGTCGATGAAGGAACGAGTTTCATTCCAAAAAGCGGCACAAAAGAATTCATAAGCAGATCTGAATCAAAAATAGTAAGAGATGGACTTTCAGGACGTTTATCAAGATAGACAAGACATGACTTCTGCTCACCGCCAGCACTCATATAGTCACATTTAAGGATTGTTTCGTACTCATAGCCCATAAGAAGGAAATTAAAATCATCAATAGAAGTAATTTTCTTGCCATCAAGCGAAGTAATTATATCCCCAGGACCAAGACCTGCCATAAATCCAGAACCACCAGGCAAAACATATTGAACTTCAAGTCCAACCTTTCTATTTGCCTCACGCTTTGTATTTCCGAAACATCCGGTCCAGGTATGAATGATTTCTCCTCGACCATACAAAGCACTAAGTTCCTGTTTCAGATATTCTACAGGAATTGCAAAATTCAAGCCCTGGAGCTGAAGCATTCCGGCAAAAACGATAGCCTGAACTTTTAGATTTTTATCGATTAAAGGACCACCTGAGTTACCTGAATTTACAGCAGCATCAATCTGAAATACATTTCCAATTGAAAGAAGTTTGCGGTCAAAAGAAGAAATAATTCCGGAAGTCAAAGTACCTTCAAGTCCGACAGGAGTACCAATTGCAGAAATCTTATCTCCAATTTCAAGCTCATCACTCGAGCCAAGATCCAGAACATATTCAGGAGTGATTTCCACTTTTAAAAGAGCAAGATCAAGCAAAGAATCATAACCTACAACTTTAGCCGGAATCTTTGTAAGATTATCATCCAGCAGCTTGATGTAAAGACGTACATAACCTTCGTACTTTGGATTTACCATAGAATCAATTACATGATGATTCGTTATGATGTATCCGCGCTCATCAATAAAAAAGCCTGAACCGATTATGATATCAGCATAGCCTGCACCATTTTTTACAGTAACGCCACGGTCAACCCAGATGGTAACAGCAGCATGCATACATTCTGAAATTTTAGAAGGAGCCTTTTTATTTAAACCGGCAGCAGAGAGCCCAGGGACCTCTGCAACAGCAAGCTTTTCTATCTGGGAATAAGTAAAGCCATCAAGTTTCCAGTCAGGACGGACAGAAATCAAGGATTTGTAATATTTTTTTGCATCAAGATAATTCTTTTCTTCAAGGGAAGTCTCAAGCAAATCACTAACCTTTGTAAAACAACGATCAAGAACTTCTTCTTTACCAAGCAGGCTTGCACGCCACAAAGCACGAACAGGTTCAGTTTCCAGAAAAGTATCAATACGTTCAATTTCATTTTTTACAATATCTTCATCAGAATAATTCAAATGTTCTGGAACTGACGAAGGTTGTCGAACAGTTCTACAAGAAATCAAAAAAGCAGTACACAAGGTAAGAATTACTAAAGAGATTTTTTTTATATAACGCAGCATATTATTCAGCAGCCTCTTGTTCTAATGGAATTGAAGAAAGCGGTATATAACGGCAGTAATAAGCAGAACCTACCTTTATAATAGAAATTCTTGTTTCTTCAAAATCAAATAAATCAATTATTCCCTGAGAAAAGCCTTTTGACACATATTCAATAACAGCAGCCTCTGCATCGGCAGTGCCCTTCTGTTCTATCCAGTAAAGATTTGGAGAGTCACCTGCATATAGCATAACCTCAGAACCTTCGGCATTCATCTTTAAAGGAATTCCATCAGCTGTTGTAAGAGAAATAATCTGAAGTCCATTCGAATCAAAATACAAAGTTTCTTCGATTAAAGACTCGCCTTCCTTTTGCGGATATCGGATATACTGACAGTCTGGAAGTCCATTATCATCATTATCCCAGATTGTAACTTTACCATTATATTCAAGATACTCTTCTGAAAATTCACTGAAAGTATTTTGATTATGATCAATCTGGATTTTTCTCAGATAAATATCATTACGATTATCTATGAAGTTGAAGACACTTGTAACTACACGATTATTATCTTCAGTTTTTAAGCCATCCTGTCCAATTGGAATCTGTGAATAAAATTCCGTCGTCTCAAAAGTTCCGTCATTATCATAATCTACAAAACGGACAAGAGAATCTTCCTTTGAAAAATCACAGTAAGCGTAACGGGTGTTTTTTTCGTAGAATTCAGCAAAAACAATATTACCGCCGGAAAGAGTATAGATAATACGGGCATCATCTCGTTCAGTTACAGGAAGTTCAAAACTTGAAGCCCGCTCAATAATCTCTTGAGGCAACGGCAAAGCAATTTCATTTGAAATATTTGGAATATAAAATTCTGCCCCAGTTCTTGTAAAAACATTATCCGTTACAAAATCAAAAGGCGAAAAAATATAGTCATCATGCAAAAAGTTGAACACAAGATTTCTGTCGGCATACGAAACTTTAGAAACCTTTGGAAACTCATTATAGAAAAACTGCTGACGGCTTGAATTAAAATATACAAAAACAGGTGCGCCAAAATCACAGGAAGAATAAAGTTCTATTTCACCATCGTTATTCGCATCATATTTTATGTAGACAGGGCGTCCCTTTTCATACTGAACAGTAAATTCATCCTGTAAATCCATATTATCATCGATATAGATAGTTCCCGTAAAATCAGCAAGCGTTTGAGCAGCACGCTCAATCACATCTTCATCAGAAAGAAGAGATATAAAAGTTTCAAGAGAATCCAGGGAGAATTCATTGTTTCCGGCTTCAAAGAACATATCAAAAGCCTGAGAGTCTGTATAGATTCCTGCACGCAATGCAGAAGTTGCAAGTAAAGTACTAAGACTTTTATTTTTTGCATCAATTGCTTTTATTAAACGAAGTTTTTCCTCATCACGGGCAAAGCTTGCTGCGTGCAGTTCCATTTCAAGATTGCGATTAGAATAATCCGGAAGCATTGCAATGTAAGAGGCTGCAATAGTACTTACAAGTTCTGGAATCTGATATTGAATACCATCTCTTTCCGCCTCACTCATAAATAGTGATTCAAACAAAAAGAAAATCTCAGGAAAACGAGAATCTTTAGGATATACACGACGATCACTATTAAGACGAAGGCGTGCATTATTGAGAGATTCTTTTGTTCCCATACGGTAATAATTTTTTATTCGGATAAATTCAGCATCTGCAGAATAAATAAACGGTTCACTATCAAGTACTGTAAGAGACTCTTCATATAGTCCAGTATCAGAAAGAAGATCAGCAAGGAAAATACGAGCACCATTTTTCGTGTATCCGGCCCATGAAGAACGTTCAAAAGCAGAAGAAAGAGTTCTCAAGGCATCAGCCTTAGTTCCACCAAGATTAAGCGAAGCAGCCGCTTTTATATAGTAAAGATCTGAAATTGAATCATCATAAGAAAGACCAAGCTCCGCCTGACTCAATGCATTCTTCCAGTCATTACCAACAAGGCAGCTTTCGGCAAGCTTGAGACAACGTAAAGCTGTATTTTTATTTGCTGCTGCAGCAGAGTTTTGAGCAGCCGCAGAAAAGATTAATCCAAAAGACAAAAGAACAACAATTGCATACTTTTTCATAACTTAACAATCCAATCCTTATATCCTAAAAATCCACCAAGAATAGCCTTAATTCCCTGAGATTTTTCACCAAGTAACTGAATGACAGGAATGAGACCTTTTTTCTCAGGTGCAACATGCCAGTCGGAAAAAACATCAGAAACTTTTTTTAAAGAACCATCAGCACAAAGAACATTATCTCCAAGCCGCACGTTTCTTATGCAAAATGGAAGCGCAATATTTTCTGCAAGGCTGGATTCTCCGGCACAAACAGACACAAGCTTTTTCCCATCCTGTTCCCTATAGTTAAAAACATCCAGATTCCCAAAAGGAAACTCAAATGTACCAGTTTTTTCTATTATATCAGAAAAAACTAAATCCGTATTGCTTTCCAGATGTTTTTTTACAAAAAGTCTGTTTTTTTTGAGAATAATATCAATACCTGCAAAATGCTTTGTAAAAGCATCAGTTTCGTGGATAGCAGCCAGCACATCCTTTATAAACTGATTTGGAATGCGTGCTCTTTCTCCCGCTTTATTACAGGCAGAAAGAATAACGCGCCGCTGAACGGCAGGAAGCGAAGAACTAAATTCATTAATGGAAATCTCAACCTCACTGCCATCAGGATTAACAGAAACGGGAACCTTTTCGACACAAGAAAGAATCAGTTCTGCATCTTCACAGGCTTTATCGGCTCCGGACAATACAGATTTCTGCCAGCCGGAAAACTGTTCATTTAAATAAGGAATAAGATTAAGCCTGATGCGGTTACGAAGATAATCAGTTTCAAAATTAGTTTTATCGGTTCGCCAGGTAAAACCACGGCTATAAACATAAGCTTCTATTTCAGCACGGGAAATATTCAGAAGTGGGCGCGCAATTACAGCCCTTACCCCACATAATTCCCGCCGCGCCCTTATACCACCTGCAGCCTCCGCGGGGCTTCCCTGTAAAAAGCGCATAAGAACAGTTTCAAGCTGATCATTCATATTGTGCGCAGTGCAAAGAACTCCAAGCCCCCGCTCCGTCACAAACTTTTCGAACGCCGCATAACGTAAATACCGCGCTGCCTCTTCTATTCCACCGCCGCGCCGCTCAGCCTCCCGTACCACCGCTCCGCGCTCCAGCTCAACAGCCTCACAAACAACATTGCGCCCGCGCCGTTTCAATTCCCCGCAAAGCTCGAGTACAAAATCTACATCACCGCCACTTTCAGCCGCAGGTCTGATATTATGATTTACAGTAATTACATAAAGAGGAGAAACAATTTCCGACATCGAAAGTAAAAGCGCAATAGAATCTGCGCCGCCAGAAACTGCAACACCAGTTGGAGGATACACGCCCACATCTGATATACCACGCAGAATATCATCAAATTTATCTTTTACTTTTTTTTCAAACTCACACATAAAAAAAAGACTGCCCTGATAAGGACAGTCTTTATTATACACCAAAAATCGCTAATTAGCGAGTACCGTGTCATTGTCGGGCTTGCCCCGACAATCTTTTAACCACGAGCTGGTGATACAGTTACGAGAGGCATTTCTGCAGCAGTAAGAACCTCAACCTTGCTGTCAAGTTTAAGATCCTTTACGCGGAGAGCTTCACTAACATTGATTCCTGAAATATCAGCAGTAATTGTTTCTGGAAGGTCAGCGATGCAAGCCTTGATTTTGATTTCGTTATTGCGTTCTTTCTTGAAACCACCCTTAAGAACACCAGCTGGAGTTCCTGTGTAGTGTACCTTGATTTTCATAACGAGTTTTTCGTCTGCATCAGGTGCGAAGAAATCTGCGTGAAGAACTTTGTCTGTACGAATGTTGTACTCAACATCCTTAATCAAAGCCAGGCATTCTTTTCCATCAACCTTAAGTGTGATAGAAGTTGTTGGAGTGATAGTTCTCCAAATCTTGTTGAATTCTACTTCGCTAACTTCGATAGATGTAGCCTCACCCTTTGCATTGTAAACAACAGCAGGGATACGTCCTTCTTTGCGAAGATTTTTAGCAGCAGTCTTACCTGTAGAGGTACGAACTTTTGCTTCGAGAGTCTGCTTACTCATTTTCTTAAAGCTCCTTATATCCTTAAAATGTTCAAATATTTTATCAGAAATAATAGGGTTGTTCAATAGTTGGAACTTTCGATATACAATTCGTAATGAGGGGGAAAGTCTTCCCCCTGGGCTCAACCCGCAAGCGGTTTTCGCCACACCCCCTTCTCCTAGGGAGCTCCGCCCCCTAAGACCCCGTATGAATTCCTCACAGAGTAAAGGAGGACACGGAGTTTATTAATTTCTTCCTGGGCTCTGTGTGCTCTGTGGGAAATGATTATTTTAAGAAATCCGCATTACCTGCCGTTAGCTGGGGATTTTTTGTGGCGGTCGGCTCATAATATGACACTCACCGGCTCACAGTCGACAGGATTCGCCGCGACGGTCGCAGACCTCCTGTCTGCTCCCTCTGCGGCGCCTCCGTTCGTTGGCCTCACCCTCCTGGTTCGGCCTTCTAAAAAATCCTGCGCCACTGCTCGGATTTTTTAGAACCACTCACTCCGTTTCGAATCCTGTCGACCGCTTTCTATTGTTTGAAAAGTTAAAAAAATAAGAGTTCCCTGAAATTTCAGAGAACTCTTTAATTCGCTGGGTCGACAGGATTCGAACCTGTGGAATGACGGCACCAAAAGCCGTTGGCTTACCGCTTGCCGACGACCCAAAGATGCCTTGTATTATATACTATTTTAATCGTCTGGGGAAGTACCTGTTTCAACATGACCTGCATTATATTCTGCTAAAATCTTATCCTGCAGTTCAGTGCGGAATTCAGGGCTGATAGGATGGGCTACATCTTTATATTCCCCGTTAGCAGTCTTTCGGCTTGGCATTGCTATGAAAAGACCACTCTTTCCTTCAATAATCTTAACATTGTGAACAACAAAGCAGTTATCAAAAGTAACTGTTACATAAGCACGGAGCTTACCTTCGTCCTCAACCTTTCTAATTCTCAATTCG
>CAMNIU010000240.1 GCA_946540605.1 uncultured Treponema sp.
GTACCGTCACCAGCCTTCGTCCAAGTTAGCGAGCAGGATCTATGTCATTGCGAGCCGCAGGCGAAGCAATCCATATTAAACAAAGTCCTCTCAAAAATGTCCTTCCCGCTCGTAGTAAAACCCGTAGATAATATGGGGGCCCGTGGCTGCAGAATGGTTCGCAGCGAAGCAGAGTTCCTTCCTGCAGTTGAAGTTGCCGTAAAATGCAGCCGTACAGGTAATGCAATTGTAGAAGAGTATATGGAAGGACCTGAGTATTCAATTGACGCTCTTGTTTATAATGGAACTTTTACAGTAACAGGTTTTGCAATCCGCCATATAAAATATCCGCCGTATTTTATAGAAGTTGGCCACACAATGCCGGCCGTTCTCGACAAAAAAATACACGATGAGCTGATTTCTGTTTTTGCCTTAGGTGCAAAAGCTCTTGGCCTTACTTGTGGTGCAGCAAAAGCTGATATCAAATACACAGGTAAAGGCCCTATGATTGGCGAAATTGCCGGCCGACTTTCTGGTGGTTATATGTCTGGCTGGACTTACCCATATGCTTCAGACTTAAATCTCACAAAACAGGGAATCTTGATTGCTGCAGGACAGGAGTCAAAACAGCTGATATCGCGTCGAAAGCCTGTAGATTACACTCCGAGCGAACTCTGTAAAAATGCAGCTAAGCCATATGAACTTTTTGAAGTACCATGTTTGCGGACATCTGCAGAACGAGCCTGGATGAGTATTCCCGGTACAGTAAAATATATAGAAAATATTAAAGATTATTCAGACCGTGCAGTTTTTGATGTTTTACCGCGTGCAACCGTCCAGCTTGGAAGCGAAGTAGATTTTCCTCGTAATAATGTAGAAAAATGCGGAAATATAATTGCTGTTAGTCATAGCCGCGAAGCTGCAATCGAAGTAGCACAGGATGCCGTATCTGATATCTTTATTACCCTTGAACCTGCTAATGACCGTACAGAACAATTCTTAAAAGGCATAGCACTTGAAGATGAAAAAGATTTCCCTCCATCCGCTTTTGGAAAATTAACAGATACTGAGCTTACTTCTATTTCCGGTACAATTCCTCAAAATCAAAAAATACAAGATTCTATTCCTGAAGTTCTTAAAAACGCCGAATATATAAATAAGACAGACTGGAACTATAACACAATTCAGACAACTGCACAAAAATTTGATATTCTGCGTCCAAAACATCCGGAACTTGATGCAAAAAGATTCTGGAATGCACTGACACGCGGTGGAATTCAGGCTGCAGTTTATGTTTCAGATACAACAGAAAAACTTGGTGGAAAATAACATGAAACTTAAAAAAATTGCAAGCACTATAGGTCTCCTGCTTTTAGCAGTAAATCTTTTTGCGGTAAATGATATAGCACTGCTTGAAAAAAGCAAAAACTCCGGAATGACAATTTACTGGGATAGCCTTTCAGAAACCGGCATGATAGAAAAAAACGGGCATCAGCTTTCTTTTAGAAATGGAGAAGGGCTTGTTCTTTTAGACAGCATTCGCGTGATGATTACAGATGCACCGGAGCTCCGCGATAATCAGCTTTATGTCTCAAAAAAATTTTTAGATGATAGTGAAGAATTTTTTAATCAGAAATCAGAACTTCCGTTTAAAGTTGGAGCAATTCTCATAGATGCCGGACATGGTGGAAAGGATCCTGGTGCACTTAAAACTTATAAAATCAACGGAAAAAACGTAACAATCCAGGAAAAGGATATAACCCTCAAGGTTGCAAAAATGCTTGCAGAACGTTTAAAAGCGGCATATCCGGGTAAACAGATAATCCTAACCCGTAATTCAGATAAATTCCTTTCACTTGGAGAGCGAACCGACATCGCCAACGGTGTAAAAGTAGGTGAAAACGAAGCGGTGCTGTTCATCTCAGTACACGTAAATTCTTCACTTAATAAAACTTCATCCGGCTACGAAGTGTGGTACCTTTCACCAGGCTACAGACGAAACGTCCTTGATAAGTCTGCCGTAGATGGCGATCCAAACCTTTTTCCAATCTTAAATTCAATGCTGGAAGAAGAATATACAACCGAAAGCATTATGATTGCAAAGTTCATTATGGACGGCTTGCAGGCTCAGATAGGTAAAGAATCAACTGCCCGCGGAATTAAGGCCGAAGAATGGTTTGTAGTACGCAATTCAAACATGCCAAGCGTTCTTATAGAACTTGGATTTATCTCAAACGAAAAAGAAGCCCTGCTGTTAAATGATGACAGATACTTGAAAAAAGCTACCCTTGGAATATATAATGGAATTGCAGCGTTTATTACTCACTTTGAACGTTCTCAAGGATTTACTTCGATAAAATGACAGCTAAAGCTACAATCAATATGTTGAAGAATAAGAGTCTTCCAATATTCATAATTTCTCTTGCAGTAATAGGTCTTTTCGTTTTCTCATTTATGGGTTATTTAATTTCGAAAGATTCTCACCGCAGAGTTTTTATTTTCCCTTCTGCAGAAGATGGAAAATACATTATTGAATACAGAAATCTTACAAATAAACCTCATCAGGGTGATATACAATTATATATAGAGGAAATTCTTCTTGGTTCGACAGTAGAAAGAACAAAACTACTATTTACACCTGGTACAAAAGTTATTTCCTGTTTTGAAAGAAAACACGTTCTTTATCTTAACCTTTCAAACGATTTACTTTCGATGGGCGACGGAGTTGTGGAAATCAGAGAGGGGACAGAGCTCCTCAAAAAAAATATAAAGGAAAATTTTTCAGAAATTGATTCCGTTGAGATTTTTATCGACGGAAAATCTGCTTTTGAAAAATAAAAAACATTGACAAAACGGTGTACTTATTAGATAATTAATTTAATACAAGGCTACATCGAATTAGTATAAAAAAGGAGCTTCAAATGAAGAAGACTTTTGGTTTAATTGCAGCTGCTATGCTGCTTGTTGGTGGCGTTGCTTTCGCTGATGAAGCTATGCTCATCGATTTTACTC
>CAMNIU010000241.1 GCA_946540605.1 uncultured Treponema sp.
AAAAAATAAAAATGTTCAGTAAATTACTTGGTAGATGTGATACGCGGTGCGCCGTGGCGTCGCCGGTAATGCAGGACTCTATGGACTCTGGCGTTTAGTTCATCTCAAACGTAAAATCTTTGGAAAAGATATCAGAAAATGAGATAAGGTGCAATAAGGTATAGAGGAGGGAGAAGTCTCTCCCTGCGCTCCCAAGTCCTCGCTCACTACGTTCGCTGTGGTCTTGTCCGCTACCCACTCCCTAGGGGCTCTGCCCCTAAGACCCCGATAATTCCCCGCGAGTTTGCTTGCAAACTCGATAGTGAGCGAAAGCGAACGTACAACGCCCCCAATATTTTAAGCAGCTAAAGGTGAACCGTTAGGATTATCATTTCCGTTGTCGTTCATGTTGATGAGCCACAAAAGACGGCGGATAGTTGATGGCAGAATATCGCGGATGAGTTCTGTCTCTCCGGAAGCAGAGGCTGCAATTGATTCTGTGAAATCACTCATTAATGGCGGAACCGCACCAAGCACCTGCAAAGTTTCGCTCTCGGAATACTGGCGTTTTGCAAGCGACGGCTTATGGGCGGCAAGAATTTCATCCGGGTAGAACTTGCATGGCCGCCAGGTTTTATCTCCGTTGCGAGAACGGAAGCTTGAAGCTCCAAAGAGGCGGCAGATAAAAGCGCGGCCATTATATATAGAACAATGATATGCGGAATCTGGATTAAAAAGCGGGCAGGCTTTGCCGTTGTCAAAAGGAAACTTGTTCTGGGCAATCTGCAAGGCTATGTCGTTTTGATTTTCTATGAGCCACGCTGCCATGTAAAGCGCTTCGCCTTCCATTAAATCCGGCTCAAAGCCTTCGCAACACTGGCCGCAGCCCTCCGGGCAATAAAACTTCGCGGCGTCGTACCACTCTTTTTGTTCGTGCGCGATACGTTCATAGGCAGCTTCCATTTGAATCAAAGTGTCATAAACGGAAGTCCCTTCTAATTTTTCTAAAACACCAGCGATTTGTGACATATTTTGCCTCGATGGTGAGAAAGAATATCGAAGTGTTTTGCAGATTTCAAGATATTTTGAAAATATAAACAAAAAATTATAGCGGGTTTTAGGGCGGCCAGCCCTAGGAGAAGGGGTAGCAGAAGACATGGTGGTTGAGCTTGGCGAAACCACCTTGGCTGGCGCGAGGGGAAGGCTTTCCCCCATCCCCAAATATGCATCCATAGGTGAAATCCCCTATTCCTAATCGGGATTTTTCAGTTTATTCTTAAATAAGGCAACCGGTTGCCTAAAAACTATTTTTTCATGTTACGGGTTCCTCCTGTATGTTATCCCGTAGTGTGAGATTGCCGACCTTTGGAACGCCGTATTCCTGCCTGGGTCGGCTTTTTTTTTGATAAGATTTGGAGATTGAATATGGTAACTATTTACGACATTGCTGAGGCTACTGGATATTCTGCGCCAACAGTTTCTAAGGCTTTGAACGGCCAGGGCTCGCTGAGTGAAGAAACCCGCCAGAAAATTATGGCCAAGGCTAAGGAACTTGGTTACGAGCCTAACATTACAGCGCGCACTCTTACCACAAAACGCTCTTATCTTATCGGCGTGATTTATGATGATACGGGAATGAATATGGGCTTTTCGCATCCGCTGTTCTCGCCGGTGCTTACCCGTTTTCGCGAAAAAATTGAAGCGGCTGGTTACGATATTATTTTCCTTTCCCGCCATTTTGATATGACTTATTTTTCTCATGCTAACTTCCGCTCTATTGATGGCGTGATTATCATAAACCCTGCGACTAACACTCCTGCCGACTTTGAAGATTTTGTCAGGACTAACTTACCGCGCGTTTCTACTAACTCTGTTTTTGATGGAATCTGTACGGTGATTACTGCAAACGAGCAGGGCGGTTATGAAGCTGCGGAATATCTTGTAAAACACGGTCACAAAAAAATCGGTTATATTTCGGCTCCTGTTGATGGTATTTCTACTGCGCCGGATGAACGCTTTACCGGCTTTAAATCTGCGCTTGAAAATTATCATCTTTATGATGATTCGTTTTACGAATTGAGTTCAGGCTGGGATAAGGAAAGTGCTGCAGAAGCTTTTGGCCGTCTCATAAAGCGGCGCAAAGACCTCACTGCAGTTTTTGTAACAAACGATCAGCTGGCATTTGGTGTTTATGAATATGCAAAGAAACATGGAATCCGTATTCCAGAAGATATTTCTGTAATTGGTTTTGATGATGAAATTGCTTCTGAATATTTAGGTCTCACAACCTTCCGCCAGAGCACAACAGAAATCGCTGACATCGCCTCACAAATGATGCTTGACCAGATTGACGGAAAACAGGTTCCACCGATTATCCGCTGCCGTGCCGAAATTGTTGAACGTAACTCTGTAAAAACAATCAAAGGCCTGCGCTTTTTCGGCTGAAGATAAGTTCAGTAACTTCGGTTACTAAAATAAAAGTGACGAATGTCACCGCAAAGTAACCATTGTCACCATTGTGTTTTCATTTATCTGCGCCTATATTTATTAACAGGAGGCACAAAAATGAATTCAATGCTTTTAAATGTTATTCTTCGCACAATCCCTAGAGTAAATGCGAATGAATATGAAGATTCAAAACTCGTCATAAAACCCCGCAATGAATGGCGAAATGATATTGTAAGCTATATTATCCTGTTTATCGTTTCTTTAGTGGCTTTTATTCTGACTGATAAGCTTCCGATTCCTTATGTTGGAACCTTCCTTTTTATGGGTGGTTTTGTCGGCATATTCTGGGGATTTCTTATGGCTTTAAGAGCTATTGCAGTTTACAAATATTACTTTGAGCTTTTTCGCGAAGAAGATATTAAAAAACTGGATGTGCAGTAATAGTTTATAAAAAGGAGAATGAGAATATGAAAATTAGAGCCATATTATCAGCAATTGTCGTTATCGTGGCACTGATTATTTGTTACTGGAAATTTGATGACAAAATAGTGACGACCAGTGTGATTGCCGCGACCACCCTTGTGAACTTGTACAATTTTATAAAGCAAAGAAACATAAATAAAAAAAAATAGACATTCTGCAGAAAATGAAAATGATATCAAAAAGTTTATAAAGGAAGTGAAATGAAAACCAAATCAATTTTAAAAAGTGTAATTATTCTGATTTCGCTGATGTCTGGGCTTTTGAGTTGTAAGGCAGAATCTGAATTCGCAGCAAAACCAATCG
>CAMNIU010000242.1 GCA_946540605.1 uncultured Treponema sp.
ATCAAAGCGTTTATCTTCGATTCTCTTTGTTTTCTTTTCGCTTCGTGGAAGTTCGCCGATTCCTACAACCTTTACTTCCGGTGTCATGTTATACTTCTGCTTAAAGTTGTAAGCGATTGCAAGGGCTACTTCTGTGCGATCTGTACCGCCTTCTACTTCTACGGAGAGGGTCATTTTATCTTTGCCGTCTACGTGCTCAATTACTGCGCGGTATTCACTTGAAGTGCCTGGTACGTTTTTGATTACGTCTTCGATTGTGCTTGGGAAGATGATGTTACCCTTTACTTTTACCATGTCGTCGCTGCGGCCAAGAATCTGTGTGATGCGAGGATACTTAAGGCCTGTTGGGTTTGGTGTTGTAACGAAAGCTGCCAGGTCGTGTGTGCGGAAGCGGAAGAGAGGAGCACCTTCCTTAACGAGAGTTGTCAAAGTGATTTCACCAATCTCTCCTTCTGGAACTGGTTTACCTGTCTGTGGGTCAAGAATCTCGATGTAAACATAATCATCAAAAATGCTGATTGCATCGTCACCAACAGCATTGATTCCGATTCCAGGTCCGTAACATTCTGTAAGACCGTAGATGTCGTAAAGCTCGATACCAAGGATGCTCTGGATTCTGTTGCGCATTTTTTCGCCCCAGCGCTCCGAACCGATTACACCTTTTTTGAGATGAATCTTATCTTTGAGTCTGCGGGCTTCTACCTGTTCTGCAAGGAGGAGTGCATAAGAAGAAGTTGCACAGATTACTGTTGATTTAAGATCCTGCATCATCTGAAGCTGCTTTTCTGTGTTACCTGGTCCCATTGGAACGGCCATAGCGCCAAGGCGTTCACAGCCAGCCTGGAAGCCTATACCTGCTGTCCAGAGTCCGTAGCCCGGTGTAATCTGGATGCGGTCTTTGTTTGTGATTCCTGCAAGCTCGTAGCAGCGGGCAAACATGATAGCCCAGTCTTCTACGTCTTTCTTTGTATATGGAATTACTACCGGGGCACCTGTGGTTCCTGAAGATGAATGAATGCGGACAATTTCTTCTTCAGGAACTGTAGCGAGTCCGAGTGGATATGCGTCGCGGAGCTCCTGCTTTGTTACGAAAGGAACAAGATTTTCAAAATCTTCCTGTGTTTTAATATCTTCCGGATTTACGTTAGCAAAACGCTTTGTATAAAATGGATTTCCAAATTCCTTAACGCGCTTAATCTGTGCGCGGATCTGTTCAAGTTGTTTTTCGGTTAATTTCATAATGAGCTTTATCCTCCAAAAAAAGTTTGTTACTCTTTATAGTAACATAATACAACTAGAGTTCGTTTCTGTCAATAGAAACTTTGAGATTTTTGATAATTTGTAAGTTATTAAGTTATTTAGATGAAAGCTTCATGCCGGTAAAGGTAGCCATTGCAACCTTTGTTCCAAGCTCATCTGTAATGTTGATTTCATAAAGGCAGGTTGTGCGGCCGTCTTTGATAAGGCGGGATTCAGAAATTAATTTTTTGCCTTTTGCCATTCCAATAAAGTTTATCTGGCTTGTGATGGAAACGGTCTGTGGCTGATTGAAATTTGAAGAAACTGCAAAGGTGTAGTCGGCTAGTGTAAAAATGGCACCACCCATTACTCCGCCGTAAGCATTTTGATGATTTCGGGTAATTTCAAAAGAGCAGCGGGCAAAATGGTCGCCTACTTCTTCTATTGTGATTCCGGTTGCTCTTGTGGCATAAAAATCCCCATCAAAAAACTCTCGTGCTTTTTCTAAATCAGTCATCTTTTTTCTCCTTTTGCTTAGTATATCAGAAAAAACTTTGGTATGATATAAATAATTAAAGGATAAAAATGAAAATACTTCTTGTTTCGATAAATGCCAGTTACATGCATACAAACCTCGCCATTCGTGATTTGAAAAATTTTGCAGAGAAATATTCTGTGGGTGAGTTGGTGGGTGCTGGCTCGGACTCTGTACGTGGTGCAGGTGTCCCGAAAATTCAGATTGCGGAGTTCACTATAAATCAGCCCGTGGGGGAGGTGCTTCGCGGAATTGCCGCCAGTGGTGCGGACTGGATTCTTTTTTCTACATATATCTGGAATGCTGAGTTTGTCTGTAAACTGCTGCCAGAAATCAAGAAGATTTTACCGGACTGTATTTTGGGTGCGGGTGGGCCTGAATTTGGTTACGGTGCGAAAAAATATTTAATGAATATTCCGGCTCTGGATTTTGTCATGTTTGGAGAGGGAGAAGAAACCTTTCTGGAGATGATAACAAAAAGCTGGGACGAGCCAAAAAATCTGCTTGCAAAACTGGCTGATATAAAGGGCATTTATTATAGAAGCAGCGTGAGTTATGACAAGGTATGTGATGGTGCCGAAGATGCTGGTAATGTCGGTATGGAAATTGTCTTTACGGGGAACCGCGATTTAATTCACAATCTTGATGACATACCTTTTCCTTACCCTGAAATTGTGGCTGGCACTGCAGATCCTGATCATAAAATCTATTATTACGAGTCGAGCAGGGGATGTCCTTTTTCGTGTTCATACTGTCTTTCTTCTGTGGACAAGCGGGTTAGATTTAAGAGTCTTGAGCGTACTTGCAGCGAACTGCAGATTTTTCTGGACCACAATATCAAACTGGTAAAATTTGTAGACCGAACTTATAATCTTGATGAAAATCATTACATTGGAATCTGGGATTATATTATGAAGCATCATAATGGAAAAACGATGTTTCATTTTGAAATTGAAGCGGAGTATCTTTCTGATAAGGCACTGGATTTTCTGCAGCAAATTCCTGAAGGAATGATGCAGTTTGAGATGGGCGTTCAGTCGGCAAATAAAAAAACTCTGGCTGCAATAAACCGTTCAACAAATGTGGAGGCGCTTGCAGAAAAAATCAGGCGGATTCCTCGGACGATACATCAGCATCTGGATTTGATTGCGGGTCTGCCCTATGAGGATTTGGAAAGCTTTGGCCACAGTTATGATTATGTTATGGCATTGCGGCCGGATGCTCTGCAGCTGGGATTTTTAAAAATTCTTGGTGGCACTCAGATGGAAAAGTATGCAAAGGAAAACGGATGGAAGTGGATGGAGAGTCCTGCATATGAAACTTTTTCTACGCCATATCTGTCGTTTGAGGATATTGCTTTTTTGAAGGATATGGAGATTGTCACTGACGCTTACTGGAATAAGGGTAGTTTTGCGAGCACGATGAGTTATGTTTTCCGCAAGGCTAGTCCGTGGAAGTTTTTCTGTGTGCTGGTTGAATACGGTCGCAACGTGGGCGCCTTCCTTCAGGCGAGAAGAGAAGCTTACTGGTTTGAACTGCTTAGTAATTTTGTGATGAAAAAAATAGATGAGGTGTTTGATAAGACTAACATATTGGATAGAGATGGAGCCATTGGTCTTGATAAAAACCTGATTTACGATTTACTTCGTTATGATTTTGTGAGGGCTGGTAAAAAAGGAAACTTTCCTACCTGGTATAAGCACAATTATGATAAAGACAAGCACAGGAAACTGCTTGAGGAAAATGGATTGCTTGTGAATTCAAGAATTGGTTTTGCAGTTACTGAATATGAAGAGTTTGAGTATAACGTATTGGCAGAGATGCCGGAGATGGAGAAGGGACACACTGAAGTCTTGATAAGATATAAGTGATTTTGGTTGGGGCATTGAGAAAATGCAGGGAAGGTTTGATGAGAGTATCATGAAAAATAAAAACAGTTTTTTAATTTGTAGGACTGTGGTTGTAATGTTAAAATAAATTACTGGAGGATTTATGAAAACTATAAATGTTGTAAACGGGCCAGCAAATGCTTCGGCAATTATTTTGGGCTGTATGAGAATGCCTGCACTCTCGGTTGATCAGGCAGAAAAGATGATTCAGACCGCTGTTGAGCTGGGAGTAAATTTTTTTGATAACGCTACCTGCTATGGTGAAGACGGCGAAGCGGAAAAACGCTTTGGTGATGCTTTTAAGCAGTCTGGCCTTAAGCGCGAGGATGTGATTATTCAGAGTAAGTGCGGACTTCGTTTTGAGAGAAATGAATTTGACTGGTCCAAAGAAAACATTCTGACTAGTGTTGATGAAAGTCTTTCCAGAATGAAACTTGATTATCTTGATGCACTTTTGCTCCATCGTCCTGATTTGATTTTTGAACCGGAGCAGGTGGCAGAAGCTTTTGATATTCTTGCAAAGAATGGAAAGGTTCGTTACTTTGGCGTGAGTAATGTGCCGCCTATGGAGCTTGAACTTTTGAAGCGTTATGTAAAGCAGCCACTTGTTTTTAATCAGGTTCAGTTTTCTCTTGAGCAGTCTCAGCTTATTGATCAGCCGCTTTATATGAATAATTTAACTACCGAACGTTCGTTAGATAGAGATAATGGTACTGTAGATTACTGCCGCTTAAATGATATTACAATTCAGGCCTGGTCACCACTACAGCACGGATTCTTTAAAGGCTGCTTTGTAGACAGTCCTGAATTCCCGGAGATAAACAAAGTACTTGCAGAGCTTGGTGAAAAATACGGCGTTTCAAAAACTGCAATCGCCATTGCATGGATTTTGCGCCATCCGGCAAAGATGCAGGCAATCGCAGGAACAATGAATCCTGTGCATTTGAAAGAAATCTGCGATGCAACAAAGGTTGAGCTTACACATAATGAATGGTATAAGCTTTATCTTTCTTCCGGAAAAAAACTTCCGTGATAAATAGGAGTTCCACATGTCGATTGTAGCAGCCTTTATGGTTCCACATCCGCCGATGATTGTGCCGGAGGTTGGACGGGGAAGTGAAAAGCAGATTGAAAAGACAATTAAGGCCTATGAGAGAGTGGCTGATGAAATTGCATCGTTAAAACCTGAGACGATAATTATCTCCAGCCCTCACAGTGTGATGTATGCTGATTATTTTCATATATCTCCGGGGGCTAGGGCAGTTGGTTCCTTCGCTGATTTTGGCGCGCCACAGGTGAAGTTTGATGTCGAATATGATGAGGAACTTGTAAATCTTGTGGTTGCTCGAGCTGAAAAAGTTCATTTTCCTGCAGGTACTCTTGGCGAAAAAAGGCCGGAGCTGGATCATGGAACTATGGTGCCGCTCTGGTTTATTCTCAATAAATATAAGGACTTTAAACTTGTACGAACGGGGCTTTCTGGCTATGACCTTTTGAAGCATTATGAATATGGCGTGATGATAAAGGACGCGGTTGAATCTTTAGGGCGAAGAGTTGTTTATGTTGCAAGTGGAGATTTGTCACATAAGCTTCAGGATTATGGGCCTTATGGATTTGCCGAGGAAGGTCCGGTTTATGACAAGCGGATTATGGAAGTTTGCTCGGGCGGGCGCTTTGGAGAACTTTTTGATTTTGATGAAAACTTTTGTCAGAAGGCTGCGGAGTGCGGACATAAATCTTTTGTGATTATGGCAGGGGCACTTGATGGTCAGGCGGTGGAGGCAACCCAATATTCGCACGAGGATGTTACCGGTGTTGGGTATGGAATCTGTTCTTTTGTGCCGAAGGGTGTGGATGAGTCACGGCATTTTCTGGAGGCGCGGCTCCAGCAGGTGGAAAGTGAACTTGAGCATAAACGACAGGAGTCTGATGCCTGGGTAAGGCTTGCGCGGGAGTCTGCAGAGTATTTTGTGAAAAACGGCCGCGAGATGAAATTGCCTTCGTGGGTGCCGGAGGAACTTTTGCGGGTTAGGGCGGGTGCCTTTGTTTCTGTTCATAAGTTTGGTGCCTTGCGTGGCTGTATAGGAACCATTGCCGCGACAAAAGAAAATCTCGCTCTTGAGATAATTCATAATGCGGTGAGCGCAGTTTCTGAAGATCCGCGTTTTGAGCCGGTGAGTGAAGATGAATTAAAATATCTTGATATTAATGTTGATGTTCTTGGCGAGGCAGAAAAAATCTCTTCCCCAGACCAGCTTGAAGTAAAAAAATATGGCGTGATTGTTCAGAGCGGATATAAGAGGGGACTGCTTCTTCCGGACCTGGACGGCGTAGACTCAGTTGAACAGCAGATTTCAATTGCAAAGCGTAAAGGTGGAATTGCTCCTGGCGAGGATGTGGAACTCTTTAGATTTGAAGTTGTGCGGCATTATTAATCGTGCAATATTATTAGCTGTACGGAAATCGTGGAGAAAAGTATATGCCGGTTTGTGATGTTTGTTTCAGGCAATGTAAACTCGAAGAAGGTATGACAGGATTTTGTGGTGGGCGGAGTTGCCGTGACGGGCAGATAGTTGCGGCTAACTATGGACGACTAACTTCGGTTGCCTTGGATCCCATCGAAAAGAAACCTCTTAATATGTTCATGCCGGGTAGTATGATTTTGTCGCTGGGGTCTTATGGCTGTAATCTGCGTTGTCCGTTTTGTCAGAATAGCAGTATTTCCTGGTCGCAGAAGGCGTTTGAATATAAAGATAAGGCGGAGTTTTATGAGCCGGATGAAATTGTGAAAACTGCGCTGGAACTACGCCCTCGCGGCAATATAGGTCTTGCCTTTACCTACAACGAGCCACTTGTAGGTTATGAGTTTGTGCGAGATACCGCAAGATTGGCGAAGGAAGCCGGTTTGGAAAATGTGTTGGTAACAAATGGTACAGCCACACAAAAAGTCCTCGAACAAATTCTCCCATACATCGATGCAATGAATATTGATCTCAAGGCTTTTACAGACAGGTTTTATCGCGACTTCATCGGCGGAGATTTTCAAATGGTAAAAGATTTTATCACCACTGCTGCTGGTGACTGTCACGTTGAACTTACAACTTTGGTCATTCCCGGCAAAAATGACAGTGAGCAGGAAATGTGTGAATTGTCTGCGTGGGTTGCTGCGCTAGAAAATCAGACTGGTAAAAAAATTCCGCTTCATATTACAAGGTTCTTTCCGGCTTTCAAACTTACAGACCTAGACCCCACACCTGTGAATACAATCCTGCGGCTTGTTGAAGTTGCGAGGGAAAATCTGGAGTTTGTTTTTCCGGGGAATATATGACAAATAATAAAAAATTGGAGCGAATCAAGCGAAAAGACAAAATCAACTATTATCTTGATATTGCAGATGTTGTTTCAAATCAGTGTACCTGTTTATGCCGTCGTTATGGTGCAGTAATTGTAAAAAATGATGAATCAATCGTCGGCGAATTTGGATATTAATAAGGAAGACTATACTTTTGATTAATCATATTTCATATCAGAAAAAAAACGATGAAATAGAATGTATTCATTATAAAAACTGGACCAAGGCCTATCCTCCTCACACGCATGCCGAACATCTTACTCTTGGAATTGTTGAAGATGGAAAGGTTTGCATTGTGATGGATGGTGAGTCAAAAATCTATAAGACGGGAGATGAGTTTAAGATTCCGCCGGATGTTTTGCATGAGATAAAACCAGTTGATGAAAAAGGATATTCGATGCTGGTGACTTGTCTGCGCGTAACGATGCAGGGACAGTCTGATGTGGACAAAGACGTTATGGATGGACCGCTCGTAGAACTCAAAGATTCAATTCTTGATCAGCCGGAAAATCTTTATCTTATTGAAGAAATGGCAAAGGATACAAACATCAGCCCATTTCATTTGATTCGGAAATTCAAAAAGATGTACGGACTTACTCCTCATCAGTTTCAGATTCAGTGTAAAGTTCGAAAGGCGCAGAAGCTGCTCGAAGAAGAAAAAAGTGTCTGCGAGGTGACTTACGATGCTGGCTTTTGCGATCAGAGTCACCTGGACAGATGCTTTCAAAAAATTGTAGGCCTTACTCCAAAGGAGTACAAGGAAGCCTCAACTAACACAAAGCCGGGAAAAACTTTGCAAAAAGATAAAGTCCTTCCGGCCCAGCATTAACTTCGTGCGGAACTTTTGCAGGCATAATTGAAATTACACCAGGTTCATAATCAAGGCTTTTTCCATTGTTGATGCACTTTCCGCTGCCGGCAATAACCTCGTGAGTTTCAAGCTGAGTTTCGTGAATGTGATTTTTGATGCTTTTGTCTGGCGCGATTCTAACCAGATGATAGCTGAAGTTTCCGCCGGTATCTTTTGAAGTGATGATGTGCTTAAGCTCAACGCCTTCAAAAGTGGGATGCTTGTTCCAGCTTATTTTGTCGAAATCAATCTGACCTTCCGGTAAGCGCAGGCTACCGCAATTAAAATTTTCAAAAAGTTCTTTATTCATATTGTTACCTCTTGAAGAAAGATTAGTAAAAATATGAATTAAAAAATTGGATAAAATTGCGGTTTAATTAATAATCTTTAAGCTTCAGGATAAAAGCCTTTTTTGATTCACCGTCAAAGCCAAGATTTTTGTAAAACTGATGAGCTTCTTTCCTAAAGCTGGCACTTTGCAAAATCACTTTGTAACAATTATTTTCGCGGGCAAACTCAATTGCCATTTCCATAACTTTGCGGCCGAGTCCCTGTCCGCGATATTCTGAGTCGGTTACAACATTTTCTACAAAAGCGATGGAAGAGCCTAAGCGGGTAAGATTTGGAATTATCAGACAATAGCAGGTTGAGATTACTTTTTCGTTTTCAACTGCTCCGAAATATTTAATTTTCTTGTTACCTTCAATTTCTGCTTTCCAGATTTTGCGCGCATCATCTGTTGTAAAAGCACTGTTAGTGCCATCTAACTGCTCGTATAATTTGATAAGGGATTCAAGATCGTTTTCGTTTAATTCTCTGAGTTCCATTTTTACCTCGGTTTTGTATTTGTGTGTTTTTTTATAGGAATGCCTTATACTTAAATTAAATCATATGTTAGAATATATTTATAAGCAAGGGCGTTGCGGGGGCGGCGTTTGAGCCCCCGCTAGAAGGGGTGGCGAGCAACGAAGTGCAGCCGGCTCAGGCACAGCCTTCGCCGAGACTCGCTAAAAACAGTCCACTGGACTGTTTTTGCCCTGCTTTGCAGGGCCGCTCCCTAAGGGGTCGGCCTTCCCCTCCTTTATGATAAAATTCTGCCTGCTAAAAGTTTACTCAAAAAATCAAATGCATGTTACACTAATATTGTATTCTCATAATTGTAAGAAAGTATGGCGCGCGTGCTTTCCTACGACTGAGTCCGTGGGGCTCACAGGAGTTGCTTTGGCTAATCTTGATTTATTAATGCGGTCACTGGAGTTCATCGAAGAACATCTTGAAGATACTGTCGCTGTTCAGACGGAAGATATTGCTGCTGGGTGTTACGCTTCTAAGTCTGCGCTTGAAAAGGTCTTTAAGTACACAATTCATTTTTCGGTTCACGATTATATAATCCGCCGAAAGATGACCAGGGCTGCAAGATTGATGATAGAAAAGCCTGCTCTAAGTATTCTGGATATTGCCGTTCAATTCGGCTATTCAAGTCATGAAGCCTTTACGAGAACTTTTTCGCAGGTGTGGAATTGTAATCCGTCGGATTTCAAAAAACGCTACACCGAAAAGGGGCGTGAACATTCTGCGGAACTGTTTCCAAAAATTACAGGCTTCATTCAATTAGAAGGAGAAACTATTATGAGAAGAACTGTTGACATTTCGGAGTTGTATGATTTTTTTAAGTCGCGCAAGGACTGCTGGTTTGTATGTGGTGACATTGTTCACCTTATTCCGATTAATGAGATTTCGCACAAGGCAGGAGATGCCGCAATTGCAGAAGCTCTGCGACGAATGGAAAGCGTGTGCGGTTCTGAAGATGTTGTGTTCAGAATTGGCGGTGATGAATTCGCTTTGCTTACAAACTCAATGGACCAGGCATATGCCGAAACACTCAAAGAAAAAATTCTTGCAATGAACGGGCAACTCATTCCCCATGACGACAAAGATATCCCACTAAGCCTTTACGCAAAAACTGTAAAGATTGAAGATAAGACGGTCCGCTATGCTGAAATGTTTCCAAAGCTGATGATTCCTAACATGGAAAAAAAGAATTAAAAAGTGAAAAAATAAATTTAAAAAAGTTGATGGCAAACTTTATCAAGAATTAGAATGACAGCGGTGGTAAAATTATCGTATAAACTTGTGGAGGAGGCAGACATGGATGATTTTAAACCGCTGTTTGAATATGTTGAAAAAAACATTGAAAACAAAATGGGACTAAAGGAACTCGCTGATTTTATGGGCTACAGTCCTTTTTATATCAGCAGAAAATTTATGGATTTTTACGGCATTCCGGTTACTGCTTATGTGCGGATCAGGAAGCTGCAATATTCTATAAAGGATTTGCTTGCTGATATGAAAGTGATTGATGTTGCCATGAAATATTCCTTTGAATCTCACGAAGGTTTTTCAAGATCGTTCAAAAGTCTTTTTGGCTCTTCTCCAAAAGATATCAAAAAATATTTGCAGAAGTATGACATTCCGGAGGTTGAACTTTTTGCAAATTGTAAAACCAAATCTATGGAGGAAGAAAAAATGAGTTTAAGCGATGTCATGCACAAAATGATTTACACGATTCTTGGTAATTCGTTTGAAGAAATGGCGGCGGGCTTTTGTTCTAAAATTGAGCTTAGTCTGCTGCCGGATAATTGCCTTAAGATTTTTGATGATGGCCGCGGAATCAAACTGGATGACAATGGAGTGGTTCACGAAGAAGTCCTGCAGAATCTTTTTTCAGGTAAGCCCATTACAAAGCTTGAGTACGCACAGATGGGAGACCTGCCATTTGATGACCTAAAGCTTGTAAACTCCCTTTGCGAAAAACTTACAATAACTGTCTGGCGGAATGGGAAAATCTGTGAACAGGATTACATCCGCGGAGTTCCACAGCATTCTGTTACAAGCAAAACTAATGATTCCAAAATCCTGCACGGGACACAGATAGTTCTTAAGCCGGATAGCTTGATTTTTGGGGAGAGTGAGTTTTGTAAGGAAAAACTTAACAAGTGGATTAGCGAAAATTATTCGGGGTTGATGGGGAAGGTAAAGATAGATTAGAATTATAACTGTCATGCTGAACTTGATTCAGCATCTATAAAAAGATCCCGAATCAAGTTCGGGATGACGGAACAAGGAGATTAATCTGTTTACTCAATTAGTCTTCCTTTACCTTCTTAATCTCTTCCTGTAATTCGGGACTAAAGTCAGCTAAATCATCTAAGGTAATGGCTTTTTCATTAAGCAGTCTTAAGAGGTTTATCTTGAACATGCTGCGGCTCTTTTCTACAATTACGCCGGCTGATTTTTTCTCGCGGAAAATCAGCTTTTCGGCTTTCCAGAATTTTTCTGAAGGCGGGAGTTTTTCATCAGATAAAAGCTTTATTAATTTTTTATTCACTTTATTCATGTAGCGTTCCTGCCATTCAACAATTTTTACACGAAATAATTTCCAGTCTGATTCTTTGACCTTTGGCATAGTATTCATAGTAGCGGCGAAATAGCAAAATTGCTATAGTTCAATTATGGAAATAAAAGATTATCTGAACTCTCTTTCGAAAGATGAATTGATTTCTTTACTCATGCAACTTTCGGAGAAAGAAACTATTGTAAAAGAATATCTCAATAGTAAGTTACCACTAACAAAATCTTTTGAAAATAGTAATTTTGAAAAATCTGATTTTCATCTTTCTTCAGATAATCAAAATCTTGTATCTCGAGTTAGTTCTCCACAAGAAAAAATCAATCTTTTTAAATCTCTTTTTGTTGGCCGTCAAGATGTATTTGCCTTGCGGTGGCAGAATTCAAACAATGGGAAAACTGGATATTCTCCAGTCTGTGAAAATAAGTGGGTAAGTGGTAAATGTGATATGAAAAAATATTCCTGCAGCACCTGTCCATTTAAGCTTCCTGTTCGTTTAGATGATAAATATTTTTATAATCATCTTGCTGGAAAAGACGAGCTGGCACGTGATGTTATAGGC
>CAMNIU010000243.1 GCA_946540605.1 uncultured Treponema sp.
ACCACGTGGGCATACATTACTCTGAGCAGGACTTGCACCTGCAATCCATTCCGGCAACTGGGCTTAAACCAGTCGTGTATTCTAACTTCCACCATCAGAGCATAAAAGCGCGGAAGGATGGACTCGAACCATCTAAACTGGATTTTCAGTCCAGTGCTTTACCCGTTAGGCTACTTCCTCATAAAAAGCAGGTTACGGGATTCGAACCCGTGATCTTCGGTTTGGAGGACCGACGCGATAAACCAACTACGCTAAACCTGCATATAAGTTGTCATGCCAGGACTCGAACCCGGAATTAAAGAATCAGAATCTCTTGTGTTACCAATTACACCACACGACAATAATTTCTAGCCCTTGTTGGAATTGCACCAACCATCTTCGGCTTATAAGACCGCTGCTCTTACTAACTGAGCTAAAGGGCAATAATTACTTTTTAATTCAAGCCGATTTCGCCTCCCTAATATCGCATTCAATTTCGATTACATCGCGAACGATAAAATCATCCACAGTTACACCATAAACTTCAGCAATGACAATCATGTTATCAATGGAAGGAATATACTTACCCTTCTCCCATGCATAGATTGCCTCAGGACTTGAGAAATTGAAAATGGTTTGGATTTCACGAACCGAATAACCAGCACGGATTCGGCATTCTTTGATTTTTGCAGCAGTTGCTGCTACGTTGATTACTGGCTTATTAATTTTACACATCCGTTTCTCCTTATTCCCGGGAGCCAGCGCATGTGTAAAAAAGTTTTAAGCGCTGGTTCTCCCTTCAAAATCTTCAAAAGTAGCCTGGCCCATAAAGCCAAACCCATTAAACATCCCCTGTATCTGTCCCTGAAGCATAAAGCCCTGCAACGGGAGTCCGAGTGAGAGCTGAGGCAGTCGTAATGTTTGCAATTCAAATGTCTTAGAAACTGCTTTCATCTCAGTTCCTCCTTCTTAAAATACAAGGTGCTCAACGAGCACTACTTCTAAGTTTTACGTAAAAGAAACGCTTTTCTAGAAGTGATAATTAAAATATACAGCTAAAAAGTAGCTTTGTCATTCAAGTACAACTTGAGTCTCTTTCATACTTGAATGACTTTAGTCTATCAAAGTCAAATAAAATTATCACGGAAAATTTAGTGCGAAAACTAAAGCTTCCTTGCATTTCGACCAAGAAGATCTGCTACTTTTACCTTATAGATAATTCGTTCATTCTTTGCATTTTTCAATTCTCTGAAAGGACGAATTACTATACCTTCCATCTCCATTTTTGGATTCAATTTAGATGCTGGAGCTGATTTTACAATAGCTGCAATTTCATCTAAAGTTCCAGTTGCTACAAATGGCACTCGCTCAAAACCAAACTGTTTTGCATAAATATCTACAACTTCCTGCTTCCAGAAAACACTATCCGTTTTATTGTAAATATCGAATGCATAGAACTTGAAATCAGAAACATCATAAAGATTACTCTGAATCTTTGGTCCTAAGAGTTCTCCATGAACAAAGGCTTCTTTTTCTCCAAAAACCTGCTCAAAGATGGATTCAAATTCTGGTGTTATGAGAGCATCTAACCAAGCTTTCTTTTCACCAGTAAAGTCAGAACGTTCTGTATGCCCGCAATACGAAACATGATTTCCATCGTAGTAAAAATTCAGATTTTCACCATCGATTTTCTCAGTTCCAATCCACTGAATGTCTTTCAACATTTCAATGTACTCATCTGAAAATACTTCAGTATTTACAGTTTTCGACTTCGGGTCAGTCCGCTTCCAAGGACTAACAATTTTGTGGTAGTTGTGCATAGTACCTTCGCGCGGGGGCGCTCGGAGACTCGCTCAAATTGCTGCATCACTCGCAATTTGCCGGCTCCGCCGTCGCTCCCTACCTCCGTAAAATTAATTTAGCCCCACCACTTGCTTTTGAGAAAAGCAAGAAAACGATAATAGAGGAAGTCAGCATTATCTGGGAATTCCCCTTTAATTACCATAACATAGATTTTCTAGAAAGACATTCAAGTTGTGCTTTAATCAAGATGATACAATATCAGAGTGCCAAAAAACGGCACCGTAAAATGGCGATTACATGAACAAGTAAACTTTTATAAAGAGAATCTAAGTTCTTCATCTTTCATAATTGCCTTACTACCGTTCATCATTGAAAAGACTTTTGTTGCTTTATCTTCTGGGATATCAATATATAGGAATTTTATATTGTCCAATAAATATTCAAGAAATTCTTCTTTTGAAAAATTTCCGATTTTTTCGGAAATAATCCGTAATGTTTTTTTGAAAAAATATATATCTTGAAATTCTTCATATTTATTATCTTCTATATCTTCTAGAAGATTGTCAGCTGCAAGAAAAATATCTGATTCTGGTCTAACATCATAACTAATTACAAAGTTATTATTATATCCAAGATATTTAAGCAAAAGGTAAAAAAAGTTGTCCTCTGTTGTCCATCAATCAATACAATTTCCTTAGCTTTTTCCGTTACAGTTATGCCTTGGATAAATATCTGAGATTTATTATTGAATCCAGGAATAAGTGATTCATCTAACATATATTCAACAGCGTTCTTAGTATTTCCAGATTTATTTTTTCCCCAGACATAACCACGCTGATAATTTGGAATAACAAATGTTTTTCCTTTTTCAAGATATTCTCTTAATGTTATTGTTGCATTCATTCTTTCTTTTTTTCCTTAAAAATTCCCGCCATTCCAGCCCCAGCTGCCGGTTCCCCAGTACGAGACATAAACCACGTTTCCAGGAATACCAAGTTCCTTCTCTAGAATCTCGCACAACCGAGCGGTCATCTTATCACTGGCCCCGGCATCAACGCTGCCAAGTACTTTTACTTCAACGTAGGCACCCTTTTCCAGCTTGTTGCCACCAAAATACAAATCCTGGCCGTCAACCAGATTAATCATCAGATAGGATTCCTGCTTTCCCAAAATGGTGATAGTTTTTCCAAACTCAGTTTTTAATACATCTCTTTTCTCTGCAGGCAACTCCATGGTTACCTTTGCTTCAATCATTGGCATAGTTTCTATTCTCCTTTTTTATATTCCCTTAATACTTAACCCCAAAATAATCCAACTCCTTTTTCATCTCATCCTGCCCAGTCAAGCAAGTATCCCTCAGATACCCGCGCTCATCCTTCCAGTTCTTGATTCCGCGGTAATAGTACATCTTCAGCTCTTCTGTGATTATGAAGGGAACTATGTTATGCTTGAGACATTCCTTAAACATAATCAACCTGCCCACGCGGCCATTGCCATCCTGGAAGGGGTGAATCGATTCAAAACGAACGTGAAAGTCCAGAATATCATCAAATGTGATTTTTGATTTTGAATTGTATTCTTTCAGGAGCGCTTTAATTGCAGCAACCACTTCGGCAGGCTTCGTAGTATCCGAGCCACCTACTTCATTTTCCAGCATTTTATAATCTCCAACTCTGAACCATGATTTCTGGCTGTCGGTCGTGCCGGACTTCAAAATAAAATGCAGCTGCTTAATAAAGCTTTCCGAAAGCCTTGTGTTAGCACCCTCGATAATAAGATCAATGCAGTGGAAATGATTCACAGTTTCAACAATATCATCAACCTTTACAGCCTTATCCGTAACGCCAATAGTTTTCGTTTCAAAAATATAACGGGTCTGATCGTGAGTAAGCTTAGAGCCCTCAATGTGATTCGAGTTATAGGTCAGGTCAATCTGGATTTTATGATAGATACCACCCTTAAGACCTGCTTCCTTTTCGCGTTTAAGAAATGCAAGAAGCGTTTCTTCCGCAAAAGAATGACGAGGCTTGCGGTCAGGCTTTTGTGCAGTAGAAGGAATCTTCCAGGTTTTACCTTCCAGAAGCGCCCCCTCAATTCTACCCTGAGCACAATAATTGCGGACACTGCGTTCACTAATCTGCCAGTTATCAGCCGCCGCTCCTACAGTTATATATTTAATCTTACCCATCGGTAAAATTATATCACACTATCGGCAAATTATAAAGAATAAAACAACACAATAACTGTGGCTATAAATTGCCGATATGTTCCGCAAACAAATTTCACTCCAACCTAAATAAACGGCACCAGATACATCGGGATGCAGAAAATGTCTGTGTCCTTGCGGTATTCCTTTGTGTAAACCAGAAAACGGTTGCCAATATGTTTTGAAAATTTTTCGGTAAAAATATCCAGCGATTTGTGTTTGTGGTAATCAGCAGCTTTTGCTTCAATCGGGCAGATTTTGTTTTTGCGGGAAATAACAAAGTCTATCTCGTAATTATGATTAGACGTTTCACTAGGGAAAGTATGATAATAGAGTTCATCACCTTTTGCGGCCAGCATCTGGGCAATTACATTTTCATAGACATAACCAAGATTTGCCGGAAGCTTGTCAGAAAGAAGTTTTTCATAAATAATATTTTCGGTAAAATCCTTGTCCTTAAAACAAAGAGTTACAAAGAGTCCCGTATCACAAACAAAAAGCTTGAACTTTTCCAAATCAATATTCTGAGAAAGTCCCGCTTCCGGCGCATTAGCATGATAAGCGACATTTACTGTTTTAGAATCCTGAAGCTTTGCAATGCGTTCAAGCATAGTTCCTGCCCTCGCATTTTCTATCACACTCGAAACCTGGTAGCGCGAGGCATTTTTTTGAAGTTCAGCCGGAATATGGTCAAAAAGCAAAGAGGCACGGCCTGTAGAATCAAACTTCATAAAATCATTTTCATAAAGCTTTAGAATATCGCGTTTAACCAGATCAACCTGCGTAAAATTGTTAGTTGTCAGAAATGCTTCAACAGCTTGCGGCATTCCGCCAACAATCATATAAAGCCGGAACTTTCTCATCAGGTCACGGTTTACATCATTACCCAAAGACTTCTTTTCCTGCCAGATATTTCGACCAATTTCATAAGTATTAGTCTGCCCAATAGCCCAGCAAAACTCTTCATAATCCATCGGGTACATCTGAATTGTCCGCTCTTCACTAGGTATAAGAATATCCTTTACATTTTCCTTGATAGAAAGGAGCGAGCCTGTTTCCATATAATCATAACGATGATCTTTAACCAGAAGTTTAATAGCCTGCCGAGCCAAAGGAAAAAGCTGAACCTCATCAAAAATAATAAGAGATTTGCGTTCCTTCAGTTCTTTGCCGGTGTAATACTGAAGCAGGCGGAAAAATGAATTCAAATCAGAAAGGTCATTAAAAAGATTTTTGATATTCTGAGATGCAAATGCAAAATCAATCAGGATATAGGATTCGTATTCCCTTTTTGCAAATTCTTCAACAGCAGTAGATTTTCCAATTCGTCTAGCCCCCTCCACAAGCAGAGCTGTATGCCCGTCAGACTCTTCTTTCCATGCCTTAAACTTATCCCAGATTTTCCTTTTGAATGTTTCCATACCTTAAATTATACAAAATCCCCATGGGAAATCAAGCAAAAATATGCAAAATCCCCTTATGAAATCAGTATAATTTGTGCAAAATCCCCATAGCTCCACCTGTGGGGGAAGTCTCCCCCTCGCTTCAGCCCGCAAGCGGTCTTCCGCTACCCCCTCTGCGGGGACACCCCGCAACGCCCCGTCATCAAAGCTTGCCTACATCACCATAAATCCGCCGCTTTGAGCATATTTCCACATATCACTAATCAACTGCGGCTTATAAGTTTTAAACTGATTTTGAACAAAAGCAGAATCCAGTTTTCTTAAAGCATCATTTCGAGTCTGAATGACTTTTACATATTCCATTCCCGGAATCTTGTTACACTTTCGGATATTGCAGGACGGACAAGCAAGAACAAAGTTCCATAACTTGTCCAGAAGCTTTACAACAACCGCTTCGTCATTTATCTTTTCAAGGAACTTAGCCCAGGCGTAATAGTTCAGCTTACATTTCTTCTACAATCGCTGCTAACCTGTTTGATGATAGCTTTTCTCTGGGCTTCCGGAATCGATGTAAAAGGAATATTTGCAAATGCAGGCTCTTCCTGAATTAAAGCTATGAATATCTGTTCGATTTTGGAATACTCGCTTTTACCATCCGGCAGCATTTGTCTTAAATGATATTTAGTAACCAGATTCCAGTAGTTTTCCGCAAACTTCCCGAACAAGTTTTCATAGCTGATGAAGAGAGAATAATCCTCCTCTTCACTATTAAAAAGATTATCAAGAATCGATTTTATGAGCCCAAATTTATATGTTGTTCTCTTAGCCGAACTGTCAGAAAACACATAATTGAACAACATCCAAAAAGTATCTTCATCAATCGTCCCTTCCCGGAAGGTCCCGGAAGTTTGATTCCATCCTGATGGCATATAGCTCCTATGTTATGTTCAAAAGGATAGTCTTTAATTTTTTTCCATAATGGTTTTCATAAAGATTTTCATTATTTCTCCTGAGCAACGAACACGTTCTATATCTTTAATTTTGGAAGCGGCACCGCTAGTTTATAAAACTTTGTCATATGATTAGCTTTGCTTGCCTGCTCTATTAAAGGCCTTGCTACATCAAAATGAAAATTAACAGCTTCTGCAGATGTTTTTGGATACAAAATCAAACATGGAATAACAGTCTCATCATCAACGCCTAATGCATGTATAAAACTTGCTACTCGTGAATATCCGGCAAGTTGACCTACTATATCTCCTGTAAGTCCATTCCATTCAAGCTGTGGCATATACTTTGTATCCATAATGATTTGTTCTTTCTTATGCAAAAAGTCCGGTCGCCAACCAAACCATCCAGATTTTTGATAAGCAATTGCATTACCATAATCTCTTTTTAATAACCCAAGCACATAATGTTCGTATAGCAAAGGCATATCAATCCAGAACTCAGGAACTTTTTCTTTTCTCTTTTGTATATTATTAATTGAATAATCAAAATGTCTTAAAATGGTTTTTGCAATTTTTATTGCTTCACCATAGTTTTTATATAAGTTATTGTTTTTTGTATTGCGAATCTCCCAGATTTCAATTTGGTCATCAACATTTTCAAAATGACTTAAACAATAGTTAATAGTTTGATATAGAGTTTTAAATGCCTCATTTCCTTTCATTCGAATTATAAACTGCTGGCAAAATAAAAGTGTCTTTTTCAATAATCTATTTTCAGGATTATTAACTGACCTTTCCATATATTTGCAATAAACTCTATCATATTTCTGGTTTATTATATTTTTTTGTATATGTTTTGAGATATTAATTTTACCTTTTACTTTTTTTATATTTTCATTTTTCTGTATATAGTCAGCCTTCAAACCTTTTGAGACAATATCTTTAACTAATTGTAAAAAATGAACTATTAATAATGGAGTAATTGAAGATGAAAAATTAACACTAGTTTCAATTGGTTTTGAATCAAGATTTATTCCATATATTTTTGAAAAGTCATCTGCTGCTATTCCACTGCTTAAACAGATACTAAACATTTTCATAAAATCTATAGATTCAATTTTTGGCTCAATAACTAATTCTTCTCCTTGTACTCTTTGCACACCAATCATATAATTTGCACGATAACTTTTATTAATATCATCCCATTGAAAGAAGTAGCGTCTGTCTCGTTCTGAAGCATTTGGATTTAATAAAAGTCCATCCAGATATGATTCGTTACGTTCACATGAATTAAAATGAGAAAATTCTTCTTTCTTATCTGACAAATATTGATGCTCTTGTATTACTGGCATTTATTTTCTCTATTGATCTATTGAATCATGTACCCTTAATTCAAGCCAATCATCAAAATAAGGTTTTGCTTCGCTTGTAAGACAAGTTAAAATACCATCTTTAATGTATTCTTTTACAAGAGGAATTACTTCATATTTGATTTTCTGTTTTAATACATCAGTCTTATCTGTCATAAAATAACTATGACCGACCATTAAATCTCCAATATCAACATCCTCAAGTTTATTATTTTCAATGAATGCTTTTACATCCTTAAAAAGGGCTTTTGCTTCATCGCAAGCTTTTGTTTCTTCAAGAATATTTTCTTTGGCCTCAAGTGTAACAAAAGCAAATCTACGTCTTACTGCATAATCCAATGTTCCTGTACTTCTGTCAGTTGTATTCATCGTTCCAATTATATAGAGATTTTTAGGAACTCCAAAATGTTCCTCTTTAGAGTAAGGTAATTCTACAGTAAGTTCTGTTTTAGGATTTCCTAATCTTTTATCAGTTTCAAGAAGTGTTATAAGTTCTCCAAAGATTTTTGAAACATAACCTCGGTTAATTTCATCGATAATTAAAACATATGGTTCGTCACTTGAACTAGTGTTTTCAAGATTGTATTCTTTTTTGACAGCATTAATGAATGCTTCAGCATAGTGTTCCCAGTTATTTTCAATACCTTCACCTAAAGCTTGTTGTTTAATTTTTTCAATATTTAAAGGAGATGGAGAATGTTCTGGATTTTCATTTGTAGATAAAGTGCTTCTAGTACTAATAGTATCATTACCTTGATTGTGCCATACAAGTAAGCTTGATCGCCCAGTTTTTGTTGGAATTTCTTTTCTATTATTATATCCTTCAATACTTGCTATATAATCATCAATTGCTTTTATAATGTCTTTTCCCTGATTCTTAGAAGCTCTTTCACACATTATTTTGAAAAGGCCAGATTCTGGTTTATATATAATTCCTTTCTCTGTAGAGTATGGGCGCAGACCTTCAATAAAATCTTCATAATCCATTGATTGATGAAATGTACAAAATCCAATTCTTCCTTCATCTCGTAATTCTTTGTATCTTTCCATTACAGCATCACGATCAGAATAGTCTATGTCCTCTACTCCACAAATAGAAAGAGCAAGACTAGCAGTTGTATATGTCTTTCCAGTACCAGGTGCTCCCTGCAAAATTACATTAAGTTTATTTTTTAAAAGTTCAGTGTATTCTATTAATTCTTTAGATTTTGTAGACAAAGTTTCTTCTCCTAACATTTTATGGGCTCTTTCTTGAAATACGCAGTAGCATATATTTTGGGCTGTAAGTAAGTCTGATTTTATATAGTCTTTTGTTTTTTCATTTATGATTGTTTGTAACTCTGCATCACGTTGTACATAAGGGATCATCTCATTAAGCAATTTCAAAAAATGCTTAAACTTTTGTCTTTTATCTCTTGTTTCTTCACCTAACTCAAAACATAATGAATTGTATAAACCTTCAGATTTGAAGAATGTATATTTTTGAGGATATTTGCATCCAAGCAGACAAGAGGCTGTTCTTTCATCATTTGCAAATACCTTAATATTTGGATATGGCTTAAATAGATTTTGCATATCATCTTCAAAAGTCTGTATTCTTTTATCAAAGTCCTTATTTTCATCTAGAAGTTTATCAAGAGTACTTTCAAATCCTGTTGGGTTATCCTTTAATAATTCTTTCCATCCAGACATAACTCTAGGAGTATCTATTAAATTGGAATTATTCTTTATTAAATAATTTATAAGCTCCAAAGTTGAAGATTTTTTACATTCTGTAATATATTTCCATTTATACAATTCATCATCAATAAATGTTGTATAATTTGTCATTTTTAAGAGTTTTTTATAATTTTCTATCAGTTTTTTTATTCTTTCAGGTCTTTCATATTCTGAAATTTTTTCTCGCATTGCATCCCCTACAATACTGTCCAATTCAATTAATTCTTTTATGAGTACATTTATTAAATTTTTCTCAGTAAGATTATGTCCATTTTTTCCTTTCTCTAATCTTAGACTGTTAATATCTTTTTTCCATGCAAAGCCGGTTATCTTTGGATTTTTCTCTAAATTTTTTACTGTTTCTCCAAAATAATTTGCAATCCTTTTTGTTGTTTGTTCTCCAATATGTAATTCAACAAATGCATGTTCTCCATCATGACCAAAATCATTATTTTTTTTCTTATCTATACAAACTTCATAATGATAAGGCCATTCTCCAATTAAATGTTGTTTATCGCCAATCCAAATAAATGTAGTATGAGGTTCATCTGGATTGTAAATATAGAATTGTTTATTGTATTTGTGTGTAATTTCATCTTTTATAGCCTGCAAAATTTCTACAGGAGATGATAAATCTATGTTCTTTTTCTCATATGTTTCATTATAAATATCATTAAGACCTTTACCTTCAAAATACCAATGTCCACAAGGGTTTCCTTGTAATTGCAATTCTTCTTCTAGAGCACTTAGATAATATTCTTTTCCATTATAAAGAACTTTACGATTATCCTTTACAGTTACTTTTACATTTGGATCTGAAACTGCTTCTAATTCAGAGCCAACAGGTATTCCCATTTTTATAAAATCAAAATTTGGTCTACGTTCTTCTGCCATAATATATAATCCCTATCCTTGATTTTTTGTTTTTTGAATTTGAATATTCACTTCTATTGGTTTCTTTGGATTGTTAGGATCAAAATTAAAACTCATAAAATATTCTTCCGACAAAATATTATCACCTGAAACAATAAGGCTAACACGACATGTCCCTGAATTTGTTAATAATAAGTTTGAATTTTCAGATGCAAAATAACCAAGTCCTTTTGTTACATTAAAGAAAACAAAATCACAATCTTCAAATGATTTTGGTTGAATATCACTTTTCTTTTCAAGAGGTAAGTTAAGTCTTGTCTGTTGATCTTGGTATGACCAGTTTAATTTTATTGCTCTATCATAATCAGCAATCTTTGGAAAATCTGAAATATCAAAAGTAATCATTTTGATTTGTACATTTTTGGCAGTTGTAAATCCATCATTAAATACACGTATTTTAAAAGATATGAGTTCCTCTCCATTAGTAAATTTACATCTAGTACAAATTCCTTCATTAGTTTCATCACAAAGTAATCGAAGTTTTGGTTTTTCAGATTCAATTTGCATCTTCTCTTTTTGATCTTGTCTCCATTGAAACCAAATAGGAAATATAATTCCAAATAATGCAACAATAAGGACAACGATTTGAATCCAATCTGCAGGTAGTATTGTTTTTTCTTCCCATATAGCTTCAAATTGCATATTATCATTTATAATGATGAAATTTTTATTAATAATTTCATCATTATATTTCCATCCAGTTAACTTATATTTTGAATTTGTTAGTTTTGGAAATTCATTTAGTGATAAACGTGTATTTTTCTTAATTTTTATTTCAGAATAATATGTTGAAATATCTGAAGTAAATGTAATTGTACAATATTCAATAGACGTTAATTTTGAAATTTTGTTATTCTCAGCATTTAGAAAAAATAACATACATATCATATAAAAAATAAAAATAATTTGTTTTTTTATATTTTGCATTTTTCCCTCACAAATCAAAAAACTATATTTTCAAATATTTTATAAATATTTTAGAATATTCCTGATTCTGTTTTACAAAAGAAATAAAATCTTCCCTTGTTTTAAAATAATTTTTTCCTGTTTTAGAAAAAAGATTTTGAGATAGTACTTTTAAAAAAGCATCATATTTATCATTTAGTTCATAAATAAATTTAAAAGCATCTTTCCCGAATAAGAATTCTGAAGTTTTAATTAATGTTTGTTGATCTTTTATTTCTTTTTGGATTGCATTAACATAATTCGTAAAATCATAAGTTTCATTATTTATACTAAATGTAATTTCTTTATCCATGTTATACCAGATTTGTAAACTTGCATCTGCAAGTATTTGTTCTGTAGGGTTAGGTATTCCTGGTAATGTTTGTAATTGTTCAATACATTCAGCATATTTATAAATATTATTAATTTCATTATATATTTGAAATCTTTTTTCAAATATCGAAATTTTATTTTGCTTTTCCATAATTTTATATGGAACAAAAATTGCAATAAAAATTGAAATTATTGAAACTACAATTGAAATTATATCAGATATGGAAATTGGTTGTTCTAGTATGCAAAGAATCTTTTTTAATGCTTCTGCTATTGTTTCTTCCATCTTCCCTATTCTCCCACATTCTCCTCAAAATTCTCCACCTGATCCATAACCTTATCAAACACATCCTTTGAATATGTTGGTGGATATCCATTCTTAATCAAACAAATCTTAATATCCTGTTCAAGTCTTGCTCTTACATTACTGTTATTCAACCAGTCAGCATAAGAAGATTTTTCATCAATAAGAGCCTTTACTTTTATTGCTAAATCCTTACATTTCTCATTAACAACAACGCCATCAACTTCTTTATCTTCACCATATTCAAAGTTGTGCTGGTCTCTCATTGCAATAAGAATGTCATAGAAAGCTTTCTCTTCAAAAGTAAGCCCCATCTTTCTAAAGCTTTCTCGACTCTCATTCATCTTCCTAAGAATATCCAAAGCCTGTTCAGTAGCGTTCTGAATAAGCTGGTCTGTTGCAGCATTACCAATGGCACCAGCTTCTGCAGTGCTTACAAGCTTTCGTCTTTCATGGTATTCCTCAATAGTTTTTTCAAGCATTTCCTGGAAAGTCTTTGCAGCAATACCATTTGTTTTTCCGTATTCTTTAATCTGCTTTTTAAGCATCTTAATCAAAAGTTCAAGCTTAGTTGCCGGAAGTTTTACATCAGCAAGTCTGTCAAAATATTCAGGAGTGAACAGTTCTTCTTCAACACCAGTTTCAAAAACATTCTCAACCTTGTTGTACTTCAAAGCCTCTTCAACCATCTTTGAAACTTGTCTATTCATTGTATCTGCATCAGGTGCATCAGTTCCGTTCATCTTTCGAACAAATCCGGCAATAGCCATAAAACACTGGGCCAAAGCAGATTCTTCTTCTTCCAGATTTCCAGATGGCTGACAAATATCATATGCAGTACGAAGTCTTTTTACAGTCTGTAAGAAATATGTTTTGAACGTTACTTCTTTCTTTCCATCTTTACCGGTTTTCAAAACCTGAGTAGAAGTAAATACATATTCAGCAGCTTTTGCCAAAAGTCTGTAACGATCATATGGGTCACTGTTTGGATTCAAGAATGGAGTAATATCATAATTCGCAAACAAATCTTTTAAGATTGCAAGTTCAGTTCTGAATATTGAAGTTGCCTGCTCAACATCATCAGTACTAGGTGCAACAGTTTCTGTACCACCATAAAGCTTTACAGCTTCGCGCATGTTATCGCGGATTCCAATGTAATCGACAATCATACCAAAATGTTTACCAGGATAAATTCTGTTTACACGGCTGATAGTCTGGATAAGAGTATGTTTCTGCAAAGGCTTATCATTGTAAAGATAAGTAAGAGAAGGAACGTCAAAACCTGTAATCCACATATCAACTACAATTACAATGTGGAAATTAGATTTTTCATTCTTAAATGCAGCGTCAAAATCATCTGAACGCTTATCATTTCTAACACCGCCAAGATAATTGTACATATCTTCCGGATCATTACTTCCAACACTTGAAACCATTGCAATAAATGGCATCTCTTTAAGTTCGCTAAGTTCCTGTTCCGATGCAGTTACTCCGTCACTAACTTTCTTTTCAACAAACCATTCAGGATAAGCTGTCTTAAACTTCATCAATAAGTCATAAGCGATTTTTCTTGTAGAGCAGACAACCATTGCTTTCTGAACTCTGTCAGGGTCTCCGCTGCAAGCAGCTATATAATGGTCATGAATATCTTTTGCGAGGCGTTCAAGTCGTTCTGGCTCTCCAAGAATAACTTCCATAGAACTCATTGCATTCTTACTTGCTTCTATATCTTCTGCAGTCGAACCATCGTCAGCACATTTCTTATAGTAAGCCTCAATTTCCTTTGCCTTATTATCATCAAGCAAAACCTTAGAAATGCGAGGATGATATTTAATAGAAACAGTAAGCCCATCGGCTACAGCCTGGTCCATTGTATAACGGTCAATTTCATCACCAAATGTTTGGTATGTTTCTGCAATTGGCGTTCCTGTAAATCCAACAAAAGTTGCATGAGGAAAAGCTTCTTTCAAAACTTTTGCATAAGGCTTAGAAACAAGAGCCTTCATGTTTTCATCACTGTCTTTACTAAACTGAATCTTCTTAGAATGTTCCAGCTGAGTTCTATGCGCCTCATCAGAAAAACAGATAATGTTTTGTCTTTCGTTTATAAGTCCAATAGGGTCATCTTTTCTGTCACAGAATTTCTGAATTGTACAAATATAAAAACCGCCGCTTTCACGGGCCCCAAGTTCCTGCCTTAAAGTCTTACGATTCTTTACTACTGAAACTTCACCCAGATTCAAAAACTCAGAACTTTTTGTAAAAAGTTTTGCTCCCTGCTTTTGTAAGTCATCACGGTCTACTATAAGAATAATTGTTGGTGAACCAATTTTAGGAATATCAGTACAACGAAGTGCAAGCTGGCGTGCAAGAAAAGCCATGGTATAAGTTTTACCACAGCCAGTAGCTCCAAAGTATGTACCACCTTTTCCAGTTCCTTCTTGTACAGATTTTACAATACTGTTTTTCAAAAGACGTGATGCAAAGAATTGAGGATAGCGGCAGACAATTTCTCTTTCCTCTCTATCATAAATATCATCTTGAAAATATATATAATCACGGAATACTTCCAAAAAACGTGCTGGTGAATAAACACCTTTTACAAGAGCTTCTGTTTCTTCAAATGGCAGAGTTGAAATTGGGTCTCCGTCATTTACTCGTCGCCATGCATAAAAATGCTCATAAGGAGTTCTTACAGTACCCAGTCTAGTTTTTACACCATCACTGATACAAGCTAAAGGACAGTAATGTAAAAGATGTGGAATATCTCGCCAGTAACGGATATTTATCTGTTCCCAGGCATTTAATATAGTAGCATTTGCATCACCCGGATTTTTAAGTTCCATGATACAAAGTGGCATACCATTTACAAAAAGAAGAATATCAGGTCTGCGGTTTTCTTTTTTACCATTATTTGTATATTCTACAGTAAACTGATTTACAGCTCTGAATATATTTTTTTCAGGATGCTCAAAATCAATAAACTTAATCATTCTGGCGCTGCCGTCTTTTGTAGAGAATTGATATTCATTTACAAGCCAGCCATAAAATTTGTGCAAAATTGAAAATTCAGAAGACGAACCAATAAGCCGTACATTGTCATATAGCTGATTTACATCATCTTCATCAAGTCCAGGATTTATGTCATTAACAAAGGTTTTAAAATCGTTCTCAATTAAAACATCTCTTTTAGTCTCACGTCCAATCTGAGTACCAAGAGCATAAAGCCAACCTTCTTTTTCAAGGCATGCAAGGAAAGCATATTCATAATCCGATTCACAGAAACGTCCCCAATAATCTTTCAACTTTGCCACTTTATGCCTCCTTTGCTTCTTCCAGAGAACCTTTTATAAGAATAGGACAGATGTCTTTTATTTGTGATTTTAGTTTTTCGTTGATTGCTTTACGTTCATTGTAAACTTCATATACATTTGCTATTGATTGTTGAATTTCTATTGATGGATAAGGTACTTTAATGTCACATAAATATTCCCATGACAATAATTCTTGTGAAGATCCCCAAGAATTGAATCGTACTAATCTATCGAATTCAGATCTTTTGAAAAAAGAATATAAAAATTCAGTATTAACATTTTTTTCAATTTCAGGCTTTATTCTAAAAGAATTATAGTTGAATGTAACAATTATAGGAGTATCATCTCTATTTAGAGCCATTACAAGCATATCACGTCCATCAGTACGACTATTATATGCAAATTCATTTTTTTCAATGATTTTAAATTTAGATAAATCAGTACCTATCAAATCTGCTTTTGTTTCAGCAAATTCTTTAAGATTGATAATTCCTCGTACATCATCTTCTCCATATTCGAGATTAATATTTCTTTTATCAGTTTTTTCAATAATATCTCCAAGAGGAATTGTTTTTTCCTTTTTTAATTTATCCAAGTATGCATCACAAGTAAGCTTCAAATCATCAAGTCCGCGCTCATAACTTTTTTGATTTTCCACAAGAGCTTCATAAATCTCCACATACTTTTCCTGTGTTTTCAATTCAGGAAGAGTAATATCAATGTCGCAAAAATCTTCCCAAGAAAAAACTTCACGAGCGCTTCCCCAGGAATTAAAACGAGAATATCGGTCAAATTCAGGACGATTAAAGTACATATAAAGATAATCAGAATTAAGTAAATCTGGTCGTTTTATATAAAAAACAATATATGATGATGAAACAATATAAGTATCTTTTGAAGTATTATGCGCAAGTGTAATTTTTTCACCATTTCGGGATGTTACAGTTACATAACAAAAATAATCTGGTTTTACCAGAATATATGGTGTTAAAGAAACATCCTGCATATCGGCTTTGGTTTCAATAAAAATCTTTTGGATTGAAATTCCTTTTACATCATCTAGAGAGTATTTATCATCTGAATTTCTTTCATCAGAAATCTCAAGAAGCTCGCCAAGTTTATATGTTTTATTAGCCATTTACTACCACCTATTCAATATCAAAGCCAATTCCCTTAAAGGCAGCGGCAAGCTTCTTCTGAGATTCACGTTCATTCTTGAGAAGATCTTTCATTTCATTCTGAATGCGAGCCATTTCTTTCTTGTAATCAATCTGTAAATCATGGTCCACAAACTCAATGTATTTACTTGGAGCAAGAGTCCAGCCTTTTTCTTCAATCTCATTTATTCCAACACTGCGGTAAAGTTCAGGAACTTCGTATTTAGTTCCGTCAGTTCCTTCTGTCTGCCAGGTGTGATATATTTCTGCAGCCTTTTCAATCTGTTCTGGAATAAGACGAACTTTCTTTTTATTTTCATTCTTAACAGCGTTTTCAGTCCACTGTCTCAAATCCATAAACAAGATTTCGTGTTCGCGTTTTCTAAGTTTTCTATTGTGATATTCGCCGCCTTTCTTGTTCTGATTCAAAATCCAGAGCGTTACAGAAATATCTGTTGTAATAAAAAGCTCACGAGGAAGGACAACAATAGCTTCAACCTTATCATTCTGAATAAGCTTTTTTCTTATTTCCAAAGTATCACTGTCATTCAAAGCACCGTTTGCAAGAAGGAATCCTGCAACACCGTTGTTTTTATGAAGGTGATAAAGCATGTGTAAAATCCATGCATAGTTTGCATTGCTTTCTGGAGGAGTAACATAATCAGCCCAGCGAGCATCGTTTTTCAAATTATCATCATACCAGCTCTTAAGATTAAATGGCGGATTAGCCATTATGTAATTAAAATACAATCCCTTGTGCTGGTCATTAAGGAATGAAGAATCTGCAATGTCACCAAGGTTGTGGCTTATTCCTCTAAGTGCAAGATTCATCTTTGCAAGTCGATATGTTGCAGGCTCTTTTTCCTGACCATAAACATTTACTTTATCAATACTTCCTTGCTTAGATTTTATAAGTTCCGCACTCTGAATAAACATACCACCCGAACCACAGCATGGGTCATAAAGAGTACCATCAAAAGGCTCAATCATTGTAGCAATAAGCTGAACAACATCATGAGGTGTATAGAATTCACCTTCCTCTTTAGTTGCGTTTACAGCAAACTCTTTAAGGAAGTATTCATAAACATGACCAATTAAATCTTTTTCCTGCCCAAACTTTTTATGACTAATTTTGTTTACTTCATCCACAACCTTTTTAATATCGTTTGGAGCAAGATTGCGGGTAGTAAAAGTACCTTTTACAAAACAGCCTTCAAGAGTCTTAATCTGTTCAGCAATTTTTACAAGTGCAGTATCAAGTGCAACATTTAGTTTTGCAGCTGACACATCTTTAAGATAAGACCATCGAGCTTCCGGCGGCAGATTATAAGTACCATCCGCAAAAGTAGCTCCCTCCCCAAAGAAAGCTTCCTGAACATTCTTATCTTCAACATCAAGCCCTTCAGAAATCAACTTTTGTTTAAGAGCTTCAACCCCATCCTCATATTTCTCACCAATAAATCGCAAGAAAACCAGAGTAAGCATCATATCACGCTTCTCAAAAAACGACCCCGAGTTTCGTGCTGCTCGCAAGTGGTCTCTACACTTAAATAATATCTGATCAAGATTTAATTCTTTGTCTTCTTTCTTTGCTTTTGCCATGTTTTTTAAACTCCAATTAATTATTATAACATAATTTAATAAATTATAGTTTAATAATATTTGTATCTATTAAATCCATTAATTTGTCTTTAAAATCAGATTTAGAAATACAAAGTCCGTTTTTCCCTAATCTGGCTACAGGTGGATATCCCTCTTCTTGTTCTATCGCACTGATTACGCTTCCATAATCTCCTTTGGCACCTCCACTATGAGGCATAGGGCCTACTAATATAGCAGATACTTTAGGATTCCATTGCCAAGATTTTACCTTTCGATCAATACCATCCTCATAATCTAAGTAGAATTCAAACCGTTCTTTATCTAATCCTACTTCTTTTATAACTCCTTCAAGATGCTTTTGTTTAACATCTGAATAACCAACAACAATAATTTTTCCTTCTTTTGTTGCTTGAAAAGCTTTCTTTCCAGGAATCAATTCTTGGTGACCTATTAAATCAAGAAATTCTTCAAGTTGATTTTTTCTATTCAACATTGAAATAATCTTTAACAGGTCATCATCAAAAATCTTTTCAAGGCTTTCTTCAATTTCTGAAAGAATATCAACATCGTAAGACATTAATCATTTTCTCCTTCATCAAAGATGTGATAAAGGCGGTCTACGGCTTTTGCAAGACGTAGCTTCAAAACTTTAATTTCATCTTGTGTTGCTTGGTACTTTTCAGCTATTTTATTTTGTTCTTCAAGAGATGGTAATGGAATCTTCAAAGCTTTTAGACTTTCCACACCAATATTTGGAATTGTAGAACCAACTACAATTGATTTTAGAGCAGCAATTCCTTGTTCACTTTCAAAGAAAGCTTTAATGAAATATGGGTTAGCTTTTTCTTCATCAATTTCTATAATAAAAAGATTACCGTTTGCTAAAATCTGCTGACCTTCTTTTGGTGCAGCAATAGCAATTTTGAAAGGATAACCATTCTTTGAAAGAATAAGATTATTACGTTTAAGACAATACTTCTCCAGATTCTTTTCAATCACAGAGAGATATGGTAAGTCTTCATCAATAATTCCATCATGAATATTGCCAAGCATAAGGTAATTTTTATTTGTTACTTTTTTTGTTGTAATCTTATCTAACTCCTCTGCTTTTATTCCTGCTCCACGTGTAATACTTGTTATTACAGTACTAAATGGAGCCAGATTATCAAGATTCATTTCCTGTGCAACATATCTGTCAAAATTTAAGTTATAATCATTTTCACGTAGTACTTCTTTAGAAAGAGTGATACTGTTTTCACCATCTTCTTTTAGTGCAGAAATGATAGATTCAATATTATCATCTGAAAGTTCATTTCCGCGTCGTCCAGCCTCAAAAATATTTGTAGCATCAACAATTTTTACAGAATTATTTCCTTTACTTAGGATAATCATTGATGTTGGTATTGCTATATTAGGAGCAAATAATTTTGCAGGAAGAGAAATAATTGCTTCTACAAGACCATTTTCAATAAAGTACTGACGAACGGCCTTGTCTGTTTTATTCCATGTACTTCCATTTGTCATAATTGCAACCGCTTTTCCATTTTCTTTAAGCAGGTCACATAAAAGTGCATTATAAATCCAATCAGAAGTTGTAGCTTTTGATATAGAAGGTATTTTTTCTCTTAGTTTATTAAGATATTCTTCTCCACATCCTAATTCAGAAATACGTACCTTAAATGGATAATTAGAAAATATTTTATCAAATCTATTTTCTTTGTATTCTACAATTTGAAAAGCATTTTCAGATGTAATTGTAAAATCACCATCAAGTAATCCTACTTTTGATAGAGTACAATTTGCATATGGTCTTTCTTTTTCACATCCAAAATAAATTGCTTTATCTTGTTTTTCCCATGCATCAATAATAAATGTTCCTGAACCACAACAAATATCTGCTACCTTTTCTTTTGGCTGAATGCTAAGTATTTTATTTGCAAGATTAATAATGCTTTTTGGAGTCGAAAAACATCCTGAAAAAGCTTGCATTCCAGGCACTTTTAACGAGAAAACAGCTAGGTCTTCTAGACTGTATTCTTTTTTAGAAATTGACTCTATTACTGTATGCAGTGTTTCTGCCCATATTTCTTCAGTTATATCTGAAGAATTAATTTCCATCAAAGCAGCTTCATCTGCTTCAGACCCTCCAATTTTTTCTAATTCCGATAATGTACAAAATGGATTTTCAAATTCCAGACATTTTACCAAACAATAAATAACTGGATGTAAGTCGATATCATACAATCCATTTTTACGGAAAAAATTTGTCAGGGAATCAACAATAGCTTCAAAATGATAATTCTTCTCTAAATCCAACACTTGTTCTTTAGTAAGTAATGACATAAACACCTCATATATTTTGGTTTTGTATAACCAAAATATAATACCGTTTATTCATTTTGTCAATGGTTATTCATAACCAAATTACTGGTTTTTTAAATTATTACATTTCATACTTCCCCATAAAACTCCCTCATCTCCCCTCCATAATCCTCCATACCCTTCTCCCCCCACTCATACTCTCTGTTAAATGCTTTTGATAACAACGGAGCAATCATACCAAGAGCTCCCAAATTCCACTGATAACGAACATCCGGATTTGGGCAGATATTCCAATCAGGATCTTCCATGTCGTAATCGTGTTCAAACTTCGAAATCTCAGAAACCAATTCATTCTTTACTTTTAAGATTTCTTGATACGACGCATTTTCAAACTGTTCTGCATACTGAGCTGGTGACATCATCATAATTTTATTCCTCCTCTTCTCCAAATTCCCCGCGCATCTCATCCATAGCATCGCGGTCTCCCATCATTGCATCATCTGCAACTTGGGTATAATACGAATTATAATCATCTGAAGGATCATCAGAATAATAATCCCTCTCCCCTCGAGCAGCTCTAGCTTCGGAATCGGAATAATCATCATAGTCTTCGTAATCATATGCTCGAGTATATCCTCTATGATAGCTTTTTTTTCCGCTGCTTCCTGCTTTACTGAGTATCACAATAATGCCAACAAATAATACAAAAAGAATGAAAACTCCCATATCAGTCCTCCAATTCTTCTTCTGTGATTTCTTCGCCAAGAAGATTTCCGTCTTTATCCTGAGCAAAACGTCTTCTAACCTGTTTTTTTCGTCGTGATGCCGGTGGTGAATTACGGCATTCTTCTAACGCTCGCATCAGTTCCCGGTGTCTCTGTTCTTCACGTCGCTGAGCGTTGTAGGTATTATCTTCATAAGAAGACATGCAGCAGCCAATAATAAAAATGATTATTCCGAGTGCTAATACCATATCAGTCCTCCTTACGCAACCTGCATTTCCTGAGTATTCATAACTTCAGTTGCCAGCTTAAGCCAGCTCTGAACCTCGATATTGTATTTTGAACAAAGGTTAGCAATTTCTTCATTATTAATAAGGCC
>CAMNIU010000244.1 GCA_946540605.1 uncultured Treponema sp.
TCAAACATGAAGTTCATGGTTAACGGTGCGCTCACCCTGGGAACCCTGGATGGTGCAAACATCGAAATCTTTAAGGAAGCCGGCGAAGAAAACAACTTTGTATTTGGTTTGACTTCTGATGAAATCATCAAAATGGAAAGCGAACACTCATACAATCCTCAGCAGTATCTTGAACGCAATCCTGCTCTTGCAAAGGTTATCGAACAGCTTGTTGACGGAACTTATGACCCGAGCCGCCAGATCTTTAAGGAAATCCACGATTCCCTCGTTTATGGTGTAGAAGGTCAGCGTCCTGACGTTTATTACCTTCTGGCAGACTTTGATTCATATTGCAAGGCTCAGGAAAAAATTGCCGCAGCATATTCGGACAGTAAAGGCTGGGCCCGCAAGACACTTATCAACATTGCCAACAGTGGCAAGTTCTCAAGTGACCGTACAATCGAAGACTACGTAAGGGATATCTGGAAGCTTAAGAAAGTTCAAGTTCCTGATAGTAAAAAATAAAAATGAATAATCAGACCCGTTTTGTGCTCTGCTCAGCTGGCGTGCTTTTAGCGGCCGCCATCTGGGGCTTTGCCTTTGTTGTTGTAAAAGACAGCCTGGACTACATTGGTCCGGTCTGGATGATGGCATTCCGCTTTACCATTGCCTCAGTTATTTTGTGTGCAGTCTTTTTTAAGTCACTGGTAAAACTTGGAAAGAGGGGATGGATTCACGGAGCTGTCCTTGGGTTCTATCTTTTTGCCGCATACCTTTTTCAGACAATCGGCTGTAACTACACGACAGCGGGTAAAAACGCCTTTTTAACCACAATTTATGTATTTCTCGTTCCGGTTTTAATCTGGATTTTTACCAAAAAGCGTCCTCAGTGGTACGTATTTTTGTGTGCGCTCATGTCAGTTGTGGGAATCGGCCTTCTTGCCCTTGGCAGCAGCGACAGCGCAATGATTAATATCGGCGACGTTTTGACCTTAATCTGCGGTATTTTTTATGCCGTTCACATTTTTTTTACTGCAAAATACAACGAAGAACACAACCCGGTTGTTTTAACCGCGCTTCAGTTTCTGTTTGCGGCAATCTTTTCATGGATTCTTGCGACCTTCTTTGACGGCCCGATGCCCGTTGAACAGATGACTTCTTGCCGTGTAATCATCAGCATGCTTTATCTCGGCGTATTTTCTACCCTCGTAGCCTTTGTGCTGCAGAATGTGGGCTTAAAATATCTGCCTTCTGCATGGACAAGTCTGTTGATGAGTTTTGAATCCGTATTCGGTGTGCTGTTTGGGCTCATCGTGCTGGGCGAGCATCTTACCGCCCGGATGGCAGCAGGCTGTGCATTGATTTTTATTGCCGTCGTTCTTGCACAGGTTCTCCCGGAACTTAAAAAAAGAGAGGAATAAATGAAATTTCCAGAACCACTTAAACCAGGTGACACAATCGCAATTGCGGCCCCGTCTTTCGGAGCCACAACAGAGCCGTACACATTCCGTTTTGATGAGGCGGTAAAGCAGTTTAAGGCCCTGGGCTACAATGTAGTTATCGGCGAGTGCTGTCACAAATCAGACGGCCTTGGAATTTCTACAAAGCCCGAAGTTGCGGCAAAAGAACTTGTGGACTTTTACCTTGACCCGAAAATTGATGCAGTTTTGAGCTGTGGCGGCGGCGAACTCATGTGCGAGACCGTAACCCATATCGATTTTGAAAAACTCAGGTCTGCAAAACCAAAATGGTTTATGGGCTATTCTGACAATACAAACTTTATCTTTCCCCTCGTTACAGTTTCCGGAATTCCTGCCATTTACGGCCCTAACGCTCCGGGCTTTGGAAAGCCGTGGGAGCAGAGCGAAAAGGACGCCTGGGAAATACTCGAAGGAAAAAAATACACGGTTTTCGGCTATCCGTCGTTCCAGAATCCCGAAGTTGAATCTGAAGATCCGTTGAGCCCGTACATTTACACGGACGAAAAGGTTCTTACAAGCTTTGTCAGTTCAAAAAACGGACTTGTTAAAGCCGGTGATGATACAAAAATTGAATTTGAAGGGACCCTCCTTGGCGGGTGCCTGGACTGCCTTACATTTTTGAGCGGGACAAAACTGGACGGAGTTGAACAATTCAATAAAAACAACAAAAAGGTAATCTGGGTTCTGGAAAGCTGTGACCAGAATCCCATGGATATACGCCGTTCCCTGTGGCACCTTCGTGAAGGCGGCTGGTTTAAGAATGCGGCAGGCTTTATCTTTGGAAGACCACTGGCATCGTTCAGGCAGAGTCTGATGGGCGTTGATGAATATAATGCGGTAACGGATATTCTGGGAAGCCTTAATGTGCCGGTTATTATGGATGCCGACGTTGGTCATATTGACCCTTCAATGCCTTTGATTATGGGAAGCCATGCAAAGGTAAGCGTTCAGGGAAATGATTTAAAAATCCAGATGGAAGAAAAATAAGCGGACACAAAAAAAAAGGATGCCCGATAAGTGTCATTATTGGGCATCCTTTTTTTTGTTTAAAAGCGGTTATTTATTTGTAAAATGACCTGCAAGTGCAACAACCCAGCCTACGATTACAAGGTAGAAACCTACAGTTGCGTGCTTGATGAATCCCTTGCCGATTGCCTTGTAGACACCGCCGTTTGTTGTAAAGCCGAGAACGAGGATTACACCACCAACGATACTTGCAATCAGGAAAAGGAATTTAAGTCCTGAAATCTGCGGAACAAATTCAGCAGCCAGTGCGGCAACAGCACCTGCAAAAATCAAGAGAGCGCCGATTGTAACAAATCCAGAGTTATCAAAGTTGATAAACTGGAAACCGTTTGCAGAACCAAGAAATCCTTTGAACATTGGACAGCAGAAACCGATTACAGTAAGCGCTGTACCAATAACAAAAAGCAAATTCATCGCTTTTTTTGCCATAATTTTTCTCCTTTTAAGCCATAGAGGCTTACGCCACCCATAAGCTAAAAAATATTATGCTTTAATTTTATCTCAGCAAATTCAAAATAACAAGTTAAAAAATTATTAAACCCGTTGAATTCAATACTATTGACAGTAATGGTATTATTTGTCACTATAACATAGTGTGTTACTAGGTAATACACTTATTTTAAAAAAACATGGAGGAATATACACCATGAAAAAAATTACAGCTGTTGTAAGTGCAGCCCTGCTCGTTTTTGCATTTGCAGGATGCAGCAAAAAATCAGCATCAACTATTCAGAAGGGCGTTCTTAAAGTTGGCGCTACTCCTGAACCACACGCAGAAATTCTTAACCTCGTTAAGGATGATCTTAAAGCAGAAGGAAT
>CAMNIU010000245.1 GCA_946540605.1 uncultured Treponema sp.
GCAATCCCTCATCTTGTTTTATAATCATCGTAGGAGGCCTTATTTATATGAAAAAAACGTTTTATATCATTACCACTGTACTGCTTGTGGTATTTTTGATTTCCGCTCTTTTTACAATTGTCGGCTGTGCACCAGCAACCGGGGATGCAGCAAAAAACGAAACAGAGAATCAGAAGCTTCTGGTTACTGCGTTTAATAAATCTTTTAGTGTAGCTCCTTCCGGGGGCGCGGTTGTGAATCCGCATAAAGGCTTTGTACAGTATGCCTGGAGCGATGATTATTTATCAAATGAATGGTGGGATTTAGCTTTGGCATCAGGCAAAAATGAATCCTGGAATTATTGTTCTGTAGTTTATACCGGTTGTGGCTGGAATAAAATTCAAAAAGGTAAGAATGAATATGACTGGTCTTTTATAGATAAAGAGCTTGAATCCTGCAAAAAATATAATAGAACTTTGGGCTGGCGTATTAGTCCAATAGATTCTGGTGATAAAGATGGAGATTTAGTTCCTCAATACGTTTATGATGAAGGTTGTAAGTCTGTAATGTCATATTGTACAGATTCTAAAAAAACTATTCGTGTACCAGACTGGTCAGACCCGATTTATATTCAGGCCTGTAAGGATTTTGCCAAAGAAATGGCCAGAAAATATGATGGAAATAAATATGTTGAGTTTATAGATATACGTTGTTTTGGAAACTGGGGCGAGTGGCATTGTTTTCAACTGGAAGACAGCGAAATGCCTTCGATTGAAGTTCAAAAAGAAATAATAGATTATTATTTATCTGTATTTAAGAAAACTCAGCTGGTAATTCCAAGTGATGTTCGCGGAGAAATGTATGAATATATTCTTTCCAAGGGAATTGCAAAAAGAGACGATGGTTTAATTCAGATAAAAGGCCGTGAAGATGAATTGAAAAAATGCTATGAAGCTGGCCTTCCGGTCATAGGTGAAAACTGCGATACCTATGAAAAGATGCTCCAGTGTTCAGATGCGGATGATTATAATCGCAAGTGGACTTTAGAAAGATGGAAGAATGCAATTAATGTTTCCCACATGACTTATTATGAATTGGACCGCGGGGATTGTGGTGCTAAGTTTTTCAAGGAGCAGGGCCAGCATGTAAAAGAAATGACAAATAAACTGGGCTATAATTTCACCGTGACTTCAGCAGATATAAATTATGATGGAAAGGGAAGTGGAAAACTTACCGTTACCATAAAAAATACAGGTCTTGCTCCGGCTTTCTTTGATATAAACCTGATTGCGGAGGTGACCGATGCAGAAGGAAAACGCAGAGCCTGTCTAGGAGAGCCTGTTTTAATAAAGAAAGGAACTTTTGCGGACGGTGCTGAAAAGACTTATGTTTTCAATATTAGTAATGTCAGCCTTTATAAAGGGGAATGTATTTGTCTTGGCCTTTATGAAGATGCCCTTGCCGAAGCTCCAGGTGTGAAGTTTGATAATAAAAATACGCTTGAGAATAATAAGTTAAGATTTTGCGAGAGTTTGGATAATTAGCAGAAGTTTACTGCAAGATATAAAGTCATATAGGATTACGAGTGCAGCGAAGCAACCTATATAAAAAGTGTTAGGCATTATCATAACAAGAACTTCTCTATCATCAACTCGATTACTTTGCTTGTTAGGGGAGCCGTTTGACTTTCCATGGTGAAAATGAGCTTGTGCCCTGCGAAAATCTTGTTTTCTGCATATAGATTAAGTTTTGAAACGACGTTCTGACTGTAGCCTGGAGAATCCATAAAGCCAAAGTGTTCCCAGTAAATCTCGGTGCGGGTATGGACATTCAGGCAGAGAAAATCCGGATGAACTGTAATTGCTTCTTTTCTGCCACTTGCTGTGGTGTGTTCAAGAGTTAATGGATATTCATAACGGTAGGGAATATTGTACTGTGCCAGGGCGTTTGCAATTGCAACTTCTGATTTTGAGCGGACGCGTTCGCCTTTTTGTGTATAATATTCTGGTGAGTCTGTCTTAAATGATAGGCCGTGATAGCTTGTTTTTAACCAGGTAGCGGCATACTCTTGGTCTGAAAGTGTAACTGGCGAGATAAGGGTCTGGCGGGCAGGGCACATTTTTGCATATAAAGCTTCTATTTTATTTTGTGCTTGTCTTCGGCCTTGTGTTTTATCCGAAGTTACATAAGTTTTATGAGGGGCTTTAGAAGTAACTTGGGAGAGGTAGCGTTCAGTGGCTCGGATTTCCTTTTCCAGAAGTTTTTGGATCTTTAGGTCATAATCTTTTTGTGCAAGCTGACGGGCAAGCGCTTCCTGTGCGCGCGGAATAAACTTACCTTTTTCGGGGCTTTCTTTTGTACAGTGATAATATTGAGGTTTGTTTGAAACTTGTGCTATGCGGAGATGTCCTAGAGGTGGCCTTTCGGCCTGTGTCTTTTTCTTGTAGGCAAGTGTGTATTTTAGCTGGGAAAGTCTTTCTTTTAGCATTTTTATAATGTTTTCCGGTGGCAGTAATTCTTTTACCATAATTTCAGCTCCTTTTATCTTTCAAATCAATTTGTTTTTCTGAAAAATACCTACAAAAGACTTAAAATGATTGTTTTGTAGGTAGATATTTTTCTTTTTAGAAAGATTTCTTTGTGAATTTACCTACAGAATGTTAAAATAAAGGAATCTGTGGGTAACCAAACTTATCTTGTTGTAGAAAATTATGATTTCGATACCTACAGATTTATAGGAAAAACAAATCTGTAGGTAATTTTTTCAAAAACAAATTATAGAAATGTCCATATATATAATGGTGTCAAAATATCAAAAACATGAAGTCAAAACCGGGTTTTTTGAAAATTTTTTGATATTTTTTTTGAAACATTTAGTCAATGCGAAAACTGTTGAATATATATTGACCTGATAACGCAATTTGTATAAAATAATCTAATCAATTTTATCTTGTGATATTATTTAT
>CAMNIU010000246.1 GCA_946540605.1 uncultured Treponema sp.
GGATGCTGATTATATGGCGGGTCAAAGTAAGCAAGGTCAAAAACCCCATCTCTTGTAAACTCTTTTGAATAAAGAGTCTCATCCAAAACCAGACTATTTGCATCCTGACTGAATACACGGCTTTTACAATTGAAATCAGAAAATACCGGGAACGGTAATTCAATTTTTCCACGAATTCTTGAAAGTGCATTCCGCCCGTTTCCACCAAACTGTCCTGTTCCGGTTTTTGAATTTTTATAGAAGCCTTTGAATATACCAGCGGTATTTGCATGTATTGAAGCTTCAGACAAAAGCGGTGCAATAAAATAATCCTGCACTTCAGGAGGAACTTCTTTTTCTATAAGTTGTCGCGCCACATCAAGATAGGCTGCATTATAAGGAGTATAAAAACAACGTTCCCCCTTTTCAATTGAATCTTCATCTGCAGGGGCATAAAGTTCAGAAATAAAACCGGCACTTTTAAATCCAGAGTCTGATTTTTCAAGAGCACTCATTTTTCTGTCTATTTTTTTACAAAGAGAATAATGAAGCAGATTCAAGCCTTCCATATCAATTTTCGATTTATCGCTCAAATAACAACGGTTAATTATGCATGAATAATTTTCCAGATCGTTAACTGTTATTGCGCTTGAATACTGTTTCAGATAACGGCTCACAATACCGCTTCCTGCAAAAACATCCAAGCAAGTTAGTTTTGATTTACCAAGGCAAGCCTGTACCTCATAAACTCCGCTTCCAATAAAGTCTAAAAGAGCACGTTTATTTCCTATATAAGTTATAAGCTGATTTTGAAGATATTCAGGATTCTCTTTATTACCTTGTTTCAAAACCAGCTCCAATTTCGTTCATAACTTCAAAAAAGTGTGGGAAGGTTACACTACACCATTCAGCATCATTTACAATAACTGATTCTCCGTTATTAAGGCCGAGTCCAAGACAAGCCATAGACATTACGATTCTATGATCTTTAAAAGACTCAACCTCACCACCGTGAAGGCTCTTTCCACCATCACCATAAACCACAAGTTGATTTCCTTCATCAACAATACGAGCGCCAAGTTTTGTAAGCTCACTTGTCATTGCCTTTATGCGGTCTGTCTCTTTTTTGCGGCATATATCAATATCTGCAAAAACAGTTTTACCTTCTATAAAGCAGGCAATTACAGCAAGCGCACAAATTGCATCCGGAAATGCTGACATTTCAACCCGTAGTTCCTTATCAGCCAAACTATCGGTAGTTAGTTTTTTACCGCCACGAACAATTAATTTTTCTTCGGCACGCTGCCATTCTATATCAGCACCGACAGACTGTAAGACTTCTACAATCTTATCATCACCCTGGCTTCCTGAACCATCAACATTATCAATTGTAATTTCACTTCCAGAAATTAATGCAGCAATTAAAGGAAAGGCAACCCCTTCCCAATCAGAAGGCACAGCCTTATCAAAAGCCTTAAAAGGAACTGGTCCTGTTACACAGATTTTCTTAAAGTCATCACTTATTTTTACAGGAACGCCTACACTTTCGAGCCAGAGCTTTGTCATTGTCAGATATGGAGTTTCTTTTGGATTCCATAACTCCATTTCCAAAGTTCCGTTTAAACGAGAAGCAGCCATCATAAATCCACTTATATACTGCGAGAGAGCACCTTCGGTTATAAGTTTTTTATTTACATCTATTGGGCCACAAAAACTGAATGGTGGAGTTTCACCTCCATTTATACAGCGTGCATTTGCCCCCAACTGACAAAGAGCATCTACAAGATGATTTACCGGGCGACGGCAAATAGATTCATCACCCGTAAAAGTACAGTCACCCTTTAAAGTTGAAAGCACCGGACACAAAAAATACATAAGGGAACCGGAATTACCTACATCAATCTGATCCGCAGGAAGATGAAGACCTGCACCGGCACCACGTACAGTCCATATTCCACTATTTTCACCTTCACCAAAATCAACTTCTGCCCCAACTTTACGTACAGCAGCCGCTGTTGAAAGACAATCATTACTTGGAAGTGGATTAGAAATATGTGAAGTACCATCCGCCATTGCTGCAAGAATCAGCGCACGGATTGTATGACTCTTAGAACCGGGTACTGTAATATGCCCCGAAAGAACAGACTTTTTTGCTACAGCTTTCATATACCCCTATTTTACATTATTTTTCTGTCTATTTTCAATTAGTAACTTTTCTGATAAAATAAAGTTATGACAAAGAGAGCTGTAATTCATGTAGAAAACACAGAAAATCTTGTTGAGTTTGCCGAATTTCTTGTTTCGTCTGGATGGACCATTCTCACAGCAAACAAAACTGAAGAAATCCTCAGAAAGCAGAAAATTCCCGTAACCAAGGAAAATGCTCTTTCAGAAAGCAATATGTTCATGGCTGATACTTCAAACCTCATAAGAAAAATTATGATGTCTAAGTATCACGACGAAGATGAAGAGTTTATTACCCGCTCTGACTCCGAAGAAAACAATATTTATATCGTCTGCATGAATGTTCTTCCTGCCATTGATACTTCTATTGTTTCGAAGCAGTTCGATAATCATCTTTGTCCTAGTAATTTTTTTGTTACTTCAGTATTAAGAAATTCATTCCGAAATTATGAAAACCTTTTGATTCTGACAGATCCTGCAGATTATAAAGAGGCTATGATTCAACTTCGAACAAACAGCATTTCTAAAGATTTTAGAATCTACCTTGCTGCAAAAGCGTTAAATCTTATTTCTGCTTTTGATGCAGGACTTTCGGCTTCAATTTTGCAGAGTCCTTCATATAATGAAAAATTCATGAATTATCTGATGATGCCGTTTAAGAGAGAACTTCAGCTTCGCAGTGGAATTAATGCTCAGCAATCTGCATATTTATATAAAGCTCCTAGTGAAGCTGGCTCTGTCGGAAACTTTTTACAGACATTAGGTAAAGATTTATCCTATGCCCTTGTAAATGATATTTCTTTTGCCTGGGGACAGATAAATGCACTTTTCTCTCTTTTACGAAATCAACCGACTGTAAAGAGTACTAACAGCGACGGCTATGAATTTACAACTCAGTTTACTCCGCTTTCAGGTACAGTTTTTTCTCTCGCAGTTAAGTTTGGAACAATTCTTGGTGCTTCGCATGCAACAAATGTTCTTGATTCTTTTAAATCAACTTATACCTACGATTCTATTTCAACAACAGATACAGTATTTGCCTGCAGCGCGGTAATTAACGGTGAAGCAGCAGAAGAAATCGTTAAAGGTAATTTTGCAGCTATTGTTGCCCCAAGTTTTACACCAGAAGCCAAGCAGATTCTTTCTCAAAATAAAAAAACTAAGCTTGTTCCATCTTCCAAGGTTACTAACATTGACCTTGAAGGCCGCTATATAAACGGCGGGCTTTTAGTACAAACAAAGGATTCAACGCTCTTTACTCAGTGGAAGGTAAAAACAAAAAACAGACCTTCACAGCTTCAAACTGATGAAATGGTATTTGGTATGCTGCTGGTTATGGGAGCCCGCTCATATTCTGCCGTACTTCTAAAAAACAATGCCATCTGCGGAATATCGCAAGGCTGCACATCTACAAAACGTGCTATAGACGGAGTCTGGTTTGAGGCTCTAAAATATACAGAAAGAGCAAGCGGCTTACCTGGAGATGATTTCCGTCTGAATTATGATATAGATAAAAGTAATCTTGGCGAGGTACTTGTCTGTGATGCTGCAATTCCATTCGGCGATTCTACAAAGCTGCTGATTGACAGCGGAGTAAAAGCAATTTTACAAACTGGTGGAACTCCTTCTGATGACGAGTTTATTGATTACTGTAACGAACACGGTGTTGTCATGGTTTTTACAGGTATGACACATCTTTCATTTTAATTCTTTATAGAGGTTATTTATGCTTTACTATCTTGGACAGATTCTTCAAAACTATTGGGGTCCTGGCCGTCTGCTTACATCTTATGCTGTGCTTATTACACTTGCACTTTATCTTGGATTCTTTCTTGCATTTAAGCTGATTCCAAAATTCTATAATGTTTTGCCTCATGACCGTGGCCGCGAGTTCACTCTCAAAGACAATGCAGAAGCCGCAAAAGGTAAACCTACAGGGGCCGGCGTTGTATTCATTTCGATTTTCGTAATAATCAGCTTTTTGATTTGTCCTATGAACTGGGCACGTGCATCTATTGTTATTCTTACCTGGATTACAATGCTCACAGGTTATCTTGATGACCGCAGTACAACAAGCTGGGGCGAATACCTGAAAGGTGCCCTTGATCTGGTTATAAGCGTTGTAACTTCATTCATTCTTTATTATGCCTTCAAGCAGCTTTCACCGGATGGAATCGTACGCTTCTGGCTGCCGTTTTTTGCAAATGAAATTGCAGTAAATCCGGTTGTATATATTGTAATCTGTACAATTTTACTTTGGGCTTCCATCAACACAACAAACTGCACTGATGGTGTAGACGGTCTTTCTTCTACCCTCGTTCTGCTTGCTCTTCTTACTCTTGGTATTCTTTTCTACTTTATTCTGGGCCACAAAGACATTGCAGCATACCTGCTTGTAAAGCATCTTCCTACTGGTGCTAACTGGGCTGTTTTACTGCTCGCAATGGCCGGAGTTGTAATGGGATACTTGTGGCACAATGCCTTCCCAAGTCACTGTCTTATGGGAGACGCCGGAAGCCGAGCACTTGGCTACTTTATCGGTGTAGGAGTAATGGTAAGCGGAAACCCATTCATAATTCTTGCTACCTCTTCAATCATTATGGTAAATGGCGGTATGGGTTTACTAAAAGTATTCCTGCTTCGATTCTTTAAGATTAAGATTTTTGAAAATGTAAGATTCCCACTCCACGACCACATGCGCAAAAACCGCGGCTGGTCACCAACACAGGTACTTTTGAAGTTTATGATTCTTCAACTGCTTATTACCTGTGCGATTATTGGAATCTTCCTGAAGGTACGCTAGCACTTAAACTTATCTGAATCTGACGTTAACAAAAAAAAGTACTCCAGCCAAACGGGGAATTATGAGTTTGTCTGGAGTACTTTTTTTGTTAACGTCAAACACATTCAGTTCACACACTAAACGAAACGGCGTGAATAGAAAAAGAGCCCCAGCCAAACTCATCCTCGTTTGGCTGGGGCTCTTTTTCTGTTCAAAGCCGATACTTTAGTTTGCGAAAAATTCTATAAGCGTCTCTGCATCCTTTATCAGATTATCAATAATGCAATATTCATTCGGCTGATGTGCCTGATCGTCGAGCGTACTCCATACAACAGCATCAATTCCTTCGCGGCGCAGTTCTGCACCAACAGTTCCACCGCCAATACCAATAAACTCAGCATCAATGTTGTGAACCTTTTTGATTGCAGCAGCAAGCTTCTGAGCAACCGGAGCAGTTACAGGAGTTGCAGGACTTTCTGATTTTTGTGGAGTTGTGTATTCAACTTTTACTCCATATTCAGTTTCTACCTCGCGACAGCACTTGTCTACTTCAGCAAGAACATCTGAAAGTTTGTAACAAGGAAGAATTCGGCAGTCCATGCAGAAGGTATCTTCTCCCGGGATGATATTTATGCTGTCTACGTTCTTCTCGCGTTTTGTAGGCTGGAAGGTTGAATAATCCGGCGTAAAAAGTGAATCATGCTTATTGAAAAGTTTTTCAAGTCCATTAAGTTTTAATGAAAGTGCACTTGCTGCAAGGCAGGCATTTGCTCCACTGTCCGGACGGCTTCCGTGAGTCTGTTTACCCATTACATGGACGCGCAGCCATAAAAGATTTTTCTCTGCAATTTCAATTGTGCGGCCTTCGCTGTCTCCTCCATCAGGAATCAAAACAAGGTCACTCTTTCGGAAAAGTGAAGTATTATGAATCAGCCAGATTGCACCATATTCACTTCCGTTTTCTTCATCAGCTACAAAAAGAAGTTTTACAGTGTGTGCCGGAGTAAGTCCGTTCTTAATATAATAAAGAGCCGCAAATGCAGCAGAACAAAGTCCCTGCTGATTATCTTCAACGCCACGGCCATAAATACGTCCGTCTTTTTCAACAAGAGTCCATGGATCTGTATTCCAGAGTTTAGGGTCACCTACAGGAACAACGTCCATATGAGCCATTACCCAGATGCGCTGTGAATCATCCTGCCCCGGAATTGTAACAACAAGACTTGGACGAACTCCAGCAGAAACACGGCTATCCGGAGCTTCATAACGCTCGATTGTGCAGCCATTTTTATCAAAACCGTTTTTACGAAGCCATTCTTCGAGGGCACGGCATTTTTTTTCTTCTCCGTCTCCGCCACCTTCTGGTGCAATGGCAGGAATTGAAGTTAGTAAAGTTTCGAGATCAATAATTTCTCCGCGAACTGCCTGTAAAAAATCAGAGGCCTTAGTCATTATTTGTAAACCTCCCATGTTGTTTTTACGAGAGTATCAACGTCAGAGTATTTTGGTTCCCAGCCAATCAATTCTTTTGCAAGTTTTGAAGTTGTATACAGACATGCAGGGTCGCCTGGGCGACGTGGAACATCTTCTGCAGGAATTGGCTTACCTGTAATCTTGCGGGCAGCATCAATAATCTCTTTTACAGTTGTTCCCTTTTCAGTTCCAAGGTTCAGTTTCAAGCTCTTCTGATTCTTAGCAATGTATTCAAGAGACATTACGTGAGCACGTGCAAGGTCTGTTACGTGAACATAGTCGCGGATACAAGTTCCGTCTCGTGTATCATAATCATTTCCAAATACTTTAAGTTCACGCTGTCCAAGAGCAGCTTCCATTACACGTGGGAGAAGGTTTTCCGGCTTCTGTTCAAGTCCGCGGATTTCTCCATCCGGGTCATAACCTGCTGCATTAAAATAACGCAGAGCCGCAAACTTAAGTCCCTTGAGCTGATCATACCAGTCCATAAACTCTTCAATCTTAAGTTTTGTAAAACCGTAGTAGTTGATAGGTTTTTGAGGATGATTTTCATCCATTGGAAGATACTGTGGCTCACCAAAAGTAGCAGCAGAAGAAGAAAAAATCATGATTTTGCAGTTGTGCTTTACAGCTGCGTTCATAATGTTCAAAGTTCCTGTAATATTGTTGATGGAATATTTTTCTGGAGCAACCATAGATTCACCTGCAGCCTTAAATGCCGCAAGGTGAACAAAAGCATCAAAACCTCGCGAAAAAGCCTGGTCGAGATCCCTCTCAATCAAAATATTTCCATAAATAAAATCGTTCTTTGGGAAAAGATTGCAGCGAAGCCCACTTGAAAGATTATCAAATACAGTAACTTCATGGCCAGCCTTCATCATTTCTTTTACAACGTGGCTTCCGATATATCCGGCACCACCAATAACTAAAACCTTCATAAAATCTCCTATTACTATTTATAAAACACCGCAAGTGCAATATAAGTTTCACCGGACAAAGCCCAGCTTGAATCGTATAATATAAAATCAGAGGAAAGTTCTTCCTCTTTGATTTTCAAAATTTTATCTGCCTGATCGCTGTTAATCCCTTCTGCACGAACAATTTCAACTTCTTTATCTGAAAGCTCAGGCACAGCCTTTTTTACTGCCGGAACATCATTTTTAAAAGCAGCTTCGAGCCATACAGGTAATTCCTGCCCGAACCCCTTGTATTTCCAGTCTTCAAAAAGTAACTTTTTATCATTTTGTTTTTTTTCTATATGATTGCTACCGGCACTCGTTGTAGCGCAGGATGCAAGCATGATGAAAAACAATAGCGGCAAAAACGTTCTATAAAATGTTTTCATTAATGTCATTTTATCAGATTCAATGCTCAATGTTAAGGCAGGCTAAAACAGGTATTGAATCGGAATATATTTTTGAGGTAAACTTCAAACACTATGAAAAAATTAATCACTCTCGCAGCCCTTTTTGCGGCTACAATGCTTTTATTTTCCTGCAAAACACTTAAGGAAATTCCAGAAGATAAATCTTCTGCTCAAATAATCCAGATGGGACAGAATTATGTAGCAATTGCAGATTACAAATCAGCTGAATTCTGTTATGAAACCGTAATTGACCGCTATGGTAATGATCCAAGAATTTATGTAGAAGCAAAATATGAACTTGGACGCATCTATCTGGCTCAGAGAAAATATGACAAAGCTTATGCAACTTTTAATGAACTTTTAAATATTTATGACAGCTATGGTGCAATGCTTCCTGGTTCTTACAAAAAACTTTGCAACATCAGCATCAATCAGATTCCTGCCATAAAACTTCAGGAACTGCAGAAATAAGCAATATCCGTCATCCCGAACTTGTTTCGGGATCTTGTTATAGATTCTGAAACAAGTTCAGAATGACAGCTAATCCCTAGGCAGAAGAATCGAGTGAATCTTGATTTTTCTGCTTTCGGCAATTCCCATTACATAATCTTTTGAATATTTTTTGCTGCCACGCGGAGTCGGATGTGGTTCAGCATCTCCAATCAAAATAATCTTTTTCTGAGCTGTAGTTCTCCACGAATAAAATTCGCAGGATGCATACATTGCTTCATAAACAGCTTCCGGAATATCGCCGCCCTCTTTACCATAAATCCTAATAGAATTCAGATTTTTTGAAAAACTTGTATAGTTTGAAGTAAACGGAAATACTTTTACAGGCAAATCCATATATTTGAAGGTATCTCCATAATCACGATAGAAAAGAAGTCCAACTCTGGTTCCCGGGGTTTCACCAAAAAGTTCCTGCAAAAGCGGCTGCATATCTGATTTCAGTTTATCAATATCATTTTTCATACTGCCGGTTGCATCAATTGCAAAAACAACATCCAGATTGTCCTTATCTTCTATATTTTCCAGAAGCCCGCGGATATCATCAATAATTGTTTCCGGGCCTTTCGAATAGATGATATCATCAGACATTTCCTTAAAACGTTCACTTGCAACAGGATTATAATCATCTGTGAGAACAGTTTCCGGCTCGTTAATTGGTTCTGGCTCAGGTTCAGGTTCTGGCAAAGGAGGTTCAACTTTTGGTACAGGCTTTTTGACAATGCGTTTCTGAACCTTCAAATCAAACATAAAAGGACTATCCATATAATCGCCGGTGTAATCAGCATAAAGCTTTTCAAATGAACGGATATTTATAAAAGTGCCTTTTCCTATTGTGATTTCTCCATTTCGAGACCATTCATAACCATAAACAATTTTCTCTGGAATATAAATATGGAAAGCTTCTACTTCTCCACCAAACACTTTAGTTTTCTCTGCTGTTGAGTCTACCAGACTATATTTTGCACCTTCAGACTCGAGTTTTTTACCATCAAGAAAACGGATTTCATCACCATTAATTTTATTATATTCTTTTGCCCGGTAGGCATAGCTGTCACTTTTACCTTCAGGATCTTTTGTAGTTTCTGTGAGAAGAATAGAATTTACGTTTTCAGTCTTTCTAACATATAAATGATAACCACCGTTAACAGAATCCGAGACAAGACGAACATTATCTGCCGTGATTCGCAACTGCTGCTGCTTTGCAGTAAATAAAACTTTCTGAGAACCATCCGACTCTCCAGAATTCTGCGCAAATACTGCCTGCAAAACCATCAAAAAAACTGTAATCAAAATAATTTTTTTCTGCATAAGTAAATTATCGGCTAGACAAATAAAAAATATGATTTATAATATAAGACCACAGTTTAAGTAATACTTAAACGTTTTAATATATTTAAAAGTTTTTGTGAAATTGAAATGAGCAGTACACAGGAATTTGAACAGGTAGATATATCGTCCTTTCTCGACCAGACATCAGATGAATCTGATATGCACGACAGCAATGGTGCATTTACAGACCGTCAGAATGGACTTATAAATCAACTTCTCGATTATACAAAAGAACATGATAAAGAACATTATGAAACTTTTGTAAACCGTATTATGGATTTGAATTCCATTGATTTTTCTGTTTCAAAATTCCCTTCACTTCTGGAACGTTCTGAGCTCTCTGGTGGAACAAGAACCCGTACTACTCTCATTGAATCTTTAATTAAGCATCAGGATGCAGGAGACCGTACACTGCGACTTCCTTCTAAGGCTGTTCTTGGAAAGAGCCTTTTGATTGCTAAGGCTCACACCTTATCTAACTTTGCAAAATATGCAGGCCATCTTGGAAAAGATTATGAAAAACTTTCAAAGGCCTTTGATACAGAGACAATTCTTTCCATGTTCTCTCTGCTGGCAGAAGATGTATATTTGAACCTTATTTCTGATACTTCTCAGCCTATGGAATTCCGCCGGGAATGGGCACTTTCTTTACTGCTGCTTTGGGAACACTGGAATGATGAAACCAGTGAAACTGTAGCACCTATTTTGCAGTCTGTCTGGACAGCCCGCCGTAAACTCGCCCCTGCTTTTGGAACAATGATGGGAACAAGTGAACTGCTTTTGATTTCCATGCAGATGGATGACCAGTGGATCAGCTTTATCAAAAAGAAGATGGGTGACGACGGCGTTTCACAGGCAATGGAAGAGTTCTTGTTTGGTATTTCTACAGAACAGATTCGCACTCTGCGCCAGATTCTCAAAACTCAGGGAATTCCAGCTATTGGCCGCGATGAGGTTTCTAAATTCCTTGGAGAACACGTAAAAGCCGATGCAGGTCTTGATTACCGCGACTTTTACTCAATGTACACAATCCGCCGCGATAACGCACGTTCACGTGCCCGCCTTCATCTTGAAGGACCACACAAAACACTTGAAGATTACTTTATTCAGTTTGTAACTGCAGAAAATAAGGAGAAGCAAAACAATGACACCTTCGCAAAACCCTGGTAAAGTTGAAGAAGACCAGAACAATAAAAAAGTCCCATATCACTTTGGAGAAAAGCTCCGCCAGGTTCGCGAACACAGAGGCTACACCCTTAAAGTTGTAGCACAGCGCGCTGGTGTAAGTGAAAGTCTTGTTTCTCAGATTGAACGAAACCACGTTTCACCAGCAATCGATACACTTCTTGCTCTTGCAGACGTTCTCGACATCAATCTTGAATATCTTTTTGAAGAATACCGCAAAAAGCGTCCGGTACACATTATCCGCGGCGAATCACGCGCAAGCGTAAAAGAAGACGAAGTTATCTACGAAGAACTCGCCCGCCCAGAATCTCCAACCGGAGAAGAATCTACAGAATCTTACATCATAAAGATTCCTGCAGGCTCACATACACATCACGGTTCCTTCGGTCATATCGGCCGCGAAATCGGACTCGTATTGAAAGGCCGCGCAAAGTTCACCTACGCAGGCCAGGAATACATCCTCGAAGAAGGCGACAGCGTATCTTTCTCTTCAGGCTCGCCACACGTCCTCGAAAACGACGGTGACACCACAATGGAAGCAGTGTGGTTCGTTACCCCGGCGGAAAGATTCGCGAAGTAGCCTACAATCGAAAATCCGTTAAAAAACGAGCCGACAGGGTCGTTTTAGGATTATCGAAAAAACGGCTCAGAGGCAAGCTGTGCTTGCCGACTCTTCTATAATTCTCAATTATTTTTCTCAAAACATCATCCCGTTTTGGTGCCTGTTTTTCTGCTGAGAGCCTATTTTCCGACAAGATTTCTGTAATTTTATATTGAATTTAATTTGCATAATCCGTATAATTATGTAATTTTATTGCATAATTATGCATTTCTTTATATTACGGAGGCAATGATGTCCAACAAATCTGAAGCAGCAATTCTTAAGAATCTTGAAAAGCTGGCGGTTCATAATGACCCTATCGACCAGAAGCTCTACTCGCAATATGATGTAAAACGAGGCCTCCGTAATGCAAACGGTACCGGTGTTCTCGTTGGTCTTACCCGCATTGGTGATGTAGTTGGTTATGAAATCAAAGATAACCAGAAAATCGCAATTCCCGGCCGCCTTGTTTACCGCGGATACAATGTAGAAGACCTTATTAAAGATGCAGAAAAGAATAAGCAGTTCGGTTACGAACAGTGTGCTTATCTGCTTCTTTTTGGTGAACTTCCAAATCAGGCAAAACTCGAAGCCTTCTCTAACTACCTCGGTGAATGTCGTGTTCTTCCTGCAAACTTTACAGAAGACATGATTATGAAGGCTCCTTCAAACGATATCATGAATAAAATTGCCCGTGGTGTTCTTGCTAGTTATTCTTATGATGAAGATCCAGAAAACCGCAGCGTAAGCAATGTAATCAAGCAGTGTATTCAGCTGATTGCACGCTTCTCTACTCTGGCTGCTTACGGTTATCAGGCAAAGCGCCGCTACTACGACAACAAATCTCTCTTTATTCATAACCCAAAACCTGAGCTTTCTACTGCAGAAAACTTCCTGCGCCTTATCCGCTCAGACAAGCAGTACACACGCCTTGAGGCAGAGATTCTCGACCTCGCTTTGATTCTGCACGCTGAGCACGGTGGTGGTAACAACTCTTCTCTTACAGTTCACGTTGTTTCTTCTGCCGATACAGATACTTACTCTGCAATAGCTGCTGCTGTTGGTTCTCTTAAGGGACGCCGCCATGGTGGTGCAAACATCAAGGTTATGGAAATGATGGATGACATCAAGGCTAACGTAAAGGACTGGACAAGCGAAAAAGAAGTCGGCGACTACCTCAGAAAGATTGCAACAAAAGAAGCCGGCGACCGCTCAGGTTTGATTTATGGTATGGGCCACGCAATCTATACAATAAGCGACCCACGTGAAGTTCTTCTCAAGGCTAAGGCTAAAAAGCTTGCTAAGGAAAAAGGCTTCCTCGAAGAGTTTGCTCTTTATGATTTGATTGAAAAGCTTGCTCCAGCCATCATTCAGGATGTTCACCAGTCTGACAAAAAGATTTGTGCAAATGTTGATATGTACTCTGGCCTTGTTTACTCAATGCTCAACATTCCTCGCGAACTCTTTACACCAATCTTCGCAATTTCACGTATTGCCGGATGGTCTGCACACCGCATTGAGGAAATTGTAAGCGGCGGCCGTATTTACCGTCCTGCTTACAAGAACATCTCAAAAGAGCGAGACTTTGTTCCGCTGATGGATCGTAAATAAAAGCCGGTGGAAGAGCGGCCCCTGAGGTTCTCGAAGGGTCGCCTCCCCGCAGAACTCACTATGGCAAAAGAACGCTTAGACAAATTACTTGCTCACGAAGGCTTTGGCTCACGCAAAGATATCAGAAAACTTCTCCGCAATTGCGAAGTCCTCGTGAACGGCAGCCGTACTTATGATCCATCATCTCAAATAGACGCAGAAAACGACAGCATCAGCGTAGATGGCGAAGAAATCAACCTTCATAAAAATCTCTACCTCATGATGAATAAGCCCCAGCACTACGTCTGCTCCACAAAAGAAGGCGACCACGAAACTGTTTTCGACCTTCTGGACGACAGCCTGCGCACTCCTTACTTACAGGACAAGCTTCACTTAGTCGGCCGTCTGGATATGGACACAGAGGGTCTTCTTCTTTTTACAACTGATGGAGAGCTCACTCACCGTCTCATATCACCAAAATCCCACATCAGCAAAACTTATCTGTGTGGCTTAGAACACTCTGAAACTGCAGAGCATCAGGCAGAAATTGCCCGCCAGTTCGAAGCAGGTATCGAAGTAGGCCCAGAAGACAACGAACAGGGCTTCACCTGCCAGCCTGCACAAATCAAATGGATAGACGACAAAACCGCACACCTCACAATTTACGAAGGTAAATATCACCAGGTAAAGAGAATGTTTGCGGTCGTGGGAAATAAAATTGTTTATTTGAAGAGAATCTCTATGGGACAGCTCCAGCTCGACGAGTCGCTGGAGCTCGGAGAATATAAAGAACTCTCAGAATCAGATTTGCAGCTTTTAGTATAATTTTGACTTATCGGCAAAGTGTCGACAAGTCGCAGAAACTTCAATCCTTACCGAATTTAAATAAACGTCCTTTCACCAGCCACGCAAAACCGAATATCAAAAGCAGCATTGCCTCAACAATCATAGTAAGATATTCTGGAATACCAGCTCCGCATACTCGTGCAATACTTAAAATAACAAACACTGCCATAATCCCAATCATAGTCCAGGAACAAATCCTGTAGATTTTATTATTCAGCTGATTCTGTCCGCGGGTAAAAAGCCAGCCGATATTATAAGCCAGTAAAGCAAAAAGCAGCATGGCACAGACACAATGAATCACGTTCGAAACTCCAACCGGAATCTGAAAATATCCGACATACTCAATTCCATACGGATTCTCACAGGGAAAAAGTACAACGCCAAAAGCAAAAATGCCCGAAAGCACGTTTATAATCGTATCGATTTTTTCGTAAGATCTGTAGCAGAGCAGAAAAATTGCACAGGCACCAAGAATTACAGGCAGCGCCGGTGTAATATAATAAGTTACGCTGATTGAATACCACCAGGACTCCGGCTTATTCCTCACAAAAAGCCCGCCAATTATACTAAACACCGGCAGCAGCATTCCAAGCCCGCCAAGAACATTACGGTGCAACATAGAACTCATTGCCCTAACTTTTATTTTTTCAATTACATTTTCGTCCATTTTTTTTATCTCGTATTTATTATAAATTGAAAATTCAAAATTTTCAAACATTCAAGGAATCAAGATTGGCTTGAAAAGTGAATGGGAGATATATGTCTACAACAGTAGAAATTTTATATCAGTTTGAAACATGTAGGCAAGAGTGGAAACATCAAATCTACAACAGTAGAAATTTGATATCAATTTGAAACTATCAGATATTAAAGCATTGAACATTATATCTACAACAGTAGAAATTCTATATCAGTTTGAAACTTTTTTTTCAGGAGAGAATATGGGACTATCTACAACAGTAGAAATTCTATATCAGTTTGAAACAGTATTAAGCGAAAGTCTTTTTATGCAATCTACAACAGTAGAAATTCTATATCAGTTTGAAACAATCTTCAGGCAAAACAGCAATAGCAGATCTACAACAGTAGAAATTCTATATCAGTTTGAAACATATCGACCCGGATGCGCCTGACGCTATCTACAACAGTAGAAATTCTATATCAGTTTGAAACTAAAATAAATGATTTAGAAATAGCTCAGATCTACAATAGTAGAAATTCTATATCAGTTTGAAACCACACGGCACCTCAATATATCGTTTCATCTACAACAGTAGAAATTCTATATCAGTTTGAAACACTCCTGGTCTTTATACCTGGCATTTAATCTACAACAGTAGAAATTCTATATCAGTTTGAAACATTATCAGTCTTACAACCGCACTTAAATCTACAACAGTAGAAATTCTATATCAGTTTGAAACATCTTCAGGCAAAACAGCAATAGCAGATCTACAACAGTAGAAATTCTATATCAGTTTGAAACTATAACCGATTAAAGCCAGTAGGACGAATCTACAACAGTAGAAATTCTATATCAGTTTGAAACCTGAAAACTACAATAAAGATGATATATCTACAACAGTAGAAATTCTATATCAGTTTGAAACTTTTCAATTTTGTAAAACCAAACAGTTAATCTACAACAGTAGAAATTCTATATCAGTTTGAAACGTAAATATAAAAAAGTCTGCAATTTATCTACAACAGTAGAAATTCTATATCAGTTTGAAACAAATAAAGATCCAATTTTCGCAGATTATCTACAACAGTAGAAATTCTATATCAGTTTGAAACATCTGTATTTTTCATTACTCTACCTCATCTACAACAGTAGAAATTCTATATCAGTTTGAAACCTGCACAATTACAATTTAGTCAGGATGATCTACAACAGTAGAAATTCTATATCAGTTTGAAACCATAAGCGGCAAGGTAGTATCTATATATCTACAACAGTAGAAATTCTATATCAGTTTGAAACTATGGCTCAACATGTTCAGCAGTTGAATCTACAACAGTAGAAATTCTATATCAGTTTGAAACTTTACAATATCAGGCATATTATCCGTATCTACAACAGTAGAAATTCTATATCAGTTTGAAACATCGCATTAATCGTATCTTCATAACATCTACAACAGTAGAAATTCTATATCAGTTTGAAACACTCTTCATTTGTTGCCTTAGTTCCAGTATCTACAACAGTAGAAATTCTATATCAGTTTGAAACTCCTTATGAAACTTTTAATCTTCAGGATCTACAACAGTAGAAATTCTATATCAGTTTGAAACCACTACACAGTATAGTAGGTGCTGTTCAATCTACAACAGTAGAAATTCTATATCAGTTTGAAACAATGAGTGCTTGCCAAGTGCATACAATATCTACAACAGTAGAAATTCTATATCAGTTTGAAACACATCACCAGGATACATTAATTTTCATCTACAACAGTAGAAATTCTATATCAGTTTGAAACTTTCTGGTATAAAAGAAGTAGTTACGGGATCTACAACAGTAGAAATTCTATATCAGTTTGAAACTTGTTTAAACATGGTGCTTCATTCTGATCTACAACAGTAGAAATTCTATATCAGTTTGAAACAATCCATTCCTCATTTTCTGTCTCTGATCTACAACAGTAGAAATTCTATATCAGTTTGAAACATCCGTATGATAAAGTTAGAGACCAATATCTACAACAGTAGAAATTCTATATCAGTTTGAAACAACCGAAAGACAATCGAAGTGATACAAATCTACAACAGTAGAAATTCTATATCAGTTTGAAACTTTTTTGATGGCTTGAGTCTTGTCTAAATCTACAACAGTAGAAATTCTATATCAGTTTGAAACCCTTCGTGTTGTACAACGGTACTGTATCTTGCTGTATTTCGCATTTAATGTAGTTAAAAAATGACAAAAGTGCAGTTTTTTCATAAAAACTTCCAGTAAGACTAGGGGTTTGCAAATATTAGCCAATAACAAAAACTTCTTTTTCTTCATTTTTGGCATAGCCATAACATGTCTTTTTACATGTTTCCGACAAGTTAAATATAATAATAGAATCCTCTTCTGTAAAGGCTTTCATATAAGTATTTTGAATTTCCGTTTCAATATTTTTAAGTACGGTATCGCTGTTTGAAATTTCAAATACAGAATACTGCAGTCGAAATCCGAACTTTGAAAGATATTTAGCAAACTTGGTTCGCACCTTATCATTAGTAATATCATAACTGATTAACAGCACTATTCCACCTCACAGTTTTCAAACATATCAAAGACAGGAAAATCCTCTGCCGCTTTATCACGCATAAAGGCCCGGTAATAAGATTGTAGATAAATAAAAATCTCGTTTTTATATTCCATGATTGCTTCTAAAATCAAACCAACATATTTTTTAGAGTTTTTCCATGGAAGAATATATTGATTTTGCTTTTTCCAGAAATCATCATCCTTGACTTGACCAAGATTTAATGCTTTCAAAATCGCTTCATCAATAATCGGACGAAAAGGCTCTTCCAAATCACAAACAAGAGATTTTCTATGAAAAAACTGTGTATGTAAGATTCCTACATATACATCAAATCCATACATCTCAAGAAGTGCATTAACGATATTAAATAAAATTGTATAACCAATATCCATCAGAGTATTCGTTATGTCGCATTTTGTTCTAGGCTGCCGACTCTTCCAGTTATAAGCCGTAAAAAGCGCCTTGAAATATAGTTTCGCACTGATTCCTTCTATTCCCATTATCTCCTGACTATTCAATTCTGGCTTTAATACATCTTTCTCAAATTGTTCAAATTTAGCTATAACCTCTTTCTCTTCTTCAGACTTTTTTCTTTTCTTTTTCAAGAGGCTGCATTGATTATGAATCTTATTTGAAATTACATGAGCTGCAATTTCTTTTCCCTCATACATATATTGTTTTTTTCTAAGTAAGACATTTCCTTCTGCCTTGGATGGAATCATTGAAGTCACTCGTAAATTTGGAGTCATAAAAACAATTGAAAAACCAAACTTTTTTGAACGATCCAAAAGACCTGTCGTTAAACAATAATCGCCACAAATAAAAAGGATAAAAAGTCTATAACATGTTGACTGATGTTTTACTTTTCCATCTGCATCCGTAACAACAAGATTATCATTCTTAAAACTAATTTTTTCGCCTTCATCCGTAAATACAAAAGCAATCTGTTTATACTCAAAATCTCGTGTACTCATCATACACTCTCTCCTTTAGCTTTCTACCAGCCACCTCGATATTCTTTTGGAGCAAGTGGTCTATCACAAAAATCGTTATAAATGCAGTTACGACACTTTTCAGGCGCTTTTGGTTCATAGTCTGATGGTGAAAAACTCTGCATAGCTTCATTGGTTGCTTTAAACTTTGAAAACATTTCTTCATCTTCTTCTGGAAGTTTTACCGGGTACACTTTATTATCATCACTCGAGTAAAACCGAATTTGATTAACTGTGTAGCCCATTTCCCTAAGGCATAAGGTTTGCGCATATAACTGAAAAACATAACCATTATAGATAGTATCTATATGCTTTTTGCGCTCAGTAAGCAGTCCTTTTTCAGAGTCAAAGATATCAATCTTTCCACAGAGTTTATATTCATCAGAATAAATATCCAAAGATTGCAGAATATTTTTATGAGTAGAATAACGTTTTTCATCTATAGCAGAATGAACTGCTTTACCGTCCAACTGAGCTTTTCCATAATACATGCGCTCATCAAGGTCACCATAAAGCTGATGATAATAAATTGAAAGCGGACAAAATATAAAATCATTCAAATAGCTGATTTTAAGGTAGAGTTCCATAGGCAATTATTTTTTTCGAACCTGATTCTTTGCTTCTTTTTCTATACCTTTTATAGACTCAAGATATGCCTCTTCAACTGGAGATAAAACAGAAACCTGATATTTTCTATATTCTGATTCTGCTTTTCTCATAGCCTTTTCGTGACTAACTGCCCCAGCTCCTTCCAGTAGTTTTCGTTTTCCAGATGAAAGAATAGAGTCCAGTTGTTCAACATAGTCACTCATATACATCGGCTTATGTTCAATAGCATTAATTTCTGCAAGATCAAAATATCCTGAAACGAGATTATTAAGGATTTTCAGTTCGGATTCACTCAAATAATTCTTTGCAATTTTTGCATCTTTTAATGCTGGAAGTTCTCCTTCAAAACTAGTTAATCCCATAAAGGGCTTTTTGGCATCCGCTCGTTCATATATTACTTCTGCCGCGGTGTGGCCATGTGCAGCATAATGCAATTTATTCTGAACAATTTTAAAGAACTGAATTGACTCTTCGCTTTTCGGATTATAATCCACACTAGTAGCATATAAATCCAATACCTGCCGATACAAAACCTTTTCAGACGAACGTATATCTCGAATACGATCAAGCAACTCTTTCCAGTAAGCACCACCACCATTTCCTTTAAGGCGTTCATCATCCATGGCAAAACCTTTTTTGATATATTCCTTTAAAACTGTATTTGCCCAGATTCTAAACTGTGTACCACGCAGAGACTTTACACGATAACCTATAGAAATAATGACATCGAGATTGTAATAATCAACTTGATATGATTTTCCATCACTGGCAGTTGTTGCAAAATTTGCAACAACTGAATCCGCTTGTAATTCTCCCTCTTCGAAAACATTTTTTATATGTCTTGAAATAGTCGACTTATCGCGTTGAAAAAGTTCTGCCATTTGATCGAGTGATAACCATACAGTTTCATTTTGCAAATTTACAGAAAGTTTTGTAACTCCATCCTCTGTCTGGTAAAAAACAATTTCTCCTTTATTTTGCATACTCTTTCTCCTGAGCAAACTTGAACCAGTCGGCATTGGAAATATTTTCAATGTAACCTTTGTCATTAAGATTAAAGTTATGCTGCAATAAATACAGACCTTTTAGAGCAATGTGATAAGCTCCATTTGCATCAGCATCGACAGGAAGTTTTGAAATCCATTTACCATTTTCTTTTTTCCCTTTTGCTGCTTCAACACGACTATCAAAGAAAGTTCCGTCCTCAGCCATTACAGGTGAAATTAAATAATCATCTTCCTGTCTTGAAGAATTTGGAATTGAATTTCGCATTTGGAGAATGGCTGTAAACGAACGATAAAGTCCATCATAGAAAGGAACATTATCTCTTTCTGCCTGGACTGCATGAATCTGTTCTATAAAGTTATCTTCTGAGTTCCAGATAATACCCTGCTTGTCAAATAAAGCTTTAAGATTTTCAGTCGGATTCACACTTATAGTTGTTTTCTCTGCTTTACTATAAACAAGTCTCTCACCTCGAGAATAAAGATCCCACTTTTTATTGTAATCAGCATTATCTGAAAAGTTTGAATAATCAAAGCTGAAAACAAAACTATCAAGTTTTCTATTATATTTAATTGAATCAAACTTATCAAAGAAATCCTTTTTCTTTTCTATATTAGTAAGACCGGCTGTATAGAATAGATTTGCGAAACCTGTTTTTGGATCTATTTTCGAAGTATATGACGCAGGAATATAAAAAATCCATCCGGACTGTTTTCCAACATCACTTACATTAGCTGTCTTATCTGCCAACTGATATGCATTTAAAACTCCACCAGGCTCTGAAACTTTCTTATCCTTAAAGACAAGATAATTAAGTTTTTCAATAAGCATATTTTCAAACTTCTGATAAACCTGTCGTTCAACAGGAAAACGTCCTCTCTTAAAGCCAAAGTTCAAATCTTCCATTACAACAATCGCGTTGTTTTCAACCATTAATTTAGCAATCTCGTGAACAATATTTGAAAGATAACCTTCCTTGAGTTCTTTAATATTGCTTATAGACTGCCAGCTCTTACGAGCCTTATCTCTCTCTCCTTCTTTCTGGACAAGTTTTTCCTGATAGTTTACAGAAACGGTTTTATCATTGCGAACCTGTTCTACAAGATTCAGCGTCTTCTGTAATTCAATCTCTCCCTTCTGATTAATAAGTGAAAGATAAATCAGGTGGCGTTCACCTCGGTCAAGTCCAATAACTTTTACTTCGGAATTATTTCTAAGAATTTCTTGCACATGCTCATTAAACTTTCTTCCCGTAATTTCCGGAGCTTTAAAATTCATTGTTATTGGACAATGGAATAGATAGGTCTGCTGTGTAAAATGTCTGTCTTTTGTAATTGAAAATTTTGCCTTTTTACAAACAACAGTTCCACTTTCCAAAAGTTCTTTTGCATCTTTTGAAAGTATAAAGTCTTTTTCCTTTTTCTCCGGATTTTTATATTTATATATTTCCTGATAGATTTCTTCCGGTATAGATTTTCCATCTCTTGTTGTTCTATTTACGAGAACTGAATCTTTCTTATGGCACACTGCCTTAACGTTTGGATTTGAATCTCTCCAAAAAAGTTCAGCTTCGCCATTAAGCTTTAAGCAAACATCACGCAGATTCTCTTCACTAAAAAGATTTTCCCAATAAAGAGTATGCAGATTCTTTTTTCCTGTAGAACCATTACCACCTTCTTCACCGGTTGAATAATCTTTGTTATAAATTTGGAAGAGAAATAGTTTTCCGGAATCTACGAGGGAAAGCAATTTTTCATAATTTACATCCTCAAATTTTAATTGATAACATGATTTTATTACATCAGAATAAAATTCTGAAATGTCATTATAATCTGCAGAATCTTTCCATAGAAAGGTATAATGCTTGTATGATTCATGTCTTGAAAAGCCAAGTTTAAAATAATCTATCATTTTAATTAAAGATTCTTTATAAACTTGCGGATTAACTTTTCTATATTCGGTTTTAAAAAGTCCTTTATCATAAATATCTATAATAGATTCAATAGGTAAATTATATAGGGCAACAGAAGGTGCATAAGAAGTACCTTTTGAACGTATAAATAATCGAGGAGTATTCTTATTATCAGGTTTTTGAAAATCAAATATAACCCTTTTTACAGTTTTTGATGCGTTACTTTTTAGATTTTCCTCGTCAGTTCTCGACAGTTTTTCATTTATTATTCCAAGATAATATTTCCCCGAATCAATAAAAATATGTGCTTCTTTTGTGCCATAGTCAGTTCCCCATCCCGACAAGAAAGAACTACAATCAAAATTCAACTTTACCTTCTTTATCTCATTCGGCTTTTTAGTAACAAAATTTCGAACCTTGTTATACAGTGGAATTATTTCAGAAAGTGCTTGTATTATCTCATCATATTTTGAATAAAAATCTGTATCCTTTTGTTCTTCACCACGATAATCAACAAGCTTTAAGTAGTGATACAAATTCTGAATTTCATCCAAATAATCCTTAATTGGAGTTGCGGAAGTTTTTTCCTTAATAAGATTTTCTTGTTTTTTAAAATCTATTTTTGAATATAAAACATCTAGATTTTTCAGAATTTCAATAGAGTCTTTTTCTTTTGATTTTTCGTCTACACGAAGCTCTGTAAGCGTAAAATAATTTCTCACATTTTTTTCCGCTTTTACATCATTTTCTTTTGCCCAACGCTCATAAGCATTTTGTAAATCCAATAAAGACAAATTTCGTTTTGCTATTTCTTTTTTAAGAGCTTCGATTTGTTTTTCAGTCAAAGTTTTTTTTGCCATATCCTGTTCAAGCAAAAACAACCCATTATGAATAATTGACCAGTTACCAAAAAGTTTCAAAGAAAACTCTGTTGCTTCTTTAGCAGGTACATAAATTTGACCTAAATCATAATCAACAGAATCAAAAAGTTTTTTTGTATTAGTAATAACTTTATCCAGAATTTCTTCCTTAAAATGTTTCACAGATTCATAGACTTCTTCACTTTTTTCAAAGCCGACTGGAATAAATGAAGCAGTATTTCTATCGCTTAAAATCTGCTTGTAAAGAATTGTCATTTTCTTTTTGAGCTTATACTTTTCCTCTGAAGGCAACTGCTGACTCGCAAGATTAATTTTTTCGTTAAGTCCCTGAATCTTTCTTGAACCAGACTCGTCTGAGATACCTCCAATGACAGTATTATAAAAATCAATACCACTTTGACTCATAACTGCATTAAAGCTTTCTGGTGAAAATACATCTGCAAGTTTTTTTCCTTTTAAGAATTCTGCCAATGATTTTTCTGTTTCATTTATGATTTCTGGATAATTATTTTTTAAGTATTCAAATACTTTTACATTTGCATAAAATTTTGGAAAGTTTTCATTAACAATTCTGTTACTTATGGCCGTAGATTGAGCCTCTTTGCTGTACATATTCTGTCTATTTTGATGAAAACCTGTAAAATAAGTTGCAAACCCCTTAAAAACATTTAGAGCTGCCTGTTTGTCAGTTATAGTTCCGCTTTCATCATTTTTAATCACTGCTGGAACAAATTCTGTTAGAAGTTCTTTCTTAAAAAGCTTTTCAAATCTTTTATCTTTTTTGAAGCTTTCAACAATCTCTTTCCTCCTTACACCTTGAAGTACTTCGAGTTCTTTTTTAATTTTGTTTTTCTTTAATTTGTCTTTTTCAGTCTGAAATAAATCAAACTGATCATATAAAGGAGTCCATTCGAAACTTGCTTTAGATAAAACTTCTTCTATAAAAATGCGATGAAAGTCGTCTATTAATTCTTTTACCTCGCTGTAGGCCTTAGCCCGTTCCATATCTTTGTCCAGAAGTTTTAACTTTTGAATGTTTTCTTCTGTTTTTCCTATAGGAATAAGTCTGTTTCTTAATGTAATAGAACGTGAATAACCGTTTTTCTGACCACAAAACTTTTCGACTGCTTTCATTTTTTCCTCCGAATGTATAAGAATTTATCATTATTATAACAACTTACAGTGTCAATAAACGGCACTGTAAAATAATATGATAATGCAATTCTCTACAAGTTAAAATTATACCATACCTATATTAAACTCACCAAATCATAAATTGCATACCTTGTTAAAACCCCACTAATCAGTTAAAATAACAGTGAAAAAATCACAAGGATGCTTTAATGACAGATATCGAAATCGCTCAGAAAAACAAGATGATTCCAGTGGCTGATGTTGCCGCTAAAATTGGAATCACTGCAGACAAGCTTGAAAATTACGGGCCATATAAGGCAAAAATTACATTTGAAGAACTGCGTGCACTTCAGGAAAAGGCAGCCAGTAAACCTGGTAAATTGATTCTTGTAACTGCCGTTACTCCTACTCCAGCCGGAGAAGGTAAATCTACAGTTTCTATTGGACTTGCAGACGGACTTAATAAAATCGGAAAGAAAACTGTTGTTGCCCTTCGTGAACCTTCACTAGGCCCTTGTTTTGGTGTTAAGGGTGGTGCCTGTGGCGGCGGATACGCTCAGATTGTTCCAATGGAAGATATCAATCTTCATTTTACAGGCGATATTCACGCAATCTCAATTGCAAATAATCTGATTGCAGCCCTTATTGATAACCACCTTCAGCAGGGAAATGAACTTGGAATTGACCCGCGCACAATCAGCTGGAAGCGCTGTGTAGACCTGAACGACCGCGCCCTCCGCAATATCACAATTGGTCTTGGCGGACGCCTTCAGGGAGTTCCTCGAGAAGACCACTTCTCAATTGCAGTTGCTTCTGAGATTATGGCGATTGTCTGTCTCAGCCGCACAATCAGCGAACTTAAAGAACGCATTGACCGCATTGTGATTGGCCAGAACTATGCGCGCGAAAACATTACTTTTGGTCAGCTCAAGTGCACCGGTGCTATTGCGGCCCTCTTGAAAGATGTAATTAAACCAAACCTTGTACAGACTCTGGAAAAGAATCCGGCCTTTGTTCACGGCGGACCTTTTGCAAATATTGCTCACGGTTGTAACAGTGTAAACGCAACACTCTGTGCTCTTGCAACCGGCGACTATGTTGTAACAGAAGCTGGATTTGCCGCAGACCTTGGTGCAGAAAAATTCTTAGACATCAAGTGCCGCGCCGCTGGCCTCAAGCCATCAGCTGTAGTAATTGTTGCAACAATCCGCGCCCTTAAAATGCACGGTGGCGTTGCAAAAGCAGAACTGGCAACACCGAACACACAGGCTCTCGAAAAAGGCTTTGCAAACCTCAAAACTCATATCGAGAACGTTGCAAAATTCGGGCTCCCAGCCGTAGTTGCTGTAAACAAATTCATAACTGATACTGATGAAGAAATTGCCCTTCTCGAAAAACTTTGCCGCGATAACGGTTCTACAGCAGTTCTTTCTGAAGGCTGGGGAAAAGGCGGAGAAGGTGCAAAAGACCTCGCTAAAGTAGTTGCAGAAATTGCAGACAGCGGAAAGGCAAACTACCATCCGCTTTACGAACTCGACCTGCCACTCGCAGACAAAATCCGCACAATTGCAAAAGAGATTTACCGCGCTGCAGACGTTGAGTTTGATTCTGCAGCTCTTAAGAAACTCAAGACCTTTGACGGTTATGGCAAACTTCCAGTTTGTATCGCAAAAACACAAAACTCAATCAGCCATGATCCAAAACTGATTGGTGCTCCAAGCGGATACACATTCCCAGTTCGCGACGTTCAGCTCTATGCAGGTGCAGGCTTTGTAGTTGCTCTTGCAGGTGACATCATGACAATGCCAGGCTTACCAAAGGCGCCAGCGGCGCTTGATATTGATGTTGATGATAATGGAGTAATCAGCGGATTGTTCTAATGGATTGCCACGTCGCGTCGCTCCTCGCAATGACAGTTTTCGTCATTGCGAGCACGAAGTGCGAAGCAATCCAGATTACTCAGAACTCTTTAATTTACTAATTTCTGCCGACAGTTCCAGAGTTCTTCTGTTCTGTCGGATTACACGCTGAGCAAGCAGCTTTGAAAGGAAGAGTCCGTAATGCGGATTCTTCCTTATTAAATTTAAGAACATAGTCTTTGGAATGCGGATAAGTTTTCCATCTTCTGCAGCCATAATTGTAGCAGATCGGCGGTCATTCAACAAAAAGGCCATTTCACCAATGAACATATCATTTGGAGTAAGCACTGAAATCAGTTTGCGGTTTGCATAAACCCCGTAGCGGCCAGAAACAATAAAGTACAAATCATTTGAAGGTTCATTCTGACGGCAGACAATTTCGTGTTTTTTATATTCAACAGCCTTAAATGGAATCATGATTCCAGGAATGCTGTTTGCCATATTCTTTATATTCTGAATATCAAAAGAAACTTCATTTCCCTTATCATTATAACGCAAACCTGAAACAAGCGACTTTGAAAGTGCAATACCACGTCCATGAGCCTCGTCCATATCAGGAGCATCATTCTTCATACGAGACTGCCAGTCAAATCCTTCACCATCATCTTTAATTGTAAAGGTAGACATTTCGCGGCCAATTCCGTATTCAATATGAATTTTACGATCAGCATATTCCGGCTGAAGAAGTTTTTTATTAATCAAATCAAGGATAGTTCCGCCATTATTCAGCCATTCAGATTTTTCTTCATAACTGATTCCACAGTTACCGTGTTCAAGAGCATTTGTCAGAAGCTCCATCAAAGTAGACTGAAGAGCAAAACGGCCATCATCATCAATACGGTTTGTGCAGTAAAGATAATTAACAAGGAAGGCCGTATACAAGCGGATATCAAGAGGATTATTATCACAAACAAAGAATCCGCGTTCATCAGTTCCAATTCTTTCCTGCATACCACGATTAAACAGGAACTGCTGATTACGAATCAAACTGCGCAAAAGCCCGTTAAAATTCTGCTTAAAGCTGTAAAGAGTCTGAACAATCAGAATGTTAGGATCTTTTAAGTCTTCGATTTTCTGAGCATCGGCAGGACTACCGGCAATAGCAATAATTCCGCCATTATGAAGCCATGGATCAGAGCGGATTGCTTCAAGAATTAAATGACAGTTAATTTCAGCAGATGTAAAATCCAGAAGCTTGATTTCAGGGAGTTCATAATCAACATAGCTCATTGCCTCTTCAGTTTCAGGGCAAAAGATTGGTTCAAAATATTCGGAATAATTCAGACAACCGTTTCTTACAACATTAATTACTTCAGAATTAGCAGAAGCCACCAGCAGCTTTTTCATAATAAACTCCACACAAAATTTGCTCTATCCAAATGAGCTATGACTCTGATGCGACTCGAACTCACTACCTTTTGCTTAGGTATTACGATAGCAAAATGCGTTAAAAAAACTTTGCGACAGCGAAGTTTTTAGCATTTTACCATCAAAATTGCTCTATCCAACTGAGCTATGATCCTGATGCGATTCGAACGCACTACCTGTTGCTTAGGAGGCAACCGCTCTATCCAAGTGAGCTACAGGACCTAAAAAAACACAATAATTCTCGAATCGCATCTCACACTCAATGGCGATTCGAACGCACTACCTTTTGCTTAGGTAGTACGATAGCAAAATGCGTTAAAAAAACTTTGCGCCAGCGAAGTTTTTAGCATTTTACTTACTGCCCCGCTCTATCCAGCTGAGCTACTGAATCTAAAAAA
>CAMNIU010000247.1 GCA_946540605.1 uncultured Treponema sp.
GCTGGCTGAATATATTTCAGCGCAGAAAAAATAATATAGGGGTTTTATCATGTCTAAAGACGAAATCTTTGAAAAACTTAAGGGAATCCTCGTTTCAGAATTTGAACTTGATGAAGGAGATGTAACTCCTGATGCTCTTCTCGGAGATGATTTGGATTTGGATTCAATCGACTCAATCGACCTTATTGTAAAAATGAAGGAATTCATGCCAGCAGATAAGGGAAATGTAGATCCTTCTATTTTCAAGACTGTTAAGACAGTTCAGGATGTTGTAGACGCTCTTGTACCATACATGGCATAAGGTGACTAAAGACTAATGAAGAAATTCCTTAAGGCACTTTTTTATGTAATTGCTGCCATCTATCCAATCCTTGTTTTTACAATGCTTGTAATTTTCAAGGTAGATACAAAGATTCTTTCTTTGAGCATTATTGCACTGGCAGCTGCATTTTTCTTAAGTGCTACGGGAGCTAAAAAGACCGATACAAATGAAAAAACAATGATGGACTGGAAGCCTCTTCTAAGTTCCGTGCTTTTTCTTTCTGCCGGTCTTTTTTGTTTTATAACGGGAAAAGAATTTTTCTTAAAAATCTATTCCGTTGTAATAAGCATAACTATGCTTTTTGTTTTTGGAAGCACCCTGTTTATGCCGCCTAATATCATATTCAGGTTTGCGACTTTATCTGATAAGTCAATTAAGGGTTCTTCTTACGAACATAAGGTCTATGAATACTGTAGAAAGGTAACAATTGTCTGGTGCTGTTTCTTTATATTTAATGGAACGATTTCAGCTCTTACTACCTTTGCAGATAAATTATTTGGACTTTCTCCTGAAACTGCGAGAACAGTCTGGGCGGTCTACAATGGTGGCATTTCCTATATTCTTATGGGAACCCTGTTTGTAGTAGAATTTATTATCAGAAAACTAGTGGATAAGAAAATGATGAAGTTATTCCCTATCACAAAATTTAAGGCAGATTCCAGAAAAGATGATTACATTGTTTGTTATGATGATGTATGGTCAAAAAAAGCTTATAAAACCTGGAAAGATTTTTTGACCGATACTGCGAAAATGAGGGCATTTTTTGAATCGCAGCCTGCACAAGAGTACATCCTTCATTGTGAAGATTACTGGTATTTCCTTTGCACTTTCGTAGCAATCCTCCAGTGTAAAAAAACTGTTTATATAACTCAGAATATTACAGAAAGCTTTATGGCTGAAGTTAAAAAGCCGGGGGTTTTCTTTATTACAGATCAGAATGTTCCGCTTGATGATACAAGTTTCTTTATTCCGGATTTGATTGAAAAGGCTGCAATGCCAGCTGAATCAGAAATTCGTACAACTCCAGAAATTAATGATGAAGAAACAGAAATCTATCTTTATACTTCTGGAAGTACAGGAAAGCCAAAGGCTGTTCGTCATACAATGAAAGAAATTGAAACTGACAATAGCGTTGTAATTTCACTTTGGGGTGAAGAATACTTTAAGCGTAAGCAAATCACAACTGTAAGTCAGCATCACGTGTACGGTTTTTACTGGTGTATTTGTCTTCCGTTTACTCTTGGACTCCCATTCCGCCGAAAGCGCATAGAGTTCCCTTCTGAATTTGAAAAGCTTACAGATACTTCTTATGTTCTGGTTTCTACACCAGCCTTCCTTAAGCGTACTGTAGAAGTTTTGGATAAACTTGATATGAAGGATGTATTTATTTCTGTAAGCGGTGGAGCTGTTTCAGAAGAGCTTGCCGTTAGTACAGAAAAACTTTTTGGCTTCTGTCCAATGGAAGGTTATGGTTCTACAGAGACTTCTGGAATTGCATACCGTCAGCAGAGTAGAGATGGTCTTGTCTGGACTCCTTACGACTGTGTTAAGCTTTGGGTTGGAGAAGATGGGTGTCTGAATGTAAAATCGCCGTTTATTAAAGACCCTGCCGGAGTAGCAACTGCAGACCTTGTTGAACTTTATGATGATGGACGTTTCCTTCTTAAGGGCCGTGCAGATTCCATTGTAAAAATTGAAGAAAAAAGAATTTCTATGACAGAAGTTGAAAACCGACTTCTTGAAACTGGTCTGGTTAGCGAAGTAAAGGTTGTAGCTTTGAGTAATGATGTACGTCAGTATCTCGCAGCTGCTGTTGTTCTGAATGCACAGGGACGCGAAAAATTTGCACATAGCGAAAAGTTTGAAATGAACCGCTGGTTCCACGACTTTTTGATGAAATATTTTGAGAACGTAGTAATTCCTAAAAAATGGCGTTTTGTAGAAAAGCTGCCATCAGATGTTCAGGGAAAAGTTCACAAACTGGAAGTTATGGCATTGTTTGATTAAGTGTCATCCCTGACCGAGTTTGCTTCGCAAACGTCGCAGGGCTTGACTAGAGGATTTATTAAGGAGAAAAAATGAATACAAATAATCACGATATAAAAAATGAAGAAGTAATTTCAAAGGAAGAAAATGCTGTAGTATTGGAATTTGTGATTCCTGCAACCTGCGATTTTTTTGATGGTCATTTTCCACAGTATAAACTCTTGCCTGCTGTAGCTCAGTTTGAAATTATAACTCGTTTTTCTCGTAAATACTTTGGAACACAGCGTTATGTTCCAAATATCAAAAGAATTAAATTTTCTGCGCCAATTAAACCAGATACAAAAATTCACCTTGAACTCACATATAAAAAAGAAAAAGGCTCTGTAACATTCAATATGGCAGATGCTAATGTCGAAGGGAAAGTTTATTCATCCGGCAGCTTTGCTGTGCTTTCGGAGACTCAGGCATAATGTCAGATTCATATTCGGTGGAACAGAAATTTGGATTTGTAATTCCTGTTTATAATCATGGTGCTGCACTTGAGTCAGTTGTAAAGAACCTTGTGCAGTATGATTTTCCAATCATTGTTGTAGATGATGGAAATGATGAAAAAAATAAGGCCTATATAAATGATGTTGCCGCACGATATCCTCTTGTAACTCTACTTGTTCATGCTAAAAACAAGGGTAAGGGTGAGGCTGTAAAATCTGGAGTTCTCAAAGCTGAGCAGTTAGGATTAACTCACATTCTTCAGATTGATTCAGACGGTCAGCACGATGCAGGAAGAATTCCTCAGTTTTTGGAGCTTTCAAAAGAAAATCCAAAGGCAATTATTTGTGGTTATCCTGTTTATGATAAAACCGCTCCCAAGCATCGTGTAATTGCAAGAAAAATTTCTAACTTCTGGATTCATGTTGTTTCCTTTACAACAAGTCAGCAGGTTCGCGATGCACTCATCGGTTTTAGAATCTATCCTGTTGAGCCATACTGCATTGTTCTGCGCCGGCATTCAATCATAGACAGTCACATGGGATATGACACAGATATTTTAGTTCATCTGCTCTGGCGAAACGTACCGGTAATTTCGGAGGCTGTTGAGGTTTCTTATCCGTCAGATGGAATTTCAAACTTCAGACTTGTTCGCGATAATCTTCATATTACTTTTACTTATGCAAGGCTTTGTCTTGGCATGTTTGTGCGTCTGCCAATTTTAATAAAAAGGAAGCTTTGTAAATGACAGATTCCTCTTTTGAAGACAAAACCCACTGGTCCGAAGAAAAAGAAGCAATAAAATCTAACAGACCTCTTAAGCTTGTTTTATTCCTGCTCAAAAAGCTTCCATCTTTTTTAGTTCATTCTATATGTTATCCTGTTTCTTTGTTTTATCTGATTTTTTCTACACGAGTAAGACGTTTTGCCCGCAGCTATCAGAAACAGCTTAGAGAATTTACAGAAGGCAGAGTACCGCCGAAAATTCGCGCCTATCGTCAGATTTTAAATTTTTCCCTTTGTCTGGTAGAAAAGATGGAAGGATGGCTTGGCAAGGTTTCCTTTGACAGAGTGAGCCTGCAGAATGATGATATTGGAGACCTGATGGAAAGACTAAAACGCGGCGAGAGTGCTGTGCTTATGGCATCCCATCTTGGTAATATGGAATTGATGCGAAGCATGCAGGATTATCTTACAGGTCTTTGCGGAAGAAAAGTTCCAGTTCTTATTATAATGGATATGAATATGTCTGCTAATTTTACGCAGACACTAAAAGAGATAAATCCCGGATATTCTACAAACGTGTTAGATGCTTCTAACTTTGGACCAGACTCAATTCTTTTGATTCAGGAATTTGCAGAGCAAGGCGGTTTAATTGTTGCTGCAGGTGACAGAACAAGCATTCATCATCGTGAAAAGAGCATTGTAAAATCTTTCTTAGGGCGTGAAGCTAAATTCCCTTATGGTGTATTTTTAATTCCTGCCCTTGTTAAGCTTCCTGTGTATTTTATGTTTGGAATGCGCTCAAAGATGTCTATATTTAATCCTCAATATAATATTCATATAGAAAAGTCAAAAGTTGATTTTAATTGTAAACGTACAGAGCGTGAAACTAGAATAAATGAGTGCTGCAGCGAATTTGTAGAAACACTTCAGAAGTTCTGTATTATGTATCCTTATCAATGGTATAATTTTTTTAATTTCTGGGGGTAAGATTTATGAAGAAAAAAATGTCTTCTAAAAAAAGCTTGGTTTTTAATCTTTGCATATTATTTTTGATTTGCTTCCAGTTAGGAGCTCAGACAAAGCAGTCTCAAACTCTGGAATCCGTATGTAAAAGCCTTGCTGCTCATCAAAATACAACCGGAGATTTTACACAGATAAAAACTTTACAAACTAACGGTCGTAAGTTAACTTCTACTGGTAAATTTATTTTCAGTAAAGAAGGAATTTTATGGCAGACAGAAAAGCCGTTTCCTTCATCACTGATTCTTACCAAAGAAGCTATGGTTCAAATTGCAGCTAACGGAAAGAAATCCGTTATGAGCGGAAAGGATAATCAAATATTTGCAAATATTTCTGAAACCTTAAGTTCAGTTTTTTCCGGCAATGTTGATGCACTGAAAAAGAATTTTGAGTGTGAACTTGTTCAGGAACCAAATAACAGCTGGAAGATTTTACTTACTCCTAAAGATTCCACAATTGCAAGTGTAATGAAGTTTATGGTTCTGGCAGGAGCTGGAGCAGATTTGAGTTCGCTCGAAATGTCTGAGATGTCGGAAAATACTATCCGCTACGAATTCAAAAATCAAAAATATCCTGAGGAACTTTCTGCAGATGAAAAACAAATCTTTGTTATTGAATAAAAATTTCTTACCGGCCTGGATTATTTACCATGCCGCAGTTTTAGTTTTTTTTGTTATAACTCTTATTGCATTTCCCGGTAAAGTTGGTATTGATTCAGATCTTTTTAATCTTGTGCCAAAAAGTATTTCCATGGCTTCTGTAAAAAAAGCTGATGATAAAATGATGGCGGTGACTTCGCAGAATATTTTTATCCTTGTTGCGAATGAGGATTTTAAGGAAGCGAAGCGGGTAGCTGAAAATGTTTACGGTCAGCTTGAGGGTAGCAAAAATTTTGAATCGGTTTCTCTGTATAGCGACGTTGGTGCTATGTCAGAGATAACGGATTTTTTGTATGAGAATCGCTGGAATCTTCTGGATGAAAAAACTGCTGATGATATTTTGAGTTCTCCGGATGCGGCTTCTGATTTTGCAATGAACGCGCTGGCTCAGGCATACAGTGGTTTTACAATGCTTCAGCTTGATAATTTAGAAAGCGACCCTTTCCTTATTACTGAATATAATTTACAGAACTATTTAAGTGCCGTGCAGAATGCTGGTACTGCTATGACTGTAAAGGATGGTGTGCTGGCTTCACAATTCGACGGCAAATGGTACGTTATGATTCGTGGAATTCTAAGTGTTAGTGGGGCCAAACTCGCTTCTAAGAATAATGCTATCACGGAGATTTATGCGGCGTGCGATAAAGCAAAATCTCCGGAGGCTGGTGCAGGCGATACAACTTTTGTTTTTTCAGGTACACCATTTCATAGTCACGAAAGTTCAAATTCGGCCAGCAGAGAAATTTCAATTATTGCAACCGTTTCAATGCTTGTTGTAATTATTCTTTTGATTTTTATTTTCCGTTCGGTAAAGCCTCTGTTATTTTCTGTGGGAGCAATTATACTGTCTGTTGGAATTGCTGTTGTCGCAACACTCGCTGTGTTCCACAAAATGCACGTAATTACCCTTGTGTTTGGAACATCTCTTATTGGTTCGTGTATTGATTACAGCCTGCACTTTTTTACTCACTGGGCAGGGAATAAAAACTTAAAGAGTGGAACTGAAATTAAAAATCATATTTTTTCTGGCCTTTTGATGGCAATTATTTCTACAGGTATTTGTTTTGCAATACTTCTTTTTGCACCGTTTGCAATTCTTAAGCAGATGTCTCTCTTCTGTCTTACAGGACTTGTAAGTTCTTTCCTCACAACAGTTGCGGTATATCCATATATCAAACTTCCTGCAGAACGAGGAAATGTTCGTTTTACAAATGGCTTCGAGAAGGTTGTTTCTGTTCTTGAGCAAAAATGGGTTGGGCGTACAGTTATTTCGGTTTTGTTTATTGTTTCTGTTTTGCTGATTGCAGTATTTCATAAAAATGTAAAAGTAAAGAATGATCTTCTTACTCTTTATAATATGGAAGGCCGTCTTCTTGAAGATGAAATAACAGCTTCAAAAGTTATTCAATATACACCAGGCGGATGGTATATCATAAGTGGTGATACAGAAGAAGCTGTTCTTCAAAATGAAGAAGCACTTCGCAGAGATTTTGAAAAAGTTACAGAAGGTTCAATCGGCTATGTAAGTACAACTAATTTTGTTCCTTCAATTCAAATGCAGAAAAAATCTCAGGCTGCTTATGAACGTCTTCTTTCAATGGCAGAGTCTCAGTTAGAAGCTTTAGGCTATTCAAATGATGAAGCAGTAATCCTTTCAGAAAAAATGCGTAAAGATTTTTATGATTCAAAAGATAAGTATGTTTCTATCGAAGCAGGAAATGTTCCTGATTTTATTACCAGTGCAATTTCTTCTGCATGGCTTGGTGAAATTGACGGAAAGTATTATTCAGTAATGCTTCCAACTAAAGTTATAGATTATGCTACCTATCGTTCGTTAGTAGAAAATAATGATGATGCTTTCTTTATTAGTAAGTCGCAGGATATAAGTAAGGATCTTGATGCTCTTACTCTTATGGTACTCAAATTCTTTATTGTAGCTTATGTTCTGATGTTTATAATGCTTAAGTTCTTTTATACCTGGAAACAGACTCTTAAAATTATATCTGTTCCATTTTTAATTATTCTTGTGGTAATTGCAGTTTTCGCAGCTTGTAAAATAAATCTGGAATTCTTTTCTGTAACCGGTTTAATTCTTGTATTCGGGCTTGGACTTGATTACATAATCTATATGATGGAAAATGAAAAAAAGAAGACTGTGCTTGAGCCGTTTGCAACTCTTGTTTCGTTCATAACAACAATTATTTCTTTTGGGGCTCTGGCATTGAGTTCTTTCAAACCGGTTCATCTTATAGGTCTTTCAATTTTTATTGGCCTTGTAACTGCCTATATCAGTTCGTTCTTTTATGGGCGCGCTGCAAATGATAGTAAAGAAGGTAATGAAAAATGACACACACTCGTTATGCTGAGCAACCAAAGCGTCAAGCTGAGCAGCAAAATCGTCATGCTAAGCAACCAAAGCGTCATGCTGAATTTATTTCAGCATCTTTATTAATCCTTTCAATTTTCTTTCTCCCGATTTCCTGTAAATCAACAAGAACGGTTCAGTTCAATGAATTGCACCCGGTCTATGTAACAAATACAAAAAAAATTAATCTGCTTCCTCCCGAAAATACAACTGTTGAACTGGATATTCTTCAGCAGTTTAACGGAACTTTTGGAGATACAGATTTTTCAATGCTATCATTTAGCCAGATTGATAAATCGGAAATCAGTCTTTCCCTAATAAATGATTTTGGTACTGATATGGGGCATCTCTATTATGATGGCGAACATGTAAGTTTAAAATCTCCATACCTGCCGTCTAAACTACCGGGCGAATATATTGTTGCAGAAATTCAAAATGCATATTACGATGAAAAAGTTCTTCAGGAAAATTATTCTAAGGCCCGCCTTAAGTTTGTTTGTGAAACAGAAGGTTCCCGTAAAATATACGATGGAAAAAAATTGATTGAAGAAATATTTATATCAGATGATAAGGTTAAAATAATAAATTATCTCCGTGGTTATTCTTTTGAACTGGTAAATGCGGAGTAGGGGGATAAATGAATCTGTATCTTTCTAAACCCGGTGTAATGAGTTGTGCCGGAACAAATATAGATGAATTATGGAATTCAGTAACAAGTGGAACTCAACAGGGAATCAAAAAAGTAACAGCCTGTACTGGTGAAGATTTTTTTGCTGCAAGAATTTCTGATTCAGTTTTACAACCAAGCGGCGCACGTTACGACATGAAAGTTGTTCGTATTGAAAACCAGGCTTTGAATCAGATTGCAGCTGATGTTGAACTGGTGAAGCAAAAATATGGTGCAGATCGTATTGCTGTATGTGTCGGTTCCTGTGATAACGGAACTGAGTTTTCTGTGGCTGCTCATCGTAATTATTTTTCTGAAGGTGAATTTCCTGCAGATTATAATCTCGAAATTCAGGGAGCAGATTATGCTTCAACTATGGTTGCCGAAAAGTTCGGATTAAAAGGTCCTGTAAATACTTTTTCTACTGCCTGTTCTTCGAGCGCTGGTGCAATCATTAAAGGTGCAGAACTGATTCTTGCAGACCTTGCTGATGCTGCCGTTGTTGGTGGAATTGATATTGCTTCTGATACAACACTTGTTGGTTTTGGTGCTCTGGAAGCAGTTTCAAGTGAAATCACAAATCCACTTAGTAAGAACCGTCACGGAATTACCCTTGGTGATGGCGCTGCTTTTTTTGTACTCACTAAAGAGGATTTGTCAACAATGTCATCATCGGGCTTGACCCGGGAATCTGTTCGTCTTCTTGGCTGGGGAGAAAGTTCCGATGCATACCATATGACTTCTCCAGATCCAAGTGGAGCAGGTGCAGAAAAAGCAATTCGTCGTGCAATTGAAAGAGCTGGAATTCAGATTTCAGACGTAGGCTATATCAATTTGCATGGTACCGGAACAAAATTAAATGATAGCATGGAGTCAAAAGCAGTAGCTGCAATCTTTGGAGAAAACACAGTTCCTGTTTCTTCAACAAAAGCAGTTACCGGTCATACGCTTGGTGCAGCTGCTGCACTTGAGGCGGCCATCTGCTGGAAGGCTCTGGTTGAAAATAAGGGCAAAAATAGAGATAATAGAACTCTGCCTTTGCAGGTTTGGGATGGCGTAAAAGACGACGAACTTCCTTCTCTCAATATTGTAGATAAAAATAATTTTGGTCAGGCGGACAGCATTGCAGTAGAATCGGCAGAATTAAAGGTTTGTCTTTCTAATTCTTTTGCCTTTGGTGGTGCCAATGCATGCCTTGCACTTGGAATATAACACAGGAGTATAAAATGAAAGAAATTCAGCAACTTATTGAACACGACGAACTTATAAACTATCTTCCTCATAAAGGAAAGATGTTTCTTCTTTCCCGCGTAACACAGCATGATGTAAATAATCATACAATTACAAGTGAATATGATATTACAGAAAACTGTATTTTCTATGAACCAGAGTTTGACGGAGTTCCAAGCTGGGTAGGCTTTGAATTTATGGCGCAGTGTATTTCTGCACTTACCGGAATTACAAATACAATTAAAGGACGCACACCGCTTCCTGGCTTTATTCTTTCAGTTATGGAATTTAAGGCTGATGTAGGATATCTCAAAAATAATACAACAATTCAAATGAAAGCAGTAGAAGATTTCCGTGATGAAGAAAATCATGTGTACCGCTATATCTGTGAATTGTATGCAAATAAAAATGATGAAAAGCCGGTTGTAACTACAAAGGTTTCTGTAATGGAAACCGAAGATGCAGAAGCGCTTTTCGGCGACAACTAATGTCATTGTCGGGCTCGGCCCGACAACCTATTCAATTCTTATATTTGTGATTGCAACTTCATCACCGGTGAGTGCAACATAAATTTCTGGAGCATCCGATTTTAAGGTCGTAACGCTCTTGATTGCAATTCCGCCGTTTTCTGTAATTGTGGTAATTTTGTTACCTTCGCGATAGAATTCTATTTTACAATCCATACCATTCTTATTCATGGTTTTCCAGGTTTCCCAATTTTCAAAGGCAGCATTTTTATTTATCACCATGGTATTTTTTGCCTGTGCATTTTCTTCCCAGTTTTCACCATCTAATCTGATGAGTACAAATTCGCGGAAGCCTTTACCATTAACTTTTTTATCATCTGAATAGAACAGACAGATAAACGGACAGTGCCAGATTAGACGGGCAGCCGGCAGGCTCTTTGAATGGAATGTAATTGTCATCTTATCTTTTACGACAATGCCTTCTGTAGCGGCTGTTCGCCATCCATCCACCTGAAGATTTGGGATATCTCCCTGCGGAACATTTATATAACTGATTTCTTCTGCAATGCGTGGAATATAATCTGGTGCTACAGGTGTATCTGATTTTTTTATTTCAACATTTGTAATCAAACATAATTCGCCTGTGAGAGAAATGTATGCAAAATGAGTATTATCTTCTAGGGCAATAGTTGTGCGAACTGTCTGGAACTTATTGGAAATTACAATCAGTAAGTGTTCCCTAACTTTTACGGCTTCAATTTCATAGTCCAGACCATTTTTATATTCTTTAATTAAATCATCTTCCGTTGGTGGATTTTGCTTGTAGGCATCCTGAAGAATAATTTCAGATTCTATTTTACGGGCATTGCCTTTATCAACTTTTCCATCAAAACGTATGATTGCATATTCGTTGTAAAGCATTGCCTTGCGTTTTGTTTCTGTTTCATGCGCTCTTGAATCCAGAGAATCAAAAACAATGAACGAAGGAATTGTATAGTCGGCAATAAAATCAGTGTCGGCACGGCTGTGCACTTTAATTCTGGTAATGCAGTCTGTAAGAAGAATTCCTTCTGATTTTGCTGCACGGAATTCTGAACAGTTCAAAGTATTCTTTCCTGAAAGTTCTTTTACTTCTTCGTGTTCTTTAAGTTCATACTCCGTATCCAGATCAATCATATGGAGCATTAATTTTGCAAACAGAGGGTCAAACTGAGTGCCCATGCCTTTTACAATCTCTTCGCGAACCTTGTCCTGAGGAATCGGGTCACGGTAGCTTCGTTTAGAAGTCATGGCGTCATAGGCATCTGCTACGGCTATAATTCGTGCAATCTCTGGAATGTCGTCACCTTTCAATCCTTCTGGGTATCCATGCCCATCGTAACGTTCATGATGCGAATTTGCAGCAATAGAAAGATATGGAGATTTAGAAATACTGGAAAGAATCTGCTTGCCAATTACAGGATGCTTTTTAATTTCAGCAAATTCTTCCGGAGTAAGTTTACCGTTTTTCTGGATGATGTCATTTGAAATTCCAATTTTTCCAACATCATGCAGCAGACCTGCAAAGTAAACATCAGAACAAAATTTATCATCTTTATCTGCGAGAACAGCAATTTTGTGGGCATATTCAGCAACGCGCATTGAATGACCGTGAGTGTAAACATCTTTAGCATCTATTGCGTTTGCAAGGGCAGTGGCAGTCTGCTCAAACATAATCTGCATATTCTTCTGTTCATTTTTTAAAAGATCGATTTCCAGAGAGTTTGCACGTTCCACTGTATTGTTCATATCAACAAGAACAAAAATGTAAAGCAGAATTGTTACGCCAACAAGTGCAATGTTTGTAAGCGAAAGTCCGTATGTGAAAATCTGAATGATTGTTGCAAGAATTGGTAACAAGCCAAAGATGAGCAGTGGAATACGGATTTTTCGTTTGATTTTTTTGTAGTGCTCGAAAATTACGTCAAGCTGAAGAAGCAATCCACCAAATGGAAATATATAACTTATTATAAAGCCTCGTGCCCGGTGGTAACGATTGTATTCATCAAAAGTATAAAAAAGACCGGTAAACTGTGAAATAATTATGAGTAGTGTGCCAATTGCAAAAAACACTTCTACACAAATAAGGCGGGCTGGAACCTTTTCGAGTTTTCCTTCGTTTGTAAAAAGATCTATAAGATAAAGATTAAATTCGTGAATAATGCCAAGTGAAAAAAGATATACACAGAAGTTTGAAATGCGGACCATCCAGTAACCAAGATTTGAAACATTGCCGCGGTATATATATGCAAAACGATCCATTATCAAAAGCATGGCCGCGATAGCTTCCATTAATATGAGGGCGTGTCGTCTTTTTCTTCCAAGGGATTTTGTAAAAAAACTAAGGATTGCAAGAACAAAACAAATACCGCTTAAAAAAAGCATTATATTTTGCTGATGTAGCCGTAAAAAATCCATTTAATCTGAAAACTCCTGTACAATCTTATATTATAACAGAGGTTTTTTGATATGTAAAAAAAAATCCCCGAACACAAATATGTCGGGGACTAAAGACAGTCGGCAAGCACAGCTTGCCTCTGAGCCGTTCTTTCGATGAAGCTAAAACGACCCGCTGTTGCAGCTCGTTTTTTAACGCTTCTTCGATTTTAGGCTACGCGCCACTCGCAAGTCTCGTGGCGAAACATTCTTTCGTAGAAGCTAAAAAATTGCACTGTCGTACAATTTTTTTTAACGCTTCTGCTATTTTAGTTACATACCGCCGTCAATCTCGATGCACTGACGTGTAATATATGCTGCACCTTCGCTGAGTAAGAATACTGCAGCTGCGGCAATTTCTTCCGGCTTACCGGCACGGCCCATTGGAATTGTCTGCATGATGATGTCGTATACTTCAGGACGGATAGCCTTAGTCATATCAGTTTCGATTACACCAGGTGCAATTGCGTTACAAGTGATTCCGCGGCCTGCAAGTTCAACAGCAAGAGCCTTTGTAGCACCAATAATACCTGCTTTAGAAGCAGAGTAGTTTGTCTGGCCACGGTTTCCATCAACACCACTTACAGAAGAAATTGTGATGATACGTCCACCGCGTTTGTTTTTGCGGCTAGCCATTGGCATAAGCAATGGATTAATTACATTGTAGAAGCTGTCAAGGTTTGTGTGAATTACCTTGTCCCAATCGTCTCCACTCATTGCAACAAAAGTATTATCGCGGGTAACACCAGCGTTGTTTACGATTCCCCAGAGAGCGCCGTACTTTGCAGAAAGCTCGCTGAGTTTTGCTTTACAATCATCGCGGTTTGAAACATCAAACTGAATGAGTTCTCCGTCTCCACCAGCTGCCTTAATCTGAGCAAGAGTTTCCTCTGCTTTTCCCTGACTTCCATTATAATGACAGATTACATAATATCCGGCTTTTGCAGCTTCAACAGCAATTGCGCGTCCAATTCCACCACTGGCACCAGTTACAAGAACCTTTTTATCAGCATTTAA
>CAMNIU010000248.1 GCA_946540605.1 uncultured Treponema sp.
ATCAGACTGATATAAAAAAATTGGGTGGGGATAAAAAATGGAAATCGTAATCGCAATTCTCTTTTCTACTGTCATATCACTTGGGGTATCTTTGTACTTCCGTATGCTTGGCAAGAAAGAAGACCCTCTGGAACGAATCAACAAATTTGCAAACAAGAAAACAAGTGAACTTAACGAAGCTTTTAATAAGATTCAGACCAGATTCAATACGATTATTTCAGACTTCAATGCACAGCAGACACAGGCAAATGCTGCCGTAAAGCTTTTAAAACAGCAGAACGAAGATTTCAATTCTAAGCTTCAGACTTTTGACCAGAGTATTAATGCCGTAAAAAACATTAAGGCTCAGATTGACGGTTATTCAAAAATTCTGGGTGAACTTAATGAAATGACCGCTCAGGTTGAAGAAAATCTCGAGAGACTTCACAAAGAAAGCGGAGTAATCACAACTTTAGACAATCGTCTTTCAAAACAGCAGCAGCAGATTACCCTGATTGAAAAACGCATTCCAGAAGTATCTAAAGAATTCTCTACAAAAAATGCAGAACAGCTTAAAGCCGTTGGCACTACCCTTCTTGAAAATTATGAAGGCTATGCATCTAAACTTGCAGCTGATATTAAGGCATCTCAGGCTAATGCAGAAAAAGCCCTCTCAGAAATCAAGCAGAATATTCAGCAGGCTTATGATCAGGCAGCAGAAAGTGCAGAAAAACTTGAAAATACAGCCTTTACTCACCTCAGCCAGCAGGCACAGGAACGTTCAGATAACTATCTCAAAAATCTTAACGACCAGACCGCACTGCTCCAGAAAGATCTTGAAAAGAAAATTCTTGAAATCAGAAACGATATTACAAACCGTACAGGAATTATTCACGACGAACTCGAAACAAAATCAACTGAACTTACAAAAATGTTCAATGAAAAAACTGCTGCAGCAGTTGCCGCATACAAGGATTCAGAAAACAAACTTATTACCGATGCAAAAACAAACCTTGTACACATCAACGAAAAGTTCAACGAAAAACTAGAACAGCTTTCCGGTGCTTTTGCAGAAAAAGTGGAAGCACTCCAGACAAAATACCAGCAGCAACTCGAAAGCATTGGCGGACGAAACGACGGTCTTATTGCAAAAACTCTTGCACGTTTTAATGAAGATAATAATAAACTTGAAGCGGAATACGCAAAACAGATTGAAAACATCCAGAAAAAACATGACGGCAACTACACAGCGTTTACAGAAAAGTTTGAAGCAGATTACAAGAAATTCCAGGAAACCTATGCTGCTGCTTTTGACACTGCAACAGCAACAAACAACACAAAAATCAATGAATTCAATCAGCTGTTTGTAGAAGAACATAAAAAGTTTGCAGATGAACACGAACGTCTTGTAGCAGACTTTACAGAACTTCTCAATAATTCTCAGGTTGAAAATGACAGAATGCTGAACACCCTTAAAGATGAGCAGAATCAGCAGATTCAGAATCTCAACGACCTTTACAATGCAGAATACACAAAAATCAAAGAAGAATATCTCGGTCGTTTTGAAGGCTTGCAGGACGAATATTCACAGCAGATTGATGGACTTCAGAACGTATTTGGAAACCGAATCGAAGAACTTTCTAATACAGAAGATGACTATAAGGCACGAATTGAAACACTCCGAAGTCAGTTCGAAACAAGTCTGCGCCAGTGCAATGAACGTTCACTTTCACTTCAGTCTGAAATCAGTGAAATGCAGAACAATCTTTCTGAGACCCTCAAGCAGGTTGCTTCTGAGGCAACAACTTCTGTAGAAAACGCACAGGCTTCTGTTGCTGCAATCAAAGCTCAATGTGATGAAGCCGAACGCAAGGCCGCTGAACTCAAGCCAGAACTCGAAGAAAAAATCAGCCAAATGAATATGAGTCTGGATAATGTTCAGAACGAAACCATTGCAAAGCTCGAAAAACTTCAGGCTGCAACTGCAAATCAGATTGAAACTATTGAGTCTGAAACTTCAGCAAAAATTATCAGCTTCCAGAATGCAGCTGATAATAAAATCGAAACTATTCAGTCTGAAACCTCTGCAAAAATCAATAGTCTTCAGAGTTCATCTGATGATAAAATTGAAAGCATTCAGAATGAAACAAGTCAGAAAATCAATGCAATTCAGTCAAAGACTGACGAACTTCTTGCCTCACTTCAGAATGATTCAACCCGTCAGATTCAGGACATCAAGGCAGATACCCTTTCTACTCTTGAAAACTTCCAGAATGGTACAGAAAAACAGATTGAAACTATAATTGCACAGACTAAAGCTTCAATCGGTAATTTCCAAAATGATGCACAAAGTCAGATTGAAGCAATAAAAACAGCTTCTGAATCTAAAATTGATGCGCTTCAGGCTGCAACAGAAAAACAGATTGAAACCATCAAAACTGACTCTGCAGCAAAAATCGGAGCACTCCAGACTGCAACTGAAAAGCAGTTCGAAACAATTCAGCATGACACCTCTGCTAAAATCGAAGCACTTCAGAACGCAACTGGTAAACAGGTTGACACCATCATCAGCGAAGCAAACACTAAATTTGGAAACTTCCAGAATGAATCTGACCGCCAGTTTGATGGCTTTAAGAATGACACAACAGCGCGCCTCGAAAGTTTCCAGAATGAAACTAACGCTCGTTTGGAAAGTCTTACTAAGATTATTACAGATTCTGTTCGTAAGGCAGTCAGCGAAAGCGAAGTTAAACATCTCAATATTCTTGAAAATGTGGACAGTCAGCTTAATGCCTACAAAAAAGACATTGAGTACAAACTCTCGCAGATTCAGCTTTCTGAAAGCGACATCGATACTTTGGAAAAAAGCCTCAAAGCCGCTATGGGTGAAGTACAGAACAGAGTTTTACGCGAGTTCGATACCTTCACTACAAATCAGAAACAAAAGCACGAAGAATTCAGCAATACTATTAAGGAAGATTCTGCAGAAATTGAATCTAAGATTACAGAAATCAACCGCTCTCTCGATGCTCTCAAAGAAACAGCAACTGGCAGCATGAGTGCAAAGATTCAGGAATTCGAATCAGAATTCAATCAAACCCTTTCTACAAAAAGCAATCAGATTGATTCTGACCTTGCTGAATGGAAACACGAACTGGATACAAAGCTCAGCACGCTTACAAATACTTATGAAGATTCCCGCAAAAAGGTTGAAACAAAATATCTTGAAGATTTCAAAACCGGTATTGAAGGACTTCAGACCCGTGCCAGTGATCAGTACACAAAAGTTGCCGCTTCTATTGAACAGACAAAGAACGACATGCAGGATTCCATCAACGAAATCAAAGAATTCATCAACAAGTTTAAGAGTGACACAGATAGTTCTATCTCTGCCCTCTCTCAGAATGCAGAAAAAGAACTTACAGATGAAATTGAACACAGTAAGGAACTCGTACAAAAGGAACTCTCAAAAACTCAGAATGAAATGCTTTCTAACTTCAAAGCTCTCGAAGAAGAACTTAAAGGCCGACAGGAAGCAAGCGCATCTTCTGTTGAAGTTGCCCTTTCTGATTTCAACACCTGGAAGCAGCAGATTCGTTCTCAGTTCGAAGCTTCAAACAGAATCTTTACAGAAGACTTCTCTAAGTTTGAAGAAAGTACAAAGGCTCACGTTGAAGATATGAGTAAAGAACTTATTCAGAATATTAATAAGTATCAGACTGCAGTTCAGCAGCAGCATAACGAAATCAACGAACGCCTCGACGATCTTAGCAGCAAAACTAATGAGTCAATCAAAGCATACGAAGAAAAATCTGCAGCTATCCTTAAGCAGATGGAGTCAATGTACAATCAGATGCTTGCCGAAGCTCAGCATAAACTCGATACTCAGAATGAAGAATCTGCGGCCCGCGTTGAAGCCTTCAAAAAAGACATTCAGGCAGCAGAAGACAAGAACACAACAAATCAGTCTAACTTCATGCTCCGCATGCAGGATGATGCAAACCTCATTCAGACCCGCATGAGTGATATTGAAAAACAGCTTCAGGATGTTAAGGCAAATATTTCAAGCTACGAAACTGCAGATAAGATGCGCCGCCAGCTTGAAGAAAATGTACAGAACCTGAACAATGCATTTACAAAGCTTCAGGGCTATGCAGACACAGCTGACAAGATGAAGGTTCAATATGCTTCAATAATGAAGATAAATGAAGAAATCAACCGTCAGCTAACCGGCATTGAAGCACAGAAGAGTCACGTTGTTACTCTTGAGCAGCAGTTCAACAAAATGTTAGCACTTTCTAACACTATTGATGAACGTATTATGTCGCTTAATACAACAAAAGATGACCTCCAGTCTATGGAAGTTACAGTGCGCAATTACAATGACCGTCTGCAGTATGTTTCAGAACAGTACGAACGTCTTGAAAAGAAAGACGAAGTCGTAAACCGTATTAAAACTGATGTTGATTCACAGTTTGAAAAATTAAAGGATCTTGAACAGAGACTTACAAACTGCAACCGTCAGGCCGTTTCACTTCCACAAGAAATCAAAGAAGTTCAGAACAATGTAGATAAGATTTTACAGAATGGTCCTAAGATAACCGATGCAATTGGAAGACTCGAAAGTCTTGATTCTATTATCGCAGATACAGAAAAGCGTATTGATGCACTTAATTCTGTACAGACAGGTATCAAGAAAACTGAGCTTGACTTGCAGGGGCTTTCACGCGATGTTGATAACAAGTTCAAGGTATTGAATCAGATGACAAAACAGGATCTAGCAAAGAATCCTAATAAAAAGAGTGCAGGAATTAATCCTCGCACAAGCGAAGCAATCCGTCAGCTGAAACGTCAGGGCTGGACAATTGCAGAAATTGCAAAGCAGCTTGAATTGACTGAAAATGAGGTTGATCTGGTATTGCAGTTGCCGGAGTAAGCCTAAAATCGAAGAAATGGCTCAGAGGCAGGCTGTGCCTGCCGACTATTTCTCCAATAAACACACAACTTCAGATTCTACTGCTTCTGATGTACCAACCGGTGGGAGTTTCTCACCGGTTTTTGCTTTAACGAAGATTTGTTCGGGCGCGGCACCTAGTACGGAGGCAATGCTTTCTATAACTTCGCGGCGGCGGGGTAAGAACTTTGGACGTTCGAGTTTTACGACACAGTCTAAATTTACGAGGTGCCAGCCGGCAGCCTGTATGTCGTGCCACACTGTTCGAAGGAGCTCGGCTGAGTCGGCATTTTTCCACTTCATATCCTCGGGCGGAAAGTAAGAGCCTATATCCCCTAGGCCAGCCGCACCAAGCAAGGCATCGGTAATTGCGTGAAAGAGCACGTCTCCGTCTGAATGGCCGTCTTCTCCCTTTTCAAAGTCGAACACTACGCCACCTAAAATTAGTTTGCGGCCTTCAATGAGGCGGTGTAAATCATAGCCAAGTCCTACACGAATCATAACACGCTCCTGTTTATCCTTCCGAAGTTGATTCAGAATTTCTTAATCAGATCCTTACCCCTTCGCAGCACAGCTGCTCGGAGACTCGCTAAAAACAGTCCACTGGACTGTTTTTGCCCTGCTTCGCAGTGCCGCTCCCTAAGTTCAGGAAGACCACTATTATAACAATTTCTCAAGATCTGCCGGATATGTAATTTTAATATTATTTATATCACCAGGAATCACTTTTACTCGTCCGCAGTATGCACCCCAGATTTCCGTATCATCTGTGTATTCATGCCCATCTTTACGAGCCTTTTTATGTGCATCAAAAAGTCTGTTAAATTCAAAACACTGTGGAGTTTGTACTGAAACTAAACTGTTTCTTACAAGATGTCTGCAGATAAAACCATCGTTATCAATTTCTTTTTGCGTATCCGTTGGTGTAACACCGGGAACAGAAGCCCCAAATTCAATAGCAGCTTCTATTGAAGAGAGAATAACTTCTTTAGTGATAAATGGCCGTGCACCATCGTGAATAAGAACAATATCTGGATTCCCCTCTACGGCTCGAAGCGCATTATAAACTGATTTTTGTCTGGTGCTATCACCAGCACAAATCGTTAATTCAATACCCGGATAGAATAAAAGGTGTAAACTATCAAGTGCATTTCTGCATTCTTCAAATCCACCATCAGGACAAGTAACAATAAAATCTGTTATTTCAAAAAGGTCATAACAGGTTTCTAAAAAAGTTTCAGCACAGCTCGAAAGAACTGTGCCTTTATTATATGGAAGATATTCTTTTTTTATACCACTGCCAATTCTTGTTGAGGAACCGGCAGCAGTTATGATAATTGCAAGTCTAGAATGAATCATCCTCGTCGTCAAAATCGTCTTCAGCATCCATTTCGTCGGTAGAGTCATCCGCTTCATCAGAATCATCTGAATTACGTCTTCCATTACCTTCAGAAAGATCATCCATCAAATCATCATCTTCATCATCATCAAGAATCATTGTATGTTTGATTTTTGGAGTTGCTCCAGGAGGTTCAAGTTTTGTATGAATTTCTGCTTCGATTTCTTTTGAAGATTTTCCAAGTGCAAATGCAATTTCATCTTCAAGAAGTTTTTTTGCAGAATCATAAAGTTTGCGTTCAAGAATAGGAAGTTCCTTAACCTTACTGCGGTTATAAAGACAGCGGACAATTGTAGCAATGTCCTTTACAGTACCTTTTTTAAGAAGATCAAGGTTCATCTGATAGCGAAGTTTCCAGTCCGAAGTAATCGGTTCAAAATCATCAGAAAGAAGATTCAAAGCTTCCTGCGCTTCTTTAGCCGAAACAATCTGGCGGATTCCAAGGTTCTCAGCATTATCAACTGGAACCATAACAACCATGTCAGAGGCCTCAATATAAATCTTATAGTAAAGAACGGTATTATCCTTAAATGTCTTTTCAAAAACGTCCTTTACAATTCCAACACCCTGACTAGGGTAAACGACCTTCTGGTCTACTTTGAATTTTGTTGCCATATTCTCTATATTATATATCAAAAATTATTAAAATTCAATCTTTGCAATATTTTAGATTTTCTCTGATAATGACAATAAATACTTAACGTGATAAAATCAGCTTATGCCTCAAAAGAAAAGCACAACAAAGAAAACTTCAAATAATTCACGTAAACCTCGAAGCACACGTCGTACATCTAAAAAATCAAATAAATCAAAAGTATATATTCCAGCTTACAAAGCTATTATTTTATGCTGTGTAATTATTACAATATGCATGGGACTTCTGCTTTTTACAACTCTCAAAACTCCAAATCAAAAACTTACTGATTCTGTTGTAGAAAGATATCAGGAAGAAAAATCAGAAAAGAAAACAGAAGTTGAAACTCCCAAAAAAGAAAGAAAAAAATCTGAACCAGCAAAGCCTGAGACAAAAAATACAGAAACTAAAAAAAGCGAAACTAAGAAATCTGAATCACAGAAAACTCCTCAAAAGAAAATTGAAACTCCACAGATAAAAGAAGAACAGAAAAAGGTTCAGGAAAAACCGGCAGAAACTCAAACTGCTCCTAAAACTGAACAAAAAAAATCAGAAACTCAAAAGCAACTTCCACCTTCTCCAAAACCAGAACAAAAATCAGAATACGGCTTTCCAGCTGCAAAAAACAATGCCCAACTTATTTTTGTTTTTGATGATGGTGGACAAAATCTTTCTCACTTAAAGCCTTTCTTACAGCTTCCCTTCCCAATCACTGTAGCAGTACTTCCGCAAATAGCACATTCTGCTGAATCAGCGGCTCAGGTACGTGCATCTGGAAACGAAGTCATTTTACATCAGCCAATGCAGTCGGTTAATCCAAATGTGAATCCGGGGCCTGGTGCAATTAAGCCTGAAATGTCTGATGAACAGATTAAAACGATTCTTTTCAATAATATAAACGAGATTGCCCCTATTGCCGGAATGAATAATCATGAAGGTTCGGGCATTACAGCTGATGCAGAAAAAATGGCTGTGATTTTACAAATGGCTTCTGAAGAAGGAATTTATTTTCTGGACAGCCGTACAAATGTTGAAACAAAGGTTCCGTATGTTGCCCATGAAATGGGATACTCTTATTATGAACGAAATATTTTTCTGGACAACGAAAAAACCGAAGCTAATGTTCTTAAGGAATTAAAAAAAGGCCTTGACCTTGCAAATAAAAATGGAAGCGTTATAATGATAGGCCATATCTGGTCGGCTGATTTTTTGCCGGCATTTTTACAAAAGGCATACCCGGAGCTTAAAGCCCAGGGGTACACGTTCAGCACGGTAAGTAAAAGCCGCGCAAAGAAGAATTAGAGGACACAATGAAAGTATTAGGTATAGAAAGCAGTTGTGATGAAACAGCCTGCGCAATTGTAGAAGACGGAAAAACAATTTTAAGTAACGTTGTTGCAACGCAGATTCCATTTCATAAAATTTACAAGGGCGTTGTTCCTGAAATTGCAAGCCGCAAACACGCCGAATGGATTTTACCTGTTGTTCGCCAGGCGCTCAAAGAAGCAAATATGTCTCTCGACGAAGTTGATGCGATAGCCGCAACTAACAGACCAGGTCTCATGGGCTCGCTTCTTGTTGGCTTTACTTTTGGAAAAACTCTTGCATGGACAACAAACAAACCTTTTATCGCAATCAATCATATGCTCGGCCATTTGTATGCCGCTCAGCTCCAAACTCCGGTTGAATATCCGTTCCTTGGTCTGCTCGTAAGCGGCGGACACTCCATCATCTGTAAAGTTAATGGATTTGATGATCTGGAAATTCTTGGAACTACAGTTGACGACTCTGTAGGTGAAGCTTTTGATAAGGTTGCAAAATTTTACGGTCTAGGCTACCCTGGAGGAGTTATCATCGATAACCTTGCAAAACAAGGCGATCCTAAATCAGCTAAATTCCCGGTTCCTAAACTTGATGAAAATGAACACCGTTATGATGTTTCATTCAGCGGACTTAAAACTGCTGTCATCCATCAGTGTGATCAGTTCTGGCAGCCAGGCTATGAACATACGACAGAAAATATGTGTGCTGCATTCCAGGAAACTGCAATCAAAACTCTTGTTGGAAAATTACTCAAAGCCGCAGATGATACAGGTCTCAAAACTGTTGTTTGTGGTGGCGGTGTTGCTGCAAATTCCCGCCTGCGTGCAATGCTTGCAGAACGTTCTGATTTGAACTGTATTTTCCCACCTCTTAAATTGTGCGGTGACAATGGTGCTATGATTGCCGGCGTTGCATATCACTTTTTACAGCGCGGTGACCGTAGTGATATGAACACTGTAACTTGTGCCCGTATTCCACAGTTTAAGCGTGGACTTGAGCAGGTAAGACACAATAAATAATTTTTGTTCTATTCTCATAGATAAAATTTCAATTATTTCTCTATTTGCGGTTTATAATTTACATAGGAGTTCTATATGACATACTATGTAAACGCAAAAGCAAAAACTAACGGAAACGGAACAAAGACATCGCCTTTTAAGACTATTAATCAGGCTGCACAAGTTGCACGCGCCGGCGACGAAGTATTAGTTGCACCCGGAATCTACAGAGAACAGGTTGTACCAAAATTCGGTGGAACTGGCGATGCACCTGACCAGCGAATCACATATAAATCAGAAAAGCCACTTGGAGCTGTAATCACAGGTTCGGAAGTCCTCAAAGGCTGGAAAAAGTTCAAGGGCGACGTATGGACTGCTAAAGTTGATAACGGAATTTTTGGCGGTTACAATCCCTACATTACTTATGTTTGCGGTGACTGGTATTTTGCACCAACTGTTCGCCACACAGGCTCTGTCGTTTTGAATGACCTGATGATGTATGAAACTACGTCTCTTGAAGAATGTATCGAAGGCAAAGCAGATCCTTGCGCATGGAATCAAAAAGAATCTGAATACAAATGGTTCTGCGAACAGGAAGGTGAAGCCCCTGCACTCCAGTATAATGATGACGGAACAGTTCCAGTATCAGCTTCTGAATATATTGTAAATGCTCAGGCAAAGGAAATCAAAAAAGGCCGCTACACAGTTTTCTATTGTAATTTCAAGGGCCTGGACCCAAACAAAGAAAAGGTCGAAATCCTTGCACGCCGTAACTGTTTTATGCCAGACCAGAATGGTCTAAACTATATCACTGTAAGTGGTTTTAAAATCTGCAACGGAGCTACAACCTGGGCACCCCCAGCTGCTTATCAGGATGGTTTGATTGGCCCTCACTGGAGCAAAGGCTGGATTTTTGAAGACCTTGAAGTATGCAATAGCCGCTGCTGTGGTATTTCTCTTGGAAAATATCGTGATGAAGAAAATGATATGTACTTCTATACAAAGCATCTCAAGAGTCCTACTCAGATGGAACGAGATGCCGTTTGCCGCGGCCAGTATCACGGCTGGACAAAAGAAAACATCGGCTCGCATATAGTACGACGCTGTCATGTTCACCACTGCGAACAGACTGGTATTGTAGGCCGTATGGGTGGAGTATTCTCTACAATCGAAGACTGTCATATTCATCATATCTGTAATTCTCAGCAGCTGGGTGGAGCTGAAACTGCAGGTATTAAACTTCACGCCGCAATTGATGTTGTAATCCGCAGAAATCACATTCATGATTGTATTATGGGTGTATGGCTCGATTGGGAAGCACAGGGAGCCAGAATATCACAAAACCTCATGTACAATAACCAGAGACCAGAAGGCCGCGAAGCTGCGAAAGGTGCAATGTTCAGCACAGATGTATTCATTGAAGTTGGCCACGGACCTACAACCATCGACAACAATCTTTTACTTTCAAAGGTTTCAATCACTATTCCAAGTGAAGGTATTGCAGTTGTTCATAATCTGATTCACGGATCATTCAGTCTCATAAATTCCGGAGTAGACAGCATTGTAAATGAACAGAGAGAACCTCGTTACACTCCATATCATATCCGCCACAGAACTGAAGTTGCCGGCTTTATGACAATTTTGCATGGCGACGACAGAATCTATAATAATATTTTCGTTCAGCAATTTGCAATTAACGACAAAACAAAAACTGCATCCGCAGCGGATTATGAAGTAGTAGGAACTGCCCCATTTGATATTTTCCCGACTTACGAGGAATGGATTAAAAACTTTATGATGGATAGGGAACCAGACATGGGCGCACTTGCTCAATATCATTTTGGACATCTTCCTGTTTGGCTTGGTGGAAATGTTTATCTGAATGGTGCAACAGTCTGCAAACACGAAACGGAAAATCTTGTTGTTTCAGGAAAATCTAAAGCAAAGGTTTCACTGAAATCAGGAAAACTCACAAGCAACCTCAAAGAACTTCTCGGCGATTACACAACCGGAGTAATCACAACTCAAGTTCTTGGTTCTGCATTTGAACCTGAACAGCGTTTTGAAAACCGCGACGGTACAGACATCATCTTCAATGAAGACTTTTTCGGTAACCACCGCGGCACTCATGTAGTTCCTGGACCATTTGCAGAACTTGCAGATGAGATTAAGGTTTTGTAAATAAATACGGGCCGTCAAGGCGGCCCTATATTTTTAGAATTTTACAACCTTTGGTGCAGCACTGAAGCTTGAAATTGTTGCAGTTGCATTCTTAAAGTAAAGTACTTCAGTGTTGTCATCATCTGCTGAATACATTGCCTTCAAATCCGGGTAATGCTCAAGCATATCTACCTTAGGCTCACGTCGATCATCGCGAACAAGTTCCCCTGCGAGGCGGAGCCAGCTTCCGGTTGCTCCATCAAAGCAGCAGAGTTCTACCTTTGGATTTTTCTGAATCTGCTTTGAAACATCCTTACTCTTTCCTGTCTGGATATAGAGTTTATCTTCAAAAAGATTGATTGTTCCAAATGGACGGTTACGTGGCTGTCCATTTTCATCAACTGTAGCTAAATAATAAGTTCCGCATTTTTTTATAAAATCAAATACTTCTTTCATTTTATCACCTCTTTTATAATATAACACATTTTCCTTCTAAACTGATAGGTAAAATCGTTGTTTTTACAAAAAAAATATGTTTCTAAAAATAGTAACAAACCACTTGACATATTTTCAACTTATCACTAAAGTGTTAGTTATATGAAACACACATATTACGCATACTATTATTACTATTATTCTCACGATTGATGCAGAGTTCTGGCAAAATAGATGCTGTGTGTAGCTAAACAGTAATTTACAAGGAACTCTGAAAAGAGTTCCTTTTTTTTTGCAGTGCACGGTAAGTAAAAGGGGCTCAAAAAGACAGAGTCCTTAAAGGAGAAACAAAATGATTATTACATTAAAACACGGTACAACAGATCAGCAGATGAATGATTTCATCGACTCTTGGAAACAAAAGGGATTCGGAGTACACGTTTCAAAAGGTGAAAACCTCACAATTCTCGGACTTCTCGGCGACACCAGTTCTCTCGACACAGAAATGGTAAGCGCAAATCCTTTTGTTGATACAGTACAGCGAGTTTCTGCTCCATACAAAATGGCAAGCCGCACCTTCCATCCGGAAAACTCGGTAATTAAAGTTGGAAGCACAAGCTTTGGCAACGGCGAGATTCCGGTAATCGCAGGTCCTTGTTCTGTTGAAACTGAAGAACAGGTTGTTTCAATTGCACGCGACGTAAAGGCTGCAGGAGCAAAACTTCTCCGTGGAGGTGCATTCAAACCTCGTACTTCTCCTTACAGCTTCCAGGGTCTTGGTGAAAAAGGACTCCAGTTCCTCGTTGCTGCAAAAAAAGAAACAGGACTTCCTATCGTAACTGAACTTATGGATATCCGCCAGTTGAAATACTTTGATGATGTTGATGTAATCCAGATTGGAGCCCGCAATATGCAGAACTTTGACCTTCTTAAGGAAATGGGAAAAGTTGGAAAGCCAATCCTTTTGAAGCGTGGTATGGCAGCAACAGTAAAAGAGCTTTTGATGTCTGCTGAATACATTATGGCAAGCGGAAACGAAAACGTAATTTTGTGTGAACGCGGAGTTCGCACATTTGATAACTACACCCGTAACTGTCTTGATGTAAGCATCGTTCCATACCTTCACAAGGTAAGCCATCTCCCAATCATCATTGACCCAAGCCATGCCTGTGGACAGCGCTGGATGGTACCAGAATTGGCAAAGGCAGCAGTTGCCTGCAACACAGACGGTTTGATTATTGAAGTTCACAACAATCCTGAAAAAGCACTCTGCGACGGTGAACAGTCACTCCATCCAACTGAGTTTGCTTCACTTATGAAGATTCTTCCACAGATTGCCGCAATCAACGGACGTAACGTATGATTTACGCAATCGTAGGATTAGGAATTATGGGCGGTTCTGTCGCAAAGGCAATCCGCTCAAACATAATTGGCCACGACGACAAAGACGGCAAAATCTTTGCACTCGACAAAAACAACGAGTCACTTTTTGCCGCCCTGACATCAGGAATTATTGACCGTGCCTTTACTCCAAGCGAAACTAAAGAAATGCTCAATCAGGCAGACATGATTTTTGTCTGCCTCTACCCTAAAGCAACTCTGGAGTTTTTACGCGAACATAAAGCTGATTTTAAGAATGGGGCAATAATTACCGACATCAGCGGCGTAAAACACGAGCTTGCCGTTGCCTTTGAAGAAATAAAACCTGCAAACGCACATCTGATTCTGGGGCACCCAATGGCCGGTGGCGAGAAAGAAGGTTTTTCAGCATCAAAAGGCGAATACTTTTTGAATCACAACTATATCCTTATTAAACCAAAAGCCGGATATGAAGATGAAGCAGCGGTAGAAAAGTTCCGAAAAATAATTCGTGGCATGGGCTTTACCCGCATTACCGAAGTTGATGCTGATACACACGACAACAAGATTGGTTTTACTTCTCAGCTCTGCCATGTTGTTGCAAGTGCTATGGTAGAAAGTGCCGGAGACCCGGAAATCACAAGCTTTGGCGGTGGTTCTTTTGAAGATCTCACAAGAATTGCAATGATAAATGCTCCGCTTTGGACAGAACTATTCCTTGCAAACCGTGAAAAACTTGTTGCTCATATAGAAAACTTTGAAAGTCAGCTGGATAATCTTAAAAAACTGATTGAAACTCAGGACGCAAATGGGCTACAATCACTGCTACAAGATGTGCGAACCAAGCGCATCCAGATGCAGAAGAATTAATGTCACCCTGAACTTGTTTCAGGGTCTATAAAAAGATGCTGAATCAAGTTCAGCATGACACAATAGGGCGATTATGGACAACTTACTTTCAATAAAAGCATACGCAAGCCGTGAAGCAGTTCCTATTATGCAGGATGAAGGCTGTGATTTTATCTGCGATTACATCAAGGAACACAACTGCAAAAACATCCTCGAAATAGGAACTGCAATTGGTTATTCTTCAATCCGATTTGCAAAACTTGCAGACGACATTAAAGTAACTACAATCGAACTCGACATAGACCGTCACCTCAAAGCAGTAGAAAACTTCAAGGCAGCAGAACTTTCAGACCGTATTACTGCAATTCACGCAGATGCTCTTACCTGTCCGCTCGAAGGTCTTTTTGACTTGATTTTCATAGATGCCGCAAAAGCCCAGTACATAAAATTCTTTGAAAAATACAAGGCTAACCTCGCACCAGAAGGCGTCATCATCAGCGATAATCTTTCGTTCCATGGCATGGTAGATGATCTTTCACTTACGCACAACTACAGCACAAAAAAACTCGTAAAAAAAATCCAGAAGTACGCTGAGTACCTCCGGACTAATCAGGAATTTGAAACAACCTTTTACGAAGTTGGCGACAGAATCGCTGTAAGCCGTCGCCGTTAATTACCAGTGAGCTGAGGCACCACCACCACTAAAGTGACCGCCTCCCCCACTGAATCCGCCGAATCCGCTGGAAGAGTGGCTTGAACTATGTCCTCCACTTCCC
>CAMNIU010000249.1 GCA_946540605.1 uncultured Treponema sp.
ACAGCAGGTTGAAGTTCAACTGGAAGATGAGCAGACAATTGGAGATGTACTCAAATCTTTTGAAAAGACCTGCGAAGAAAATGAAGCAGCCGTAATAGGAATCAAAGTAGACGGAAAGCAGATTACTGCGGAACTTTTCGATGAAGAAGCTGCAAAACCTCTTGGTAAAGATACAAAATTTGAATTCTCAATTGTAACAAAGCTTGATATAAAAACTTCTTTTGCAAAACTTGCAGAATTATTTAATGAATTAGCAATTCAGATGGAAGGAGTTCCAGTTGCACTTCAAAGCGGAAAAAATCTTGAAGTAAGTGAATCAATAAAAAAACTTGCAGACAGCATTGACCAGTTCTGCCATATTGCAACCCTTGCTTCGCTTTTCCCAGAAACCTTCACAGCTTCATCTTTAGGCGGCATGAATTTTAAAGATTTCTTTGCTGATTTCTCTCCTATTCTTAAAGACTTTGAAGATGCATTACAAAACAACGATACTGTTATGCTTGGAGATCTTTCGGAATATGAAATCTGTCCTAGATTAAAAGAGATTTCAGAAGCCCTTAAAACTTTGCAGGAGGCTTAAATGTTCTTTTTATTAGGTTCAGGAAGCGGTTCACCTCTGGAAGCCAGACAGACACACCGCGGTGATTTAGCAATAATCATCATCCTTCTTGCAGTTTTTGCTGTAATTCTTGGTATTGCTTTTATAGTTTACATAAGAATAAAAAGTTATTATAAATCTGAGCAATATCTTGAAAAAGAAAGAAACCGAAAAACAAAATACAAAGACATTCAAAAACTAACAAAAGAAAATAATCTTTCACAGGCAGAAGCCACAATTCTCTGGGACATCTGCCGAATAACCCAATGCAGCAATATTCTTTATTCAGTAAAAAGCAATCTTGAAGTAAATAATCTTTTCAGAAATGCTTATAATATTATGAAGGAACAGAATCTTTTGACTGAGCCTAAACTGAATGATTTTTTTACCTGTCTTTTTAAGCTTGAAATGATTGTTGCTCAGACAAAAAAAGTTCTCTCTACCCGCCAGTTAGCACCTGGAGTAATAATCTTTTTCATATCAGATTCTGGTGAACAGTATCCGTTTACTGTAGTTCAGAATCAAAAGGATTTCTTTACTGCAGAAGTTCCGGAATTCATTTATACAACACCAAGACGTCCAAAATTACTGGAACGAAGTCGTTTTACCTTCAAAACATCAGACGGCCTTTCTTACAATCTTATTACCAGAATCATCCGCTATAACGAAGGAAATGACGGAAAAATCTATATGGTTCTTTCGCATTCAGAACAGCTGGAATGTCAGGCACAACGTCACTTTAAACGTGAATTTCTTGATATGGAATGTAATTTTAAAGCGGTAAGAGTAAATCCTAATCCTCAAAAAGGAGAACAAAAATATTCTTTTAGTGATAAAGAATATGCCGGAAAAATAACAAACATTTCTGCAGGCGGATGTTGTATTCAGACAACATTACCAATTAAAGAAAAACAGCATATCGGCATAATTCTTCCGGATTCAGGAATTGAACAGACTCTTGTTGGAATTATTCGCAGTACAAGACGGCTTCCAACAGGAAAGCTTGCTCTGCATATTCAATTTATTGATATACCGCTGGCAGCAAAAAACAGAATTCACATTCTTGTTTATAAATATGAATTGTAATTTAAAAATATATTTTAAACTCAGTTTCTAACACAATGTTATATTAAAAAAAATATTACTTGAAATCACAGCATTTTTGGAGTATTCTATAAGAATATGAGAGTCATTGAACTACAGAATATTCAGCGGGAAGAAGGTCAGATTTTCTATCTTAGAAAATATACCTGCGATGCAGTAATTGAATTTCCGACCAGTACCGACACAGTTCAAATCTTCTTCAGTATTGAAACAAGCCCAATGGGAAAGAAAATTATTGAGCTCTCATTCCCTCAGCCTATTAATTATCCGCTCATTCCGGTAAAAAAGGCTTTACTTGAATATATTTTTACAGAAGAGCTCGAAGGCAGACTACCTTGTTAACATTCACAACTAAATCTCCAGAAGAAACTATTGCGCTTGGTGTCAGGATTGGCAACAAGCTTAAAAAAGGTGACGTTATTGCCATGCAGGGAACCTTAGCTGCCGGCAAAACGACTATCACAAAAGGAATTGCACAGGCACTGGGTATTTCAGAAACAATAACAAGCCCTACTTTTTGTCTCATAAGCGAATATTATGGAAAAATGCCTCTTTATCATATGGATGTTTATCGTCTTGAAGGCGGCGAAGACTTTGTGAATCTTGGTACAGATGATATGATTTACGGAGACGGGGTAAGTATTATTGAATGGTCAGAAAAAATCATGGAAGAATTACCATCCCGCACAATAATTTTACGTTTGACGCCTCAAGATGACGGAAGCCGACTTATAGAAATTGAAAACTGGAACAATGGAGAAATATAATGAATATTCTTGCTTTAGATTGCGCCGTAACACGGATTTCTCTTGCAGTAAAAACTGATTCTAAATTTTTAAGCGCAACTTATGATATTGGAATGAGACAGAGTGAAATTCTCGTTCCTTCGATTGATGAACTTTTGAAAAAAGCTGATTTGACTGCGGCCGATTTGAATGCAACCTGTCTGACAATTGGACCTGGAAGTTTTACAGGACTTAGACTTGGTATTTCTGCGCTCAAGGCAATTGAACTGGCATACGGTGTTCCAGTTTATGGAATTTCTTCTCTGGAAGCCTATGCTTTTGCTTATAAGAATTTTAATATGCCACTTCTTTCCTGCATCGATGCAAATAAAGATAAATTTTATGCCCGTTTTGAAGATGGAGATAAAATCATTTTAAAAGATGATGATTATGAAATCTCAAAAATAACAGATGCAGTAAAAGATTTTGAAACTATTTTAGTATGCGGACCAGATGCCCCAAAACTGGTTGAAAAACTTAAAACTGTATATGGCGAAAAAAATTATCTTATTGCACAGACAAGACCAGAAACAGCAGAATCTTTAATTCAGATTACAGAAGAGCTTATAGAAAAAAAAGCCGAACCGCTTAAGGATTTTGACGGTCCGGTTTATTTACGTGCAAGTGAAGCTGAACTCAAGTTCAAGGGCACTATTTCTTAAGCAGCTTACTAAGGGCACTCATTGCAGAAATGGCTTTTTCATTTCCTGATTCCTGTGTGTCCACAACAGCTGCTTTATTCTCATTCTGAATGGCATCAAATACTTCCTGACGGAATACTTTTACGTCTTTAGGAGCCTCAACGCCAATCTTTACCTGATCTCCGTGAACATCAATCAGTGTAATAGTAATATCTGTTCCAATTTTTATTTTTTCATCTATTTTGCGTGAAAGGATAAGCATTAGCAGCCTCCTTTCTTGTTAAGAGCTTTTACTATGTCAACTTTTGTAGACCATCGGTTATCATTCAAGATAGCCTGCATACATTCATGATTCTTTTTATTGATTACAAGAGGTCCCTGGAAGTTTGCAGTAATTGCAGAACCATCATGAGGAACCGTTACAATTGTCATTATGATGATGTCTTCTGGTTTTGTAATTCCAATTTTTTTGAGAGAAGCATCATCAATATCAGTTTCATATTCTGAACAGATTAAAAATGGATCTACAATCAAAAATGCAAGATTAGGATCTTCACAAGACTGCAGCCACAAAAACGGCTCATAATCTGAATCTACAAGTGCATATTTTGTATACTGCTCAAAACCAAAAAGACCTGCGGGAATTGTAATGAGATGGTCTTCTGTAACAGTTATTTTTCCACGGGCTTTTGTTATAAGTTCCATATTTTTTTCCTCAAAAAAGTGTCATTCCCGGGCTTGACCCGGGAATCTATTTTACAATGCAGATTGTCGGATCAAGTCCGACAATGACATTTAACGCATGTAATTCAACAATGTCGACGAATACATCTTGCCAGCCTGACTCAAGGTTGCCTGATTTGTATAATCAAGCATCTTAAGGTCAGTTATTGCCTTTGTAAAGTCCAGGTCTCCCTCACGGCTAACCATAGATGTTACATCAAGTGCAAGTTTACTGCTTCTTGTTGCATTCAACTGTGCACGCTCATATTCAGCTCCAGATTTTGCAAGACGTGTTACGAGACTGTCAATTCCTTTATCAAGGGCACCTAAAACACGGCCTCCAATGCTTTCCTGGTCTCCTGCAAGCAATGCGTTACGGAATGCAATTACGGTATCAAACATACTTCCACCACTGAGACGTGCTCCATTAGCAAGATTATATGGTGGGAGCTGAGAAGAATCCTTTATAATTCCAAGTTCTTCAAGTGTAGAACCGCTTACATCCTGAAGCCAGAGTTGTCGTGCATCTGTTGTTTCAAAATTTAGGGCATTTCGAACAGGATCAATTGTAGCCTTTACTGCAGCACCAGAATTATTGATTTTTGCAGCAACTGCGTACACATTGTCACCCTGCTTAATTTCAACTTTTACACCGTCTACAGAAATTACAGTATCGCTGCTTGCCTGCCACTGTGAAGCGTCTCTTGCACCGAATACCTGCTGATTTTCTGCCCAGAAGGTTTTGATTCCGGCATTGTCGTTTACAAGATATTTTCCTTCATCAATTTCTACACGGTTTACATCAATGTTTCCGTTATAGCGTACATTCTGAATAAGAGGAACTCCACTACCCTCAACGTTTCCCATTTCAACATCAAAAGCAGTAGACTTAGTATTTGTTCCGGCAAAAATTGAATTTCCGTCTGCGCTTACGGCATTTGCATTCTGAACAAGAGCCTTCAAAAGCTCATCTACTTCAGTTGCCATATTTGCCATATCTTCTTTTGTATAAATGCCGTTTGCACCAGTTACGGCAAGTTCGCGTACACGCTGCATAATTTCCAGAGAATCAGTCATATAGCCTTCGCGAACCATAAACTGATCGGAAAGAGTAAGTGCATTTTTTTCAAACTGATTCACGCGACCAAGGTAAGACTGATAGCGTACAAGGTGTCCTGCAGCAATCGGGTCGTCACGAAGCTGCTGGATTCTGTGCTGTGAACCAATCTGATTATTAGCACGATTCAGGCGGCTTTCCTGAAGGCGAAGGCTGCTCTGAGTATTATTATTATTCATCTGACTAGATATACGCTGCATAATGGCTTTATCCTCCTGAGGGAAAGCCATTAAACGAGTTTGTCAAGGCTTTAAGCGTAGCGTGCCTTGACGAACTCGTATATGGCTTTCCATTATATTTTACACTCCAAGTCTGTTGATTACAGTATCAATCAAACTATCCCAGACTGTTACGAACTTTGCCGCTGCATTATAGCCATGCTGGAACTTCATGATTTCGGCAAGTTCCTCATCAATATTTACACCACTGATTGAGTCGCGAAGATTACGAAGGTCATCCATAATGGCATTCTGACTCAAAAGATTTGTTTCTGCCTGTTCACCTTTAAGACCGACATTTGTAACTGTATCCGCAAAGTAGTCGTCAAAGGTTTTCATTCCACCAACCATAACACTTGTGTTACGGATTGCGGCAATTTCTACAGCCGCACGACCATCACCAGTTGGAGCTGTACCTGCTGCATCCATATAACCTGCTGCAACGCTCATAACATCATTTCTGATTACCTGATTTACTTCGATATATGCAGAAGGATTAAATACCGGAGAAACAGCAAACTGTGCACCACCAACCAATGCATTCACCGCATCAGCCTGAGCAAAATCATAAGCACCATCTGCACCAGTTCCGGCAAGAATTCCTGAATATCCTGCTAAGAAATATCCGGAATCTTCAACATGACGGATTACAAAATCCGGATTATCTATGCTCTGAGCTGTAGTAGCCTTCAATACCAGATGATTATTCTTATCGAGATAAGCTTTTACTTCACTTGTGCTGTCATTTATGCGGGCAATAACTGTTTCTACTGTATCTGTATGGAAATATGGAACCTGAACGTTACCTGTAGAGCCGCTAAAGGTCATTACACCTTCAATCCCAACCTGCTGCTGCTTATCCAGCTGATTTGTACCAGAAAAACGGAATACGTAAGAAGTATCAAGTTCGCCATCTCCGTTTCTGTCAAAGTTACCGTTTGCATTTTCAACAAAACTATGCTGAGTAAAGAAATCAAGCCCCGTAACCTTATTTGCACCAACTGCATTGCGGTGAACATCGTTTACAAGGTCTGCAAAGTTCATTGTCATTGTGTTGAGGGTTTGAATTTCATTGCGCACATCAACATCACGAAGCTCAACTAAAGCACCAAGAGTACCGCCCTTGAATACTGCATCATTTCCAGTGTCTTTCCATACAAGCTTGCTGTATCCTGTATCATCAAAACGAGGAACAAGGTCTATTTCGCGGGAAATATTACCCTGAACAATTACACGGCCACCTACGTGAACCATAAATTCATCACTGTCTCTCTGGTCTGTAGAAATATCTATAAGTTTTGAAAGCTTGTCTACTAAAAGATCGCGGCGGTCAAGAAGATCGTTAGGATTATCACCCATTGCGCGGCTGCGGACAATTTCTGCATTGCAGTCTGCAATCTGGCGGGCATAAGAGTTTACCTGCTTTACGGTAGCTTCAATATCGCCATCAATAAGATTACCTACTCCATCCAAAGCTTCCCAGCGCTGTTTTATTGATTCAGTAAGAGTTTCGGCTCTTGTAACAACAGCCTGACGTGCAGCCTTGCTTTCCGGATTAATTGAAAGCTCCTGCCATGCTTCCCAGAACTTATCCATATTTGAACGTACAGAAATATCATCCGGCTCATTATAAATCTGTTCAATCATGGTGTAATATTTTGAACGGGTATCCCAGTAAGACTCCTGATTAGACTGAGCCACAATGCGCTCGTCCAGCAATTCATCGCGGATACGGTTAATTGACTGAACATCTACCCCCTGACCAATAAGCCCTGGGCGTTCAAGGCGTTCCAAATCAGGTTTATAAAGAGGGTCAAATTCCTTAATCTGTACGCGCTGGCGGCTGTAACCTTCTGTATTTGCATTTGAAATGTTATGACCTGCAGTTGTGATGGCATCCTGATTTGCCATTATGCTGCGCTTACCTAATTCAATTCCAGAGAAAGTTGATCCCATAGCTTACCCCCTCACATCTACCAGTACACTGGCTGGCTTTGGCTGTGTGACAGTGCCATTTTTTGTATAGTTTTTATTGCGGGTCTGTGGAAGAGCCTTTTCTACAACCTCTGCAATAAATTCTTTTGTAACATTTACATAGTTAGAAATAACCTGATTTTCTACCTTGCATTTAAGGAGCTTTGTGCGCAGGCGGCCAAGGCGCTCAAAAAATGGTTTCATTTCTTCAGTTTTAAGCTGATTCTGAATTTGGTCACGACGAATATCAAAGTTCTGAAAACTGTCGGAAATCAGATTTACTTCATTAATATGTCCGACAAGACTCTCCCAGTCCTTTTCTGTAATTGCCTTTCTAAGTCTCTGCTGTTTTTCAGTAAGGCGGTCAAGAAGATTTTCTTCTTCTGCAAGAACTGTAGCATACTCTTTTATTAATTCGTCCATCTCAAAACTCCTGATTAAGCCCCTTTTTACATTATGGGCCTTCTCTTTGAATATCGGACTTTGAAAATTTTTGTTTAGATTTTTTTTAATAAAAACCTATTTTCTTGAAGGCTATGAATTCTATGTTATAATATAAGAATGGAAATAAATAAAAAGTTCATTGCCAGAATGACTCGGATCTACGGGCTTATTGAACTGCTTTCGAATGTAATTGCCGTACTCATTCCACAGTATATTTCAATTCCGGTTCTTGATGAAGAAAATAATCGTAAGTGGGAAGCTTTTCTTGCCAATAATAATCTGGCATCTATAGCTATGGTTTTTGCCTTTCTTGTTCCGACAATTGTCTGCATTGTCTATTCTGCCCGAATATTTAAATCAGATGAAAAAATCGTAAAGAATGTTGCAGAAATTCCCTCTGTTTTTTCACTTTCTTCGGTAATCGGCTGGAATCTTTACTATTTTATTGAAATTCCTTTTGTAATTTATGCTAGGGCACAGTTTGGCATCTATATAAAAGCAATTTTGATTTCCAGCTGGGCTTTTGCCTTTTTTTCCGGAATGACGGCCTGGACCCTTTCTTATCTCGCAATTGAGATTTTGAATCGTACCGTCCTGCTTCCAAAGGTTTTTCCAGAAGGCCATATCAGCCGCAGTGGTTTTTCCTTCAGACCTTCCTTTAAGCATCTTATGATTTTCTGCTTTATTGTATCTTCCGTTTTTCCTGTGGTTATTCTGCTGTCAAGTTATATTTCAGTCCAGATAAATAACGGTCTGGAAATTCATGGAGGAGTAATATTTGTTTCAATACTTCTTATGGTGATTGCTTTTGTTATTACGAATGGACTTTCAAGGCTGATTTTGAATCCCCTGAAAAATCTTACAGAAGCTTCAAAAAGAATTCAGCAGGGAGATTATAAAAGCCGTGTAGGAATAGTAACTTCCGATGAGCTTGGCGACCTGGCAGACAGTTTTAATGACATGGCAGATTCCCTTGCTGAAAAAGAATTCATGCGGGATACCTTTGGAAAGATTGTTGACCCGGAAGTCCGCGACTATCTGATGAAGGAAAAAAATACAGCTGGATTTACAGGCCTTGGCGGAGAAACACGAGAAGTTACCGTTTTATTCTGTGATATAAGAAGCTTTACCGCAATGAGCGAAAATATGGAAGCCGCAGAAGTTGTAAGCCTTTTGAACAAATATTTTACCGCCCTCGGTAAATGCATTACAAGACACCACGGAATAATAAACAAATACATCGGAGATGCCATAATGGCAATTTTTGGTGCGCCAGTAAAATCTGAAAACAGTGCTAAAGAGGCCTTTGAAGCATCCCTTGATATGAGAAAAGCATTAATAGAAGTTAATAAAGAATTTGAAAAAGATGGCCTGCCGGAAGTTAGATTTGGAATAGGAATTCATACAGGCCCCGTTTTTGCAGGAACCATAGGAGCTGCAAACCGCATGGAATATACAGTGATTGGAGATACTGTAAATACCGCAAGCAGACTAGAATCTCTTTGCAAAACTTATAAGACTGATTTATTGATTTCAGAAGCAGCTGCTGAACGTATTAGAGATGAATCTGATATGCTTACCTTTCTGGCTGATGCTGAAATCCGTGGAAAAACAGGCACAATGAAGATTTTTACTACAAAATAATAAAAAAAATCAAAAAAAAGATAAAAAAGTGCTTTAAGCACTTGATTAAATCTTTTGATTAGTATATATTCATTATCACTAAGTCACACACGACTTCGGGCCATTAGCTCAGCTGGTAGAGCAACAGACTCTTAATCTGTGGGTCGCAGGTTCGATCCCTGCATGGCTCATAAAAGCTTCTTGCCAAAAACAAGGAGCTTTTTTTTAATACGGTGCCTATAGTTCAGCGGTAGAGCGCCAGATTGTGGATCTGGTTGTCGTCGGTTCGATCCCGACTAGGCACCCTGGGTGTAGGAAATAAAAACTTCCTGCACCTTTTTTGTTTACGGCAATTTGCCAAAAAACTCTGCGCCTGTAGCTCATCTGGATAGAGCAACGGACTTCGAATCCGTAGGTAGGAGGTTCGAATCCTCTCAGACGCATACAAAAAGAGATTGTATTAAAACTCCTGTAATTAGAATATTACAGGAGTTTTTTTTATAGATTTCGGATAATAACGTCTGAGAGGATTCGAAACGGAGTGAGCGGTTCTTAAAAAGCCGAGCAGTGGCGCAGGCTTTTTAAGAAGGCCGAACCAGGAGGGTGAGGCCAGCGAACGGAGGCGCCGTGGAGGGAGCAAACAGGAGGTTTGCGACCGTAACGGCGAATCCTCTGGCATTATGTTCACGATTTAATTTTTAAAAAATACTACACTCTCACCATCTTTATTAGTGATCCAATAGTATTCCGAACTGATTGCTTTATTATCTTTTAAGGTAACTTTATTACTCGAAGTATCATTTCTAACAGCCCATTCATAACCATTTTCAGTTAGATATGTCGAATCTTCATTATTTGGATTTATATTATTTTTATACTGATCTATTTTTTCATCAAACTCCTTTGTACTCCAGTGCCAGTCTGTAAAAGATTTATTAATCTTTGCAACAGTAACAGCCCTCATGGTTTCATAATCCTTAAAATAACAAACCTTCCCCACTGTCTCATAATCCTGATATACAGGAGCAATCCAGCAGGAATTGAGCAAAACTGCTGCCGTTAATATAGCAAACAAAGAAATTGTTTTTTTCATGAATTTAATTATATAATTTCGCTATTATTATTCAAGATTGCCTTGACACAAATGCGCAATTTCTATAATATTAATCACCGTAGTCGCAAGACTTGAATGAGAAATCACCCGCGGGAGTGGTGGAATTGGCAGACACGCCAGACTTAGGATCTGGTGCTTCGGCGTGAGAGTTCAAGTCTCTCCCCCCGCACTTTTTTTTGACTACAACAGATTTATGCGGAAATAGCTCAGTGGTAGAGCGCCACCTTGCCAAGGTGGATGTCGCGGGTCCGACTCCCGTTTTCCGCTCGATTAAAGGCGTTTGCCTGTAATACAGAATAATGCGGAAATAGCTCAGTGGTAGAGCGCCACCTTGCCAAGGTGGATGTCGCGGGTCCGACTCCCGTTTTCCGCTTAAATCTTATAATAGAGACGCAATATCTTGTGTCTCTATTTTTTTATAAAATTCATAGGGCTATATTAAATTCTGTCATGCTGAACTTGTTTCAGCATCTCTTATAAAGGGATCCCGAATCAAGTTCGGGATGACACAAGACAGGAGTATAAATTGAAACTTAAGAAAGAATTCAAGAGTCTTGAAAAATCGGCAGTTGAGCTTACTGTAACAATCGAAAAAGCAGAAGTAGAGAGCGCTTACAAATCAACACTTTCAAACTATGTAAAACACGCTCAGATTCCTGGTTTCCGTAAAGGTCATGTACCTGCAAATGTTTTGGAACGCAAATACGGAGATTCCATCAAAGCCGACACAATCGGAACTCTTATTGATCAGTCATTCGACGAAATCTTCAAGGAAGAAACAGACAACCGCCCTCTTCCTTACTCACAGCCAGTTATGGACAAAACTCCAGATCTCGACATCACAAAGGATCTTACATATACAGTACACTACGATGTATTCCCAAAAGTATCTGTAAAAGATTTCTCTGGCGTAAATGTAAAAGAGCCACAGGTAACAGTTTCTGATGATGATTTGGCAGAAGAGCTCAAGTCTATGCAGGAAAGAAATGCAATGGTTATCGAAAAGAAAGATGCAACTGTTGCTAAAGATGATATCGTAACAATCAACTATTCTGAACTTGATGATGATGGAAATGTAGTTGCTGGCTCAGAACGTTCAGACTTCGTATTCACAGTTGGAAGCGGCGAAAACATCTATAAAATCGATGACGAAATCATCGGTATGAAGAAAGATGAAACTAAAGACATCACAAAGAAATATAAGAAGGATGATGCTGATCCAGAACTCGCTGGAAAAACAAAGAAAATCCGCGTAACAATTAAGGCTGTAAAACTTCGTGATCTTCCAGCTCTTGATGATGACTTCGCTCAGGACTGCAACGAAAAGTACAAGACTCTTGCAGATATGAAAGCAGACATCAAAAAGAATATGGAGCTTGCTGCAAGCCGCCGCGTAAAGGAAATGAAGAATAATTCTCTCCTCGAGCAGCTTGTAGAAAAGAACAAGTTCGATATTCCAGCTTCAATGCTTCAGGCAGAACTTGATGGCCGCTGGAGAATGATGGCACAGCAGTTCCAGACTACTCCAGAACAGCTCGACAAGATGATTGCAGCTTCTGGTCAGACAAAGGAAGCTATGCTTGAGCAGTGGACTGGAGACAGCGAAAAAATGCTTAAGAGCCGCATCATCGTAGACTCTCTCATCCGCGACCGCAACATCAGCGTTACTCCAGAAGAAATCGAAGCACAGTATGCTAAGATTGCTGAAGAAGGCGGAATGACTGTAGAAGAAGTAAAGAAGCACTACGAAGATCCACGCGCTAAGGAATACCTTATCGACGACGCTAAAGAAAACAAGCTTTACGACGAAATCTATAAGGAAGTT
>CAMNIU010000250.1 GCA_946540605.1 uncultured Treponema sp.
TGATGAGCCGCACGGTGAATCCAACGCTTTTCAGAATCGGACTTGCAACACCGTCTTCAACTTTTGTGCAGATTATCTTGTGCGGGATTGCCTTTTTGATGTCGGAAATGAAGAGAAAGAAAAGAATCATATAAATGAAACTATTTAAAGAACTGACTGGCCATGGACACTTTTTAATCCTGAAGAAAAAATCCAGAGACACGAGACAGTTTTCCCGGAAGAATGCAAAAAGGTCTTTGAGATGGGAAAGAGGATTTTTCAGTAATACTTATCGATATTGCGCCTACGACTCATTCACCAGCTTTCCGGTCATGTGCTCAATTTCAAGTTCAAGGCACTGAACACGGGGAAGGGCGTTTGCCAGTTCCTTTTCAAGATATTCCTGGTCGTCTGTAAACTTTTGAACAAGCTTTGTGCAGATTTTTCGGGTAAGCTCTGGGTCAGTAACAAGGTGGATTTTTCCGAATACGATTACACTGTTGATGTTCAGCGCCCATTCGCCTTCTTTGCGGTAGCCTGAATTGTAAACGCAGAAACTTGCCTTATCGTAATTTTTGATGGCATCTATTTTGTGGCCTTCTTTTGCACCGTGAAAATAAATCTTGTTGTCTTCTTCGCAGTAAAAATGAGAAAGAGGAAGTCCGTAAGGGTATCCGTCATCGCCGAGCAGTGAAAGAACTCCGCGTTTTTCATTTTTCAAAATCTCTTTGCATTCAGCGTCTGTAATCTGCTGCTTGAATCTTCTCATTGGTCGGAACATATGTTTACTCCTATTTCTTATTTATAAAATACAGCCCTACAAAGCAGATTGCAACTCCCAAAACCTTGCTCCAGGTGATTTGTTCGTGATAGCCGATAAGTCCCAAAAAAATCAGAATGACTGCAAGAAGCGCGTTTGAAACTGTAGCCAGCGTACTGACCTTCCATCCTGCTTTGTAAGCAAAGATGAATCCTACTTCAAGGCCTGTAATTACAATTCCAAGAACGATTGTAGCCCAGTTGGTGTGGGAAAACTCCTTGAGGATATTCCCGCCTTTTGTGGTAACAAAGAAGGCCAGTGCCGAAAAAAGAGTTGCCACAGCATAAGTGATTGTCATGCTGGCATAGGTGTTCATTTGCGCAGGGATTCCCTTTGCGCAAATCTGATAAAGTGTGTTTGAAAAAATAATGATTAAAAGTGGCCAGATGTAATTCATGGGCGACTCCTTATAGAAAAATTGCCCATCTTCAACGACCTACTGATGTGGCTGAATGTTATAGGGATGAAAGTTCCCGGCACATTCCTACCCGGTGGCAGATAAGGGTATTATAGCGGAAATGAAGGAAACTGTCAGTTGAAACAATGTTCAATGAGTTTAACCACCAATCATAACTCCAATATTTCCATTTACGAGTATCCTGATAATTCCACAGATAACAAGGTGAATAGGATAATACCAGTAAAAGAAATATTTCATTCCCTTAAAAGAGCCTCTTTGACCGTTGTAATTTTTTAAAATAGGAATGGTTAATGCAACTCCCATTTGGATGATTCCGTATACCGGGTTGATAAAAATTGCATAAACAGTCACATAAACTGCAACCCACAAAAGCATCATAAACATTTGCTTTTTAAAATTACCGCGATTTGCCCCAAAATATATGATTATAAGAAAAGCTGGACTTGACCAGTCTGCTGGAAAAGCCAGTGCAGAAAGCACAAATATTAATAATGTTTTTTGCCACTGCTTTAATTGTTCAGAATCAGAAATTGTCAAACCTAAGACTCCAAGAAAAAGCGGCCATATTACACTTGTTTGATTGAAGCAGCTTGTTTTAAAAGGAATGAAGGGAATTCCAAATGCAAAATTATATGCAAAATGCCCGATTACAGAAAAGATAAAAAGCCTTAAAAGATATTTTTTTACATCATGTGTATAATGATATCCTTCAGCCACCATATACCAGAAAATTGGAGCAGCAAGCCTTCCGAGTATATGAAGTAAAATTATCCACCAATCTGTCGGATAATTTGGATAGAGCACGCTGATTACATGATCGAGTGTCATTGAAAGAATTGCAATGATTTTTAATTTATTTCCTGTTAGACCTTTTTCCATAATTTTCCCTAAAACAAGCGCACCAGTGCGGGCTGCCACATAACTGGTTTGTACTGTAGCGGGCCTGACTTTCTATCTGCTTTTTTCTTCTTCCAGAATTAGTTTTACATTGTGTTTTTCAATATCTGATAGTTTGTCTTCTGAAAAGTTCTTGTCTAATGGGTAATAACCTTTATAATCTCCATCGATTTCCTTAAAGCCAAACCAACCGTATTCTGCACAATCTACTTCAAACAAGTCAATTAAATCTTTTGACTTAAAAGGATACCCATTAAAAGCATAGATTGCGTTTCGGAGTAATCGCAACTGAGGCTTTGTATACCAGAATAAATTCTGCTTAGTCAATTTTACGTTGCAAGGAACAAATCTGTCTTTATGCAGAACCCTCGGGCCTGTATCTCCAAAAATATCACCTAATATAATTGTAATGCAGTCTGTGTAAGATTCTGGTTCGATATTTGTATAAACAGCTTCCCAAACATTATCATTGACTCTTTTCATTAGATTTTCTTTTGGAAGTGAAAGCTGAATTGGAGAATTATAGATGAGATTACTCTGGATTCTTACAGTCATTTTTCCAATCGAGTTTTTCCAGCTGGAACCAGTTCCATAAAGATAATTTGCTATGTTGTAAGAAGGAGCTTCGCGACCATAGGTAGCTTTATATGAAATCCTTGTTTTTGTTGTCTTCTTAGAAGGAAACTTGATTGTTCTTACAAAAGCATTTTCAAGCTCAGTAGGTTCATTCGAACTCCAGTTCTTTTTAAGTGGATAATCGGTATAGCTGGTTTCAACATCATTGGTCCAGCATTTGAAATCAGAAATTGTACCTTCGCCTCCAATTCCTAAACAGAAAAAAGGAAATCCGATTTCAAGGCTGATATCTTTTCCATAGTTATAGAAAGAGAAATCTACGGTAATTTCATAATCTTTTGGATTCAATACAATGTTTATTATCTCCTCAGACATTTCAACATCAACATTACCTTCCTTTGTAGGAACCAGCTGACCGCCTGCCATAAAAAAATATGTGTCGTTTGCATAAAGGCCGAAAATCGAAAATAAAAGACTGAGCAATAAGATAATTTTTTTCATAATTCGAATATAGACGAAAATCTTTTAATTTTAAAGTCTTAATGTCATCTCCTATCTCTCCTAGCTCACATCAATGTGGTTGTTTCTTATTTAATTATGATGCTCCCCATGATGGTTGCACTTAGCCTCAAAGTTTGGCTTGAGCTCTCCTTTTGCAAAAAGCTCTGCGGCTTCGTCGGCGCTTCCGGTGATTCCTGGCATTTCTTTTAAGCCACTGGCAGCTATGGCCTCAATGGCACCCTGTCCGCGGTTTCCGAGAATCAGTGTTTCAACTCCAAGGCTCTTAAGATATGGAGGAATGGCATGATGTCCGTTTCCACCGTTATCAATCACTTCTGAGGAAAGAATTTTACCGTCTTCAATCTGATAAATCTTAAAATACTGAGTCTTTCCAAAATGCTGGAAAACGTTTCCTGTTTCTTTTTCGTAAGTTACTGCTACTTTCATAGTTTTTATTATACACAATTTTTCGACTGGGGAAAGAGATTATTTAATTCTCTTTAGTACATATTGACAATCATCTATGTATTATTTATGATATAACATATAGATAAATATCAATATGAGGTTTCCTATGAACGAATCAGAAATCGCCCTTATCTGCAAGGCTTTGGGGGATGAAAACCGTCTCCAGATTATTAAAATGCTGACAGGCGGAGAATTGTGTGCCTGTAAAATTCTCGATGCTTTTAATATCACTCAGCCTACTCTTTCTCATCATATGAAGATTCTTACAGACTGTAATCTTGTTAATTCACGAAAGGAAGGAAAGTGGACTTATTATTCAATAAACTGCAAAAAGTTTTCGGAGTTTAAAAGCGCTGTGTCTGAGTTTACATGTAAAACTTCTACCGCAAAAAAATCAGCTGGAAAATGCTGCTGCAAGGAATAGTAACTATGGGAAGTTTTATTCAGAACCAGCTTCTTGGGATGCAGTGGCTACAAACACTAATCGGAAAAATGCTTGTGGCTGCCGGACTTGATGTCGAAAGCCACTTTGGTGGAAGTCTTCATTTTTTCCTTTATGATGTAATTAAAATTACAATCCTTCTTTTTGTATTAATATTTTTGATTTCATATATTCAGTCATATTTTCCGCCTGAAAGAAGTAAAAAAATACTTTCACATTGCAAAGGATTTTCTGCCCGCATAATTGCAGCGCTTTTAGGAACGGTAACATCATTTTGTTCCTGTTCATCAATTCCTCTTTTTATGGGATTTACAACGGCAGGGCTTCCGCTTGGAGTTACTTTTAGTTTTTTGATTTCTTCTCCTATGGTTGATTTTGCTTCCCTCATTCTTTTGACCAGTATTTTTGGCTGGAAGATTGCAATTACTTATGTTGTGCTGGGGCTTATTGTCGCTATTGCCGGTGGAACAATAATAGAATATCTTCATATGGAAGACCAGGTTGCTGATTTTATTCGTAACGGAAAAAGCATTTCTCTTGAAGAAGAAAAGATTTCTCAGAAACAAAGGCTGATTTCTGCACTACAGTCTGTTGGCAGCACTTTAAAAAAAGTTTTTCCTTATATTCTTTTGAGTGTTGCATTGGGTGCTGTAATTCACAACTGGATTCCTGAGGACTGGATTGTCAGC
>CAMNIU010000251.1 GCA_946540605.1 uncultured Treponema sp.
GATGAACCTAAATGTGTAAGGCCGCTGGCGGCCGGTGTTCTATAGCAAGGCGTTAAAAAAATTGCACTGCAATTTTTAGCCTTACCATCAACCCCGCTGTCGCAGCCCATTTTTTAACGGTTCTTCGATTATAGGCTTATATCTCAGATGAGATAATTTGTGTATGCAGATTCTCCAGAAGATTTGCAGCTTCCTTAAGCTTTTGTGCCGTATTATTAACGGTGCTTGTAGAAGTTGAGAAGTTCTCTATTCCAGAAGAAATCTGGCGTACAGTAGCAACAATCTGATCGAAGGCTGTAGACTGCTGATTAATAATTTCCTTAATCTGGTTTGCAGACTCTACAGTGATTTCTGAAGAACTCTGAATGTCGCTGAACTTTTCCTTAAGTTTTTCAGAAAGCTCAAGACCTTCGCGGATTTTTTCAGTTCCACTTTCTGATGTAATAATCAGGTTGTCGGAAGAATGCTGAATCTCAGTAATACGCTCTTTGATTTTGTCTACAGAGTTTGTAATTCCGGCAGCAAGGCGGCGAACCTCATTAGCAACAATGTGGAAGTTTTTACCACTGTCACCAGCGCTTGAGGCTTCCAGCTCAGCGTTGAAGGCAATGATACGGGTTTGATCAGCAATATCATTAATAATCTTAACGATTTCCCAGATGCCGCCAATTTTTTCACCAAGCTCACGGATTCCAGAAATTGTAGAAACATTGGCATCTGTAATTTCTGTCATCTTATCAAGATTAGACTGGAGAGTTTCAAAACCTACATTTACATTATTTTCTGTTCCCTCTGCAACAGTAGTTACATCAGCAATTTTTTCTACGATATTACGAGTCTGGCGGTCTGTGTCTTCCATTGTCGCAAGAATCTCTTTAACACCGGTAGACTGCTCAAGAGAAGTCGAAGCAGTGCTTTGAGCGATTTCTGCGAGTTCATTCATTGGAATAACCATTGTCTGACCAATCATGCGGATATCGTCCAGAACCGAACGGAACAAAAGCACAATCTGATTAATGAGATACAGATTATAAGAAACCTCTGTTTCAAAATCAGTTGGAGCAAGTTTTACAGTAAACACATCGTTTTTAATAATGTGAATCATTGCAGACTGAAGTTTTTCTGAAGATACAAGAATACTATTTAAGAATGAGTAAACCGAAATAATTCCAATGGCCGCATTAATTGTGAGAACGACAGCTATGCGCGAAAGTTGTACACCGCGGAAACCTGGCCCCATTATGTCTGCAGGAAGGAAACCTGCGGCAGACGGAACATTATTAAAGTAATAAACGTAGAAGAGCATTGCCGCAAGTATAATTCCCCAGATTACAGGAACAGTACAATAGAGTGTAAATGTTTTCTGATACGAAGTACCAAAGAAAGTCTTATTCTTAAGAATTCGTTCATCTACACCCTGCTCTACAAGCTGGCATGCATAATCATTACAAATTGCACGGGTATTTGCCAAAGCAAGAAGACTTGCTACATAAGCTCCTAACAGACAGCTGAAAAGGCTTACAAGATTCAGATATGTATTTATTTCAAGAATCCATTCATAAGCTGCTGCAAGCATAAAAGAACAGATAAAGAAATAAGAAAAAGCTTCTAACTGCTTTCTCTGAGGCAGCTTATGCAGGGCAAGCAAAAGCTTTGTACGATCTTCAACAGTTGAATCTTCAGCTTCCAGTTTCTGGATTTTTTTAGAAACACGGCCCATAAACAAATGATTAGTAATAGGCGACAGACAGAACTGAGCAAACAGAATTCCTGCAAAAACTATAACAATCAGCAGATAATGAGTTTTGATATTCAGATTCAAAATAAAAACTGTATACAAAAGAATGATAATTCCGCACATTACATCAGGAAGATGACTTGCTTTTAATATTTTCTGTTCGAGTGTTGTATTTTTTTCGTTATCTTTCATTATTTCCCCCCTTTGCCATTGTTGCAGATACGGCCTCAGCAATTGCATCTACAGCATCCTGTGTATTCATTCCGCTGTCTGCAGTTGCTTCATCAAAATCTTCCGGCTGAAGATTTTTGAGATTGGTAGAAATTGTACAAAGGTTTTGAGCCGAATCGCTGATTTTCTGTGTAGAAGAAGAGAAGGTTTCTGCCGCATCAGAAATCTGGCGAAGAGTTATTACAATCTGTGCAAACGAAGCAGTCTGCTGTTCAATGATTTTCTGAATATCTTCAGATGCATAATCCATTGATTCAGATGAAGATTTAAGTTCTTCGAACCTCTTGTTCAATTCATTTATAATCTGAGTTCCATCAAGAATCTTTGTACTACCATTCTTTGATGAAAGTAAAAGTTCATCAGAAGAATGCTGAATCTCAATAATTCGTTTACGGATTTCTTCGGTAGACTGAATTGTGTTATTGGTAAGTCGACGGATTTCATTTGCAACCAGAGAGAAGTTGTCACCTACACTACCCGCACTTGAAGCTTCAAGTTCAGCATTAAAGGCAATGATATTTGTCTGATCTGCAATATCATTGATGATTCTTGCAATATCTGAAATACCGGTAATTTTTTCTGTAAGCTTTTTAATTCCTTCTACAGTAATATCGTTTGCAGCTTTAATTTCGTCAAGCTTCTGCATATTCTGTTTGAGGATTCCAAAACCGTCTTCAATATTTTCAGTAGTCTTTTTAGCAACCAGAGAAACTTCACCGATTTTTTCAGCGATGTTCTTTGAAAGAGCATCTGTCTCTTCCATTGCAGAAAGCAACTCTTTAATACCAGAGTTCTGTTCAAGAGAGGTTACCGCTGTTTCGCGGGAAATAACAGAAAGCTCATTGCTTGACTCAATTACATCCATACTGATTCGCTGACTTTCTTTAAGAATCTTCTGCAGGATTTCTACTATTGTATTGATGAGGTATACATTGTACATGAACTCGTTAGAAAGGTCGGTACGTTCAAGCTTTACCTTATGAAGATTTTCTTTATTCATTCCGCTCAGAAGATTTTTCATATTGTTTATTGAACGCATCATTCTATTAAAAAGAGATGTAGAATAAATTGTGTAAACAATTGCGCAGACAATGCCAATCAAAATCAAGCGAGAGAAAACAATGGTCATTGAAATATATGAAACATAAGTTCGCCAGGCAAGAATAAAGAAGAAGAGGTTTACAAAAAGAATTGGTGCAAAAATGTGAAGCACAGTAATTGTTGCAGACTTAGTACCAAAGGTATGATTTTTTTCTACCTCATCTTTTGAAACTCCCTTCTTTACAATTTCAGAGGCGTGCTTTGAACAGATTACCTGAGTAATTCCGGTGATAGCATGAACAGAGGCAAAGTATGAGCCAAAGAACAAGGCTGATGAAAAGAGGATTACATAATCCATGCTAAGCTTGGCGATATTTGCAGTAATTGCCGTCCACGCAGCACCACACACTGTAAACACAATGAATACCGCAATTCCTATTTTGGCAGGCATTGCCATCAGCTGTTTCATAAGCTTGGTTCGCTCTTTCACCGTAGTATCATAACAGTAGAACGAAACAAGATCTTCTGTAACAGACTGCGTTATCTGCTTATTAGTAATCATCATAATCAGAAACTGAAGAATCAGACAGATGATTACTCCTGCAATAATAACGGAGTTCAATTTCTGCATAGGAATATTTCCTATCACAATACAAAAAATCATTGTAAGGAGCTCAAAGAAAATATTTGAAATTTTCAGACGGGCAAAAACTTCGTTTCCAAAGTCGATGTCCTTTTGAGAGTCCTTCCTGGTTTTAAGTTTTTCTGTAACGTTTGAAATATTCATGTACACCTCTCTTTTTTTTTATTTTGATGTAAGCGCAATTGCGCCATCCCAATTTTCCGGTTTATTTTCTGCAAACTCATTGCAGCGTTTCAGCATCAGTGTTGCAGCCTTATCCTGTGGAAGGAATTTCAAAGCTTCCTCAAAATATGGAACTGCAAGACTAAAAGCTCCTTCTGAATAAGACTTAAAGCCTTTTTCATAAGCCTGAGTAAAATCTTTTGAAAGCGGTTTTTCATCTACACGGTAAATGAATACACTTTCTGTTTTACCTTTTACTTTTACTGAATCCAGAAGCAAAGCATTCATAGATTCATCAAGCTCATCACGAACTGCTTCTGAAATAATTATTCGCGCACCATAAAGCTTAGTGAGTCCTTCAAGACGAGAAGCAAGGTTTACGGTATCACCAATTACTGTGTAGTTTGTTTTGTCGGCACTTCCAATCTGACCTACAATTACTGGTCCATAATGAATTCCAATTCCAATATCCAGTTTTATGCCTTCTGGAAATTTGAGGTTATTACAAGGAATTTTTTCCAACTGAGCATACATTTCCATTGCAGCCTGAACGGCACGCTTTGCATTGTCGTTGTAGCTGATAGGTGCACCAAACAAAACCATTATTGCATCACCGACAAACTTATCTACGGTTCCGCCATATTTTTTTACAATATCTACCATATGGGTAAAATAAGTATTCAAAAAGTTTACGACATCTTCCGGTTTATTTACTTCGCTTATTGAAGTAAAGCTTCGGATATCGCTCATAAGTACAACTACATTGCGTTTTTCATTTTTGTTTTTAAGTTCCTGACTTGCTGTAGAAATCAAAAAGTCATTAATAACTTCTTCCGGAACAAATTTCGAAAAGGCTGTGCGAAGTTTTGATTCCTTCAGTGCGAGTTCAGAACGCTCCACTGCTTCCCGCAAAATATTTGCAAGCGCCGGCAGAATAAATTCTATTGAAGACTGAATTTTATAATTAAACAATTTTCTTTTTGTAGAAGCCAGGTGAAGAGTTCCTACAAAGCCATTCTTATTTTTCAACGTAAAGACTCTGTAAGATTCGTACTTTTGCCGTTCCGGCTGTTTAAGAAGAATGTTTTCATAATATTTTTCTTCATAGGTAATTGTATGATTCTTTTTTGCCTGCTGTTCGTATTCAACTCTGCAGATATTCCAGAATTCATCGGCAACTGAAACATCAAAATATTCCGTACCACTCATAAACACTTTTGCCGGCTGGCTATCCAGAACAAGCACAATACCATCGTAAGAACAGGCACTGTATATAAGGCGGAAAATCTGTTCAACAAGATTTTCAATATCATTTACAGAAGAATAAAGCTGAATAACATTCTTTGACATATTAAAGAAAAAGTTACTCTTGCTCATTGCATTGACAATCCATGGAACAAGAACTTCATCTTCTGTCTTTTTTTTGCCTTTATCAGCCTCAGCTTCCTCCGTTTCAAAAAAAGTTCCGGCTTCTACATATTTATAGTCCAGCAAACTTTTTACAGATTCAAGCAGATAATCGATATTATCATTTTTTATAAGAACTACGCGGTTTGCTTCTATTGCGCTGATCCAGAAATCAAAAACAGAATCATCTGCAGAAATCAAAATAAACGGAATGGAATCTTTTGGCGAACCTGTCTTTAAGATTTTGCAAACCTCAATTCCATTTATTTCTGCAAGATTATTATCGCAAATAATCAGATTCGGTGTACCGGTGGTAATCTTTTTCAAAAGCGAAAAACCATCCTTAAAACACTGAACCTCATAATCTAATTTTTCGAGTTCTGTCTGAATTATTTTTGAGAGTATTCGCGAAGGTTCAGCAAGATAAATCAGAGGCTTAGTCATGCAACAGCTCCTTTACTTTTGCGGTAAGGCTTTCGCGTTCAAAATCAGATTTTACGATATAGCCCTGCGCCCCAAGATTTTTTGCCTTATCCAGAGTGTCACTTTCGAACACAGAAGAAACCATAATTACAGGAATATTTTTAAGTTCATCTTTATGACGCATATTGTGCAAAAGAACAAAGCCGTCCATACGAGGCATCTTTACATCCGTAACCACAAGATCAAACTTAAACTGTTTCATTTTTTCAAGCGCATCAATTCCATCTACTGCTGTTGAAACATTGTAGTTTTCTGCTTCAAGAATAATCTGCTCAATGTGACGGGTAGTATGAGAATCATCAACAACGAGAACTGAATGAATCTTTGGTCTTTTGCGAACTTCAAGATTTTTAATGTCATAAACATTTACAACCTTAAAGCGGCGGATTGTATCCGGAATATTGAGAACAGGAATGATGCGATAGTTTTCATCGAACACAACTCCCTGCAAGGCATTAAAGTCTTTCAGGAGAGGAGGTACCGGCTTAATAACGACAGTTCCATAATGTAGAATCTTATCTACAATAATGGCAATTTTTCGATTTAAGTATTCAAGAATAACGATTGAAACTTCGTTTTTTATATTTGCCTGTTTTTTTGATTTTTGATTGATGATATCAAAGTCAAAAACAGGAACAAGTTCATTATGAAGATTGATTACAGGACCATGCTGGAGCTGCAAGAAATCATCTTTTTTGATAGTAAGAATTTCTTTTATATAATGAGAAAGAATCAAATAAGAGTTGTCAGAAACCGAAACAAAAAGTCCGTCCTGAGTTGCAAGCGAAGCAGGAAGCGAAAGTTCAAAATTTGTTTCTTTATTAAGTTCAGAATATACAGTGATTTTTCCCTTAAGTTTGTCCATTTCGGTGCGGACAACATCGAGTCCTATTCCACGACCAGAAAGTTCTGTCTGTGTATCTTTTGTAGAAAAGCCCGATGCAAAAATATATTGCAGTAATTCAGGTTCATCTGCAGAAAGAATTTCAGCCTCGCGTTCCGGAAACAGACGTAATGCTTTTTCGCGGATTTTTTCATAATCAATTCCGTGGCCATCATCTTTTACGTTTACAAAGATTCTGTTAGAAACCTGACTTACAGAAACAGAAATAGTTCCCTTTTCCGGCTTGCCAAGTTTAACGCGCTCTTCTGTAGTTTCAATTCCGTGGTCAATTGAATTACGAACAAGATGAATCAAAATTGCAGGGAGTTTTTCGAGAATGAATTTATCGATTGTGATGTCCGATTGCGGAATATCAAAATCAATGTTCTTTCCTGTCTTAAGAGCTTCGGCTACGATTGACCTTTTTATTGGCCGCAGAATCATATCAAAAGGAAGCATTCGGAGCGCAATAATATTTTTCTGGATGTCGACACTTTGATTTTCAAGTACGGAAATATTTTCCGAGAGTTCCTGAAACGACTGGAATTCAGATGCGTCACTTTTTGCTTTTAAGAACTCAATTTCATTTTTGAGTTTTATCTGACGCATTATCAGTTTATCAAGAGACTGAAGAATAGACTCAATTTCTGAAACTTGAATTTTGATGGTTTGAGAATCATGGAAAAATTCAGAGTTCTCTTCATCAATCTCATCTTCTTCTTTCTGTTCATTTTTTTCAGATTTTGAATCTTCTGTTTTTGATGAAAAATCTGTCTTAAACTCTTCATCTTCCATTGCACGGTCGATGTTTTTTAAAACCTCTTCGTATTGCTCAAAGGTTCCGTCTGCCCCATCTTCAATACTGTCTATAACCTTATGAATGAGAGCATTAACGCCCATCAAAAGCTGAATAATTCTATTTGAAATTTCTGTCTGATTGCTCTGAATATTTTTAAAAACAGTTTCAAGATGATTTACAACTTTTTCAATCTGAACATACTCCATCATGCGTGAAGAGCCTTTGAGCGTATGCAGCAGGCGGAGAATTTCATTAAGATAGTCAGAATTTCTTTTTTCCTTAGTTGCTTCAATTGCAATATCATCAAGAGAATCGAGAATCTCGCGGGATTCAGCAATGTAATCTGCTTTAAAAAGATTTTTATCAAGATTCATTTACTGTCCTCCTCCCATAGAAAAAGTTTCGCACAGAGAATAGATATATGATGGACTAAAGGAGTCCAGTGTAAAATCATAAGGAATAGAAGAACTATTAAAATCAGAAATAATAGTCTTGCATTTTGTAAAGCAGCCTTGAGCATGCTCGTTACGCCCCATATCCCGCAGCACCATTCCGTGATAGAAAAAGGCTGGCCAGAAATCAGGCGAAATACTTTCTGCAGAGGCAAAAAGAGTTTCTGCAGCAGCACGATTATCTGCCTGATATTCTATATAACCGAGCATAAAGTATGCGTACTTTTTTGTATCCGTTCCGCTGATTGCTCTGGCAAGGGTGCGGGCTTTTTCGAAGTTTCCACGATTGATTTCAAGGCATACGTCTTCATAAGTTTGTTTCGCATCAAAACCTTTTTCAATCTTTTGAGTTGAAGAAACTGAAGTCTGTTTTTTAAGTTCAAGAGTTTTCTGTGTTTTAGCTTTTTCAACTTCCTGCTTAAGCTTTTGTTTTTTTGCCTCGCTTTCTTTTTTTCGAGAATCTACGGCAGCCACAACCTTTAAAGGCTTGTTCTTTTGCACATCATTTACAAAATAGTAAACCTGCTTACTGTTTGTTTTATAAAGATTTTCAGGAATTACAGAATTATCTATTGAACCAATCTCATTCATAGAAAAAAGAAGAAGGCCTTTCTGCTTTAATCTGCTGATAATTTTTTTAGTTACATTAGTTCGAGTCGGCTTATCAAAATAAATGAAAACATTACGCATAAAAATTATGTCTGCATTTTCATAGAATGGAAGATCAGAAACTTCTCCCTGAATCAGATTAAACTTAAATGCATGAATGCGGTTTAAAAACTCACGTCTAAAAACAATTTCATTTTCTGTCCGGTCTGAATATGGTTCCAAAAGTTTATGATATTTATGACCATCAGTGCGCAATGAAAAAATTGAATAGTGCCCACGGTGCAAAGTTTCCAGTGCATTGTCATCTATATCTGAAGCATAAATTGTAAGATTTACATTCATAGAAAGTGCCAGTGCTAAAAGCGAAATCGGTTCTTCGCCGGTAGAACAGCAGCAGCTCCAGATTGTAAGATTTTTTCCCATAAATTTCGGGAACACTTCTTCCTTCAAAAAATCAAATTGCTTTTCTTCTCTAAAGAAATAAGTTTCGTTTACAGTTACAAGATTGATTACCGCATCAAAATCTGAAGTATGCGGAGTAAGTCCATTTACAAAATCTAAAGGAGAGATCCCCCTGGCTTTTGCATGCTTTGTAATATGTTCTTCCAAAGTCTGAAACTGAGACTTTGCAACATAAATGCCCGAATAGCTGAGGATTTTAGAATTTGCAAGTTCTATAAGTTCGTTGCTCATATCAGTTCTAAGTCATCTCCAGCAAGATCCCAAAGTCTCTGTGAAATCTGCTCCAGCGGCAAAACTTCACAGGACCCTCCGTTTTCATAAGCAGCTTTTGGCATTCCATAAATTACACAGGTTTCAGAACTCTGGGTAATTGTATAAGCTCCTATATTTTTTAAATGCAGACATTCCTTTGCCCCATCTGCACCCATACCGGTAAGCACAACAGCAATACAGTCAGGCCCAAAAACATTAGCTGCGCTTTCAAACATTTTATCTACAGACGGTCGCAAAAAGTTGATTGGGGCATCATGATTTAAAATCATTCTAAAGCCATCTTCAGGATGAGCAACAAAAGTAAGATGAACATCTGAAGGTGCAAAATAAACATGTCCCGGAAGTGCGGCAGTATTATTCTGAGCAAGATGTACCGGAACATGAGCTTCCTGAGCCAGCCAGCTGATTAGATTTTTATCAAAGAAGGAATTTATATGCTGAGTAATAAAAACAGGGAGCGTAAAATGTTTCCCCACCCCCTTAAGAAGTTCCAGCAATGCGCCGGGACCTCCGGTTGAAACTCCTACAAGAACAGCCTTAAATTTACGCTTACTGACATCTTTTGGTAAAACCTGAAGTGGAGCTGTATAACTGCCATCTTCATTTATAGAAGGAACTACCGAAACAGGATGATTTTCAAAAAGGACCGAACACTTTATGTCTAAAATATGCTGCTCTAAATATTTTGTATATTCATTGATTTTTTCTGAAGAAAAATTAATAAACTGCGGCATTTCCAGGTAATTTATATTCTTTGATGAATAATATGTTTTTTCACCTGGTGAGTAATAAATCAAAGTTGGAATTTCTGCAGTATGACAATAATCTGTCAAAGCTGTACTTCTTTCACTGTCAAAAAGAGTTTTTTCCGTAATAATAAAATCCGGTTTGAGTTCTCGACTCAGAGATTTTAATGAGTTATAGGAAACTGCTTCTCCAACCCAGGAAAGCTTTTTAGTTTTTAGAATTATTTCTTTGAGAACTGAACGAATAATTGCCGAAGAATCTGCTACAAGAACTTGAATCATAACTCCTCCAGAAAACAATCATTCAAATAATTTACTGTCTGTCGTACATCCATTAGCATTCTAAGCCGCTCTTCTTTGAAACTGCAGGCTAGAAAACCAAGCTTCTTAAACTGTTCGCTGTAAAAATCCGAAAAAAGCCCAAACTCTCTTAAATCTATCATACACACCTTGCATTCTTGAGTTGTCAGAAGAGACAATCGTTTGCCATTCACATCCTTTAAAACTATCATTGTTTTAATAGAAGATTCGCGGGGAATCTGTATAAACTGTGAGGCAATTTCATCAAAATCAAAAAATCCCGATTTCTGATCGCTGAGCAGGGAAAGATTTAAATCTTTTACACCTACACTGGAAGCAACATAGTCACTTGGAATCAGAAAATCAATTTGAGGATAGGTAATACAAATGAATCTTTCAAGCTGCGGCAATCTCTTTACCTACTTTTTGTATAATATCCTGTACCTTTAAAACAAAAACATCCTGTCCGTTTATTGTAAGCGTACCTTCATAAAATTCAGATAATTCAGCTTCTGAAAAATGAACAACATCTTTTTCTGTCGCAGTGAAAAAGTCTTTTACATCGGTAATTCGGAAACAAGAATGGCTTTCATCATTCAAAACGATGAAGAGCATTGACTGAGGTGCCTCGTAACCTTCGAGTGCCGCAGGATTAATTACTACATAAGGATCGCCGTAACGGTTAAGAACACCGTCTACATAAGGTGGAACAAAAGGAAGTGGGAATACGGTCGCATCCCGTAGGATTTCTTTTACATTTTCCGCAGGTATTGCTAAACGTTTTTCTCCGATGGTGAAAATCAGCCAGACAGCTTTTTTGTCTTTTTGTTTTTCTTCTGTTTTTTCTATTTTAACATTTTTAATCAGTGATAAAATCTCTTCTGCCATAGTGTTTCTATTATACAGTACAAAAGGAGAAATCGGCAAGAAAAAACGGGCCTTTCGGCCCGTTTTTATTAGAACTCTACTTTTTTAAGATGCCAGATGTCGCGAACATAATCTTCGATTGTTCGATCGCTCGAGAACTTACCGGCATTGGCAATGTTCTTAAGTGCCATCTTCGCCCAGCCCTTCTTATCGGCATAAGCTGCAGCAATCTTCTCACGGGCTTTAGAGTAAGAATCAAAGTCTGCAAGAACATAGTAAACATCAGGACGCTGACCTTCTACACCATAAATCAAAGAATCGTGAAGCTCCTTGAAAAGCTGATGGGTCGGGTCATAAGTACCGTCTACCAGCTGCTCAACAACCTTTGCAAGAGCTGGGTTGCGGTCCAGATATTCCTGTGGATTATAAGAATGTTCTGCTTCCATCTTCTTGATTTCTTCTGTAAGAAGTCCGAATACAAAGCCGTTTTCTTTTCCGGCTTCTTCGAAAATCTCAATGTTAGCACCATCCATTGTACCAAGTGTGAGTGCACCATTGAGCATAAACTTCATGTTTGAAGTTCCCGATGCTTCGAGACCTGCTGTAGAAATCTGTTCAGAAACATCTGCTGCAGGGAAGATTTTTTCTGCAACAGAAACGCGGTAGTTTTCTACGAATACAACGCGAATCTTTCCGCGAACACGGCGGTCGTTATTAATGCGTTCTGCAACAGTATTAATCAATTTGATGATTGATTTTGCACGGCGATAACCACTTGCTGCCTTTGCACCAAAAATGAAAGTACGAGCCGGTGGGTTATAACTTGGGTCTTCTACAAGACGGTTGTAAATATACATAACGTGCAGAATATTCAAGAGCTGGCGTTTGTACTCATGGAGACGCTTAACCTGAACATCAAAAATGCTTTCCGGATCAAGGAACTCATTCTGAGCGTGCTTGAGGTAGTCTGCGAGAGCCTGCTTGTTTTCTGTTTTAATACGGATAAGTTCATTGATTGATTCTTCATCATCAAGGAACTTTTCAAGGCCTTTAAGCTTAGACAAATCCTTTTCCCAGCCGTGACCAATGCGGTCTGTAATGAACTTTGCAAGCTGTGGGTTTGCGTTCAAAAGCCAGCGTCGCTGTGTAATACCATTAGTCTTGTTATTGAATTTTTCTGGATAAAGGCTATACCAGTCTTTAAGTTCTGCAGTCTTCAAAAGTTCTGTATGAAGTTCTGCAACACCGTTTACGCTGAAGCAGGCGTGAATAGCCATCCATGCCATGTAAACCATATTGTTATGGATGATTGCCATATGCTCGTGCTTGTAGTAGTCGTTAGGGAATTTCTGGCGCAGCTCAATTACAAGGCGGCGGTTGATTTCTTCAACAATCTGATATACACGAGGGAGAAGTCCCTGGAAGATTTCAATCGGCCACTTCTCAAGTGCTTCTGCAAGAATTGTGTGGTTTGTATAAGCAAAGGTATGAGTTACTACATCCCAGGCTTCATCCCAGCTTACATTGTATTCATCAATCAAGATACGCATAAGCTCAGGAATTGCAACTACCGGGTGAGTATCATTGAGCTGAATTACATGAAGGTCTGCAAACTTAGAGAAGTCTGTTCCATGGTCTGCAACATAGTGGCGAACAAGGTCCTGCAAAGAAGCAGAACTGAAGAAGTACTGCTGTTTAAGGCGGAGAGCCTTTCCGCTTGGACCGTTATCGTTAGGATAGAGAACGCGGCTGATATTTTCTGCGCTGTTCTGGCGCTCTACGGCACGGTTATAATCCATGTTGTTAAAAAGCTGAAGGTCAAATCCATTTGGAGATGAAGCCTGCCACAAGCGCAAAGTATTTACAGTTTTTGTATCAAAACCAATGATTGGCATATCATAAGGAGTTGCAGTTACTTCTTCTGCATTCTCAATGAAGAAACGTGGGTTTCCTTCCGGAGTTTTTCCGTAAGCAATGTTTCCGCCAAACTTTACGGTTACGGCAAGGTCTGAACGTTTAATTTCCCAAGGGTCGCGGTGCTGAAGCCAGTTATCCGGATATTCAACCTGGTAGCCGTCTTCTATGCGCTGCTCGAACATACCGTATTCGTAACGGATTCCATATCCATGTCCAGGATAGTCGAGGGTTGCAAGAGAATCGAGGAAGCAGGCTGCGAGTCGGCCAAGACCACCATTACCAAGACCTGCATCAGGCTCTTCATCTTCAATCATATTGAAGTCGATGTTCATTTCTTTAAGAACTTCGGTTACAGACTCTTTTATACCACAGTTGATGAGATTGTTACTTAAAGCTCGTCCCATCAAAAATTCTGCAGAAAGATAATAAAGCTGTTTTGTAGGCTTTTTATCATATTCATTGCGGGTTGCCATCCAGTTAGGCATAATTAACTCAAGTGCCGAAGCAGATACAGCATCAAAAAGGTCATGTTTATTGGCCTGAGAAATATCCTTTCCATACTGACGGCGAAGTCGTGCAGAAAGGTTTGCCTTAAATTGTTCCTTGTCGAATTCCATGAAATAAACCTCCGGATATTTATTTACTCATTAAAATGACAGTTGCCCCTGAAATCAAAACATAACGTCTCTGTTCGCTCAGAAGTTCTTCATTTCCTTTTTCTAATATATCATCAGGACTTTCAAATGCAGTGTCCGCAACGCGGTGCCATTTTTTGTTTCCTGGTAATGTCGGTAATGTAATTGTAAGGTCATACTTGTCAAGATTTGTGGCTACATAAAAATCATTGTCTACCTCAAGCCCATTAAGCTTAAAGGCAAGAAAGCGGTTCATCTTTGCCCAGTCTGGAACCTTAGCATTAATATCATACCACGATATCTCTGGAATTGCACTTGTCTCGTAGGTATCGCGGAAAAACTTAATTCTACTGAAAATATTATGAGATTTGCGAAGATCTATCAACAAAGATGTAAATCGCACAAGCCCCTTGTTTTTTTCTGCAAGTTCCCAATTGAACCAGCTGAGTTCATTATCCTGACAATAAGCATTATTGTTTCCATTTTGAGTTCGGCGCATCTCATCGCCACCAAGCATCATTGGTACACCCTGCGAAACAAAAAGATAAATCAATGCGTTCTTTATTGTCTGAAGACGTGCATGTTCAATTTTTGGATTAGTACACTCCCCTTCAAAACCGTAGTTATAGCTGAGGTTATCATCTGAACCATCTCGGTTACATTCCCCATTTTCTTCGTTGTGCTTGCTGTTATAACTTACAAGGTCATTAAGCGTAAAACCATCATGCGCTGTAATAAAGTTGATTGAAGCAAGTGGAGTGCGGCCATCATGATTGTAGCAGTCTGAACTTCCGCTTATGCGGGTAGCTGCTGCAGTTGAAAAATGTTCATCGCCACGAATAAAACGTCGTATATCATCTCTGAAACGACCATTCCATTCACTCCAGCGGTTTTTAGGCCCGCCAGGAAAGCCACCCAGCTGGTACAGCCCCGCACAATCCCAAGGCTCTGCAATTATTTTTGTGTGCGACAAAACCGGATCATCATTTATAGCCACAGTGAGAGACGGCAAATCTCCGAATATAGGAGCACCACTTGGAGAGCGACTCAAGATAGAAGCCAGATCAAAACGGAAGCCGTCTACATGCATTTCTAAAACCCAGTAACGAAGACTGTCCAGAATAAAAGCGGAGGTTATAGGGTTATTGCAGTTTACGCTGTTTCCACAGCCACTGAAATTCATATAGTAATTTTTGTCGCTTGGAGGAAGCGAATAATAAACATCATTCTGAAGTCCGCGGAACTCAAAAGTGTATCCTCGCTCGTTTCCTTCGGCAGTATGATTGTATACAACATCAAGAATTACTTCGATTCCAGCCTTATGCAAATCTTTAACCATCTGCTTGAACTCGCGCACAGGACCACCCGGCCCCTTGTCTGCTGCATACGAAGTTTTAGGTGCAAAAAAACCGATTGTACTGTAGCCCCAGTAATTTACCAGAGTCTCGCCTGTACGCGGGTTTGTATTTGCATTTTCATTTTCATCAAATTCAAAAACAGGGAGAAGCTCAACAGCTGTAATACCGAGCCCCTTCAAATATTCTGCCTTCTGAGCGAAACCACAGTAAGTCCCCGCAATTTCGCGAGGCACACCAGAAGTTTCAGAAGCAGTAAAACCCTTTACATGAGTTTCATAGATTACCGTATGTTCAAGAGGACGATTGATTGGCCTGTCCCCTTCCCAATCAAAAGCCTGATCATCTACAACAACACACTTAGGAAAGTCCGACAGATCCTGAAGTTCGCCCCCTAGATTACCTTCAAAGCCCTGTTTCCACTGTTTGTTATATGAACGGAAAACAGAACCAGAAGTAAAGGCTTTTGCATAAGGATCAAAAAGATATTTATTGGAATTAAAACGAAGTCCCTTTGGCGGAACATAAGGCCCGTCCACCTTGTAAAGATAGAGAGTGCCCGCTCCAAGTCCTTCTATATATATGTGCCAGATGTCGCCGGTCCTGTTGGCATGCAGGTCAAAATCAACCACCTTCGCCGGCTTCTGATCGTATTCACTGTCAAAAAGCACAAGGCTCACTTTGGTTGCATCGCGGCTATAAATCGAAAAATTAATGCCGCCCTCCATAAGCACCGCGCCAAAGCCCATCGGCTTTCCGTTATGAACCTTTATATCAGTCATAGTTCTAATATTTTAACACAGTTATATTAGAAATTCTAGTTTGATTTATTATCTGGCAATTTCATGAATAATATCGGAAAATTCCTTTGAATGAGCTTCCAGAAGTCCGTGAGTTTCTCCTTTCATTATAAATATTTTTTTTACAGGAACCTTCAGCTTATCAAAATATTCCTGTGCCTGAATATGATTAGCCTGATAATCTCTGTCTCCATTTATATTGTAGTAAGGAATTTCATATTCCAGCTTATCTTTTAATGAGAACTTATTGATTTCAGCAGAACTCCAGAAACGTTCATAAACGGCAAAGCCTGTTCCATAATACTGCACGGCTCCAATAATATCTGAAATCGAATAATACGGATTAAAAATTATTGCAGCGACCATATTGTAATCTCTTCCCTTGGCAAACATATCATAACCGTACTTTTTCATAAGTGCCTGACGTGCAAGAAGATATTCACGGGAATCTATACCACTGCTGAGCATTTCAAGATATTTACTGCTGGAATCATCACCATAAGCCCATTTATAGGCAGCCTCAACAAAGGCTTTTTCATTTTCTTCCAAATCGACCACCTGACCTGTTCCGATATAGCAATCATAATATTCAGGATAGGCAAGAGCCAGATTTGCACCAAAGAGTGTTCCCCAGGAATGTCCCAGCAGAGTAATTTTTTCTTTTCCAAGATAATCCAAAATGAACTGTGTCATCTCAAGCCCATCCTGCATAAAAATATCATGAGTAAGCTCAAGACTATTCTGATCTGGAGTATAACTTTTTCCACAGTTTCGCTGATCCCAAGTTACGACTGTATAAATATCAGACCATTTTCTTGTAAAGGCATAATCATAAGGACTAGTAGCAGAGCCTGGTCCACCATGCAGATAAAGAAGTACAGGGTTAGCCTTATTCTGACCATAAATACTTATCCACTGTTTACTGCCGTTTATATCAACATAAAGCTCCTGATTAATTCCCCCCTTAGGAATTTTCGCATTGATTTTTCGACCTACAAAACGTACAACTGAAAAACTGACGATAAGAGTGCAAAGAATAATTAAAAACCATTTTAAAATGTTTAAGATTTTTTTAGATGCTTTTTTCATAATAACCTCACTTAGCAAGCAAAAAAATTAAATGTTTTTTTATAATATTATTCAAACTCTTTAACAAGCAAAATCTGTCACTAAAATTAAAAAAATATAAAAAAAATACAATAAGAAAAGTACAGTTGCCCTCTGACAATTCAACTGTTATAATCTATTACTATATGAATACTGAGAATCACGAAGAAATCAAATCAAACGAAAATAACGCACCTCTGCGCACTGCTGTTGTGGCAATCATAGGACGCCCAAGTGCCGGAAAATCTACCTTCCTCAACACTGCCTGTCAGGAGCCGGTGAGCATTGTTTCGCCAATTCCGCAGACAACCCGCAACGCAATTAAGGGAATTGTAAATACATCTTTTGGCCAGCTGATTTTTATTGATACCCCCGGCTATCATGATTCTGAAAAGAAATTAAACCTTCGCCTGCGCAACGTAACAGAAAGCCAGCTGGAAGGAATTGATTGTGTTCTATATATAATTGACTCTACCCGTGCCCTTGGAGAGGAAGAAGCCCACACCGCTGCCCTGCTCAAAGACTTGCAGGCAAAAACTGTTGTAGCAATCAACAAGTGCGACCTTCCTGCCAGCAAGCCCCTCCCTATCCGCCAGTTTATAAGCGAGCAGTTGCCACAAGTGCCAGCCAGCCGCATTCTCGAAATGTCTGCCGAAAAGGATACCGGCATAAACGAAGTCCTCAAAGCCCTTTATGATATTTCTCCGGAAGGAGAGCCTGTTTACGACGAAGAGCTTTACACCGACCAGGACCTTACCTTCCGTGTCTGCGAAGTAATCCGTGGCGAAGCAATCAACCGCCTGCAGGACGAGATTCCCCACGCAGTTTATGTAGAGGTTGCAGATATTGAACACCGCAACGATGGCAAAAAGCTCTGGATACGAGCCTTCCTCTGTGTTGAGAGGGAAAGCCAGAAGGGAATTGTAATCGGCAAGGGAGCATCAAAAATCAAGGAAATAAGAACTGCTGCAGTACGCAAACTTTCTGAAATTTATATACAGAAGATTGACCTGGACTTGCAGGTTAAGGTTGATAAGAACTGGCGTCAGAGGGATTACACGATTAATCGTTTGATTCCACAATAGATTGTCCGGTCAAGCCGGACAATGACAATTACGCGCAGAACGGAGGCGCTTACCGCTAATTTTATATGCTGTCTTTAGAAAAAGGTATGAACCAGGTCCACCATGTTCTTAAGGCCGACCAGATGGCGAATATCGCTTTGAGAATGCTTGCCTGCATAAACAGGGAAGTTGTTCTTCATAGCGTAAGGACAGCATATCTCGCTTACAAAACCGTATGCGTACATCCGATGAATAAACAATGCATACCGGAAAAGCTGGTCATGCTTGCAATCTTCCATACAATCGGATTTTTCCGCGAAGACATTCATTTTAATTATTTTCCGCATGATACAAACATCGACTACTTTGCAAATGAAAAATCTGTAGAAAGCAAATATGTTTTTGCCTGCTACTATCTTGAATACATGACCCCGCTCAAAGGCGATGCGGTAGGCCTCCAGAATTTTTTACAGCCCTATAATAAAGATTTGCGGCAGTACGTTTATCAGGAAGAATACAAAGACGTAATTTACCTCTGCGCAAGAATCAGCGATTACGTAATGAAAAATCCAGACAAGCCCCTTCCTTCTGATTTAAACGAACTTGCTCCAGGTTATTTTGATCCTGAATATGTAGCAGCTTTTTCTGAGGCTAACAAAAATAATGTGCTTACTGAAACTATTAAAACAGGAACTCATTTTGATGAAATTACAAAGCTGGTTTCCACAATTCAGCTTTCTCCGGCAGAAAACAAAATGCTTGAAAAAATGCTGATTCACCTGCTGGATTTTAAGAGCACTTCGACGATGAAGCATTCCATTAATACTTCCAGTTATGCACTCTCACTCGGTCTGAGAATGAACCTCACTGACGATGAATTAACGGTTCTCTATAACAGCGCTTTCCTTCACGACATAGGCAAAATGGCAACTCCACAGCGCATTCTGGAATGCCCCGGAAAGCTTTCGCCGGAAGACATGGGTATTATGCGCCATCATGTAAATCATTCTAAACGCATTCTCAGCGGATTTGTAGATGATGAAATCTTGGAAACAGTTTACCGGCATCACGAAAAGCTTAACGGTCAGGGCTACCCCCATCATGTAGAAGGAAAAGACCTTACGCTGATACAGAGGATTCTCACGGTTGCAGACATCACAAGTGCCCTGCACGACAGCCGCAGCTATAAGGGTGAGTTCTCTAAATATAAAACCATTTCCATTATCAAAGATATGACAGACAAAGGCGAGCTCGATTCTAAGATTACAAAGTTTGTAATAGAAGATTTTGATGAACTGGTAAAAGAACAGCAGTTTTTCCAGAACATGCTTGCTGTTGATTTTAGTAAGGTTATCATCAATTACAACAATTACATTTATGAAGATGTTGATTTGTGGGTTGAAAATCTCTTAAACGCAAGCACACCTTACAATGAAGAAGATATTGATGATATTGAAGAGCTCGAAGATTTAGAAGAGTTGTAACATACCGTCACCCCGAACTTGATTCGGGGTCTCTTATTATAGATCCTGAAACAAGTTCAGGATGACAAAAAAAGCCCTTTTCATTATATTATATAGTATGCAAATAACTTACAAAACACAGGGCGTGTGCGCACGTTCTATTACTTTTGATAAGGACGAGAGTGGAAAAATCACAAACATCAGTTTTGAAGGCGGCTGTAACGGCAACCTCAAGGCAATTTCAAAGCTCTGCGACGGCATGACAGCAGATGAAATTGCGGCTAAGCTCAAGGGCAACACCTGCGGTTTTAAAAGTACAAGCTGCGCCGATCAGTTAGCAATCGCTGTAAGTAAATAATAAACAAATCGTCATCCCGAATTTGTTTCGGGATCTACTAGTAGATGCTGAAACAAGTTCAGCATGACACGATGGAGTATATATGGCACTTGAATGTGGTATTGTCGGACTTCCTAACGTTGGAAAGTCTACTATTTTTTCGGCTCTGACTGCGGCACCTGCTGCGGCAGAGAATTTTCCTTTCTGTACGATTGACCCAAATATCGGTATTGTTGACTTGCCTGATGAACGTCTCGACTTCCTTGCAAGCATTCACAATCCAAAAAAGAAGACTCCTGCAAGCGTAAAGTTTGTTGATATTGCGGGACTCATTAAGGGTGCAAGCAATGGCGAAGGTCTTGGAAACAAGTTCCTTGCAAATATCCGCGAGTGTTCTGTAATTGCTCATGTTGTCCGCTGTTTTGACAATCCTGACATTATGCACGTTCGCGACAATGCAAACGAAGCCGCTCCGATTGACCCGGAAAGCGATATTCTTACCATTAACTGGGAGCTCTGTCAGGCCGACCTGAACACTATCGAAGCCCGCCAGGACAAGGTTACCCGCGCCATCCGTTCCCTTGGAAAAGAAGAAGAAAAGAAGTACGCACCTTGGATCAGCGCTGTTGCAAAAATCAAACCTCTTCTTCAGGACGGAAAATGTGCCCGCACAGCTGATTTAACTGATGACGAAAAGAACGCTCTTTACGATATGTTCCTCCTCACAATGAAGCCTACAATTTACGTTGCAAACGTTGATGAAGATTCTATTGAAGCTCAGACTAACAAATATGTTGAAGTTGTTAAAAAATATGCCGACGAAGAGCACAGCGAAGTTGTCGTAATCTGCGGTAAGTTCGAGGCAGACCTTGCAGAAATTACCGACCCGGCAGACCGCAAGGACTTTATGGACAGCGTTGGTCTTAAGGAAAGCGGACTTGCAACTCTTGCCCGCAAAACCTATCACCTTATGGGACTGCGCACCTTCTTTACAGGCGGACCAGATGAATGCCGCGCCTGGACAATTCACGCAGGCGACAAGGCTCCACGCGCGGCCGGCGTAATCCACACCGACTTTGAAAAAGGCTTTATCAAAGCCGAAGCCTACACTATAGACGACCTCCGCCAATACAAGGACGAAGCTGCAATTAAGGCAGCCGGCAAGTACCGCCAGGAAGGTAAGGAATATGTAGTTCAGGACGGAGATGTACTGTTCTTTAAGTTCAACGTCTGATCATGCTGACACGCAGGCGTGCAGCATATCTGGAACATATCAGGACGCTGCGCGCCTGATAAACTAATTTCGTACCGACAAACTTGCTTCGCTCGTTTGCGGTACAAATCATAGGAAAATTTCCCCTTTATGTCACAACCAAAACTTTTCAGCATTATCGATAAGGCTATATTCGATTATAAAATGATAGAACCCGGCGATAGAATCCTCATTGGGGCTTCCGGGGGGAAAGATTCAACCGCACTTGTCGAGTATTTTTCAAACCGAGCAAAACGAAAGGATGCAGATTTTACTTTTACTGCAATTCATATTGAAACCGATTTTGAAGCATGCACGATGAATCCTCGTCTGCGCCAGCAGCTGAAGGAATGGAATGTCGATACGCTGAACTATTTTGTTGACGTTGAAAACCGCGTGAAAGAAGGTTTTAAAATGAGCTGCTACTGGTGCAGCCAGCAAAGAAGAAATGAACTTGTTCACTTTGCGGTAAAGCACGGCTACAATAAACTTGCACTCGGACATCATTTAGACGATATTCTCGAAACCCTGCTAATGAACATGCTTACAAAAGCAGAACTTTCAACAATGCCTCCGCGCCTTGACTATAAAAAGTACCAGCTTTCACTGATTAGACCGCTCTGCTATGCAGATGTAGAAACAATTAAGGAACATGCAAAAGAAGCCGGTTACATAAGCACTACCTGCACCTGTATGTATCAGGATAATTCCGGCAGAAAAGATGCAAGAGCCCGTCTTGAAGCACTGACCCATGGCGACCGTCATGCCAAAGAAAAAATGCTCAATTCACTAAAAAACATCAACAAGGAATATTTGCCGTAAGTTCTTAAAGTATGTAAAGTAAAAATTTACAAACATTTTACATCCACATTTTCACTCCTATTTTGACGGAAGCAAAAAAATGCGATAAACTTACATCATGAACTTCGATATCAAATGGATTATTCTTGGCATCGCACTTGTGATGTACCTCTTAGTAATTATTTTTCAGGAAAAGAAAGTTTGGATGACTTCGATTTCTGCGCTTGTCATAATAATTTTAGGCTTTTTGGCGCAGAGCGGAGCCGTACAGGGAAACGTATTCGAGCCTCTTTCTGGCCTAGGGCAGCTTTTCAATCACATCTTTTTTGAATTAATTAACTGGAATATATTGATGATTTACGTAGGCTCCATGATTATTGCAGCCCTCTTCATCTACTCGCGCGTACCCGCACGCATCGCGGACGCTTTGGTTACAGTTTCGCCTAGCACAGGAATTGCAGTTGTTTTAATTCTCGCAATGACCGGCATCATTTCTATTTTCGTAGAAAATGTAGCAACCGTTCTTGTAATGGCTCCAATCGCACTGGCACTTTCCCGCAAGCTCAAGCTCAATCCTGTACCATTTATGATTGGTCTTGCACTTATGTCAAACCTCGAAGGAACGGCTACCCTCGTTGGCGACCCTCCAAGCATGATTTTTGCAAGCTACGCCCACTACACCTTCAATGACTTTTTTGTACACCAAGGAAAGATTTCCATTTTCTTCTTTATCCAGGCCGGCATGCTTGTAGGCTGTATTTTCTTTTACTGTTTCTTCCGCAAAGCAAAGGAAAAGGCAAGCGTAGATAAAGAAGAGGTAATTTCATATCTTCCACTCTGGCTGCTTTTGATTATGATTGCAGGACTTGCTGTAATTTCTTTTATGAGCACAGAACTCGGTTACAGCTCAGGCTGCTTTGTACTCGGACTTGGTCTTATCGGACTCCTCTGGTACCGTTTCTCACAGAAAAAATCAGGCCGCGAAGTCTGGACACTTGTAAAAGAACTGGACTGGGAAACAATTGCTTTCTTAATCGGCATATTTGTAGTTGTCGGCGCAATCAGTGAAACAGGTCTTCTGGATGATTTTGCCACATGGCTTGCTCACGTAACGGGTGGCAGCAAGTTCGCTGGTTTTATTCTGATTCTAGCTTTTTCCGTTCTTATTTCCGGCTTTGTTGATAACGTTCCATACATCATCGTAATGCTGCCTGTTGCAGGTTCTCTCGCAACAGGACTTGGCATTCAGAAAGAACTTTTGATGTTTGCACTTTTGATTGGTTCCTGCCTTGGAGGAAACCTCACACCATTTGGAGCATCTGCAAATGTCGTTGCAATGGGAATCCTCAAAAAAGAAGGGCATCCAATTACCTTCCCAGGCTTCCTCAAAATCTCTGCACCATTTACAATTCTTACAACCGCCGCAGCCGCAGCCCTTCTCTGGGCTATCTGGGCATAGATTGCTTCGCCTTCGGCTCGCAATGACGATAAAAGCGCGTCATTGCGAAGAACGTTAGCGACAATGCTACGTCATTGCGAGGAGCCTGTAAGGCGACGTGGCAATCTATTTTTTTCTAATCTTTTTTCTCCAGACTCCGACAAATAAAGTAGAAACCTAAAAAGTGGAAGGGACTGGAGAAAAAAAATGACAAGTGCAATCGGAAATTTCAGTAACGCTTATTCTTACAGTGGCGCAATCGGTAGTGCCGCAGGAAAGCTTTATGTACCTGTAAGCCGTTCTGCCCTTCTCTATTCACACTTTGACCACGTTTCAGGCGTAGCCGCAGGAAACGGACAACAGGGCGTTTCAATCAGCAAAATCAGAATTTTAAACTCACTCATCGACCGTCTTTCAGCAATCAAAAATCAGCCAAAAGAATCTATTACAGATATAAGCGATGACCAGGCACAGGTTCTCATTGAACAGTATCAGAAGCAGCTCCAGCAGACAGTAGCACAGCAGTCCTTTATGCTCGCCGGAGCTCAGCCAATGGCAGGTTCTCTTTTTGCAATTGACGCTTAAACTGATTTTATAACATTCTCGTAGATTTTTTATATTCCGCAAAACCAGGCTTACGCGACTGTCTCTTATCTGCCATAGGAATACTAATGAATAAAAACATCAAAGTGTTTATGGCTGCACCAAGCAAAAGTTGCCACTGCATATCCATTGCAAAAAAGCAGGCTAAACCAACGCTCCACCACATGAGAATCTCACAGGCGTAATTCGGGTGACGTGAATGTTTCCACAAGCCGGTGCGGATAAATCCACCACATCCTTCTTTACGGAACGAATGCATCTGAACATCAGCAATTCCCTGAACAACAGGGGCCAGAAAAGCAAGTACAAGAAACGGCACACTCAAAGCACTAAATTCCGCACCAAACCGTACAGCCTCTACCGCCGGTAAAATACATAAATAAACAACAAGAGTTGGAAAAAGATGAATCCCGAGGAAGTTGATCAGCGGATAAGCAATTCCACTCTTTTCCTTAAGCATAGTATATCGCCAGTCCTGATAATCAAAACCTGTAAAATTATAAGCCCAGTTGCCGGTTAGTCTGAGTCCCCAAATCAAAATGGCAGCAAATAAAATCCAGCTGAAAACTGTACCTCCGAACCTTAATAGTACCCCAAACAAAATCACAGGCGGCTGCACACTCCAGTACGGATCATAAACCGAAGCATTCCTGAAAATCAAACTGAAAGCAAATACAATCACTGTACCAAAAACATCAGCAATCAAAAGCATAATCTCAAACGAAAGTCCATTCCGCTGCGACAAAAAATCAAAACAAAAAGTACCACCCGCAACAGCAAGCAAATACACAAAAACAATCACACAAAAACTAAGCATTCTGTTCTTTATCATAGCTTCTATTATAATCGATTTTAAAATAATCACCACGAAGAATCGCTCAAACAATTGTAAAAATCGCTTTATAAAATAAACTACAGTTGACAAAACTACTTCTTTAGAAGTAGTTTAATTATATGAGCAAACTTTCTTTATATCATGGTTCGCCTCAAATTGTAGAAAATCCTCTTTTTGGTTTCGGTAAATCATATAATGATTATGGACAGGGCTTCTATTGCACACAAAATATTGAACTCGCAAAAGAATGGGCATGTCCTGGTATTGATGATGGATTTGCAAATTGTTACGAATTAGAAACAGATAATCTAAAGCTTCTTGATTTACAGGGTGCAGAATTTTCCACACTAAACTGGCTCGCCATTTTGGTAAATAACCGTAAATTCGATTTAGACACACCAATAATGAGACAGGGAGTTTATTATCTGAAAGAAAAGTTTCTTCCAGACATTTCAACATTTGATATTATCAAGGGATACAGGGCAGATGATTCATATTTTTCTTTTGCCCGCGCATTTCTTTCAAACCAGATTTCATATAGCCAGCTTCGAACAGCAATGAAACTTGGAAAACTTGGCGAACAGATAATGCTAAAAAGCCAGAAATCATTTGAACAAATCAAATTTACAGGTTATGAAATTGCAGAAGGAAAGAAATATTATCCACTCCGAAAAGAACGTTTTAATAAAGCAAAAAATGATTTCGCCGCATCACTTGAAACAGCAGATATTTCCGGCTTATTTATTCGTGACTTGATTTTAGAGGAGGTAAAACCAGATGATCCACGCTTACAGTAAATTATTTCTGCCAGATGTCCAGCAAAACTTAGGCTATGCCTGCCATTTTGCAATTAATTCCTGTGACGTTGAGCCAGACAGTTTTTACGATTTTTTTATAGCGTCTAAAGTCGCCAACGAAATAGAAACTGGTTCTCCGAAATTCGTGTGCGGTTATTCCGGCACAGAACTTGCATTAACAATTTTTAATCGAATCGGCTACGCACCAAAGAAAATGGATTTCGACGATAATTCTATAATGTTTCATCGAAGCAAGGAATATTGGGCCGGATGGATACTCGCATATTATCAATGGATGACAGGAATCAGATTTTCAAAGATTCGTGACATCATAAGTTTCAATCAGATTATTCAAATGTATCATCCTCTTCACGAAGCCCCAGAAGAAAAGTTTATTGAAGCAATGGATGAAATTGTTAGAAAAAACAATATGAACTTCGGCACAAACCTTCACCGCCTCCGCAAAGCCGCCGGCCTCACTCAAAAACAACTCGCCGAACTCAGCGGTGTAAATCTCCGCACCCTCCAGCAATACGAAATCGGATCAAAAGACATAAACATGGCCAGCGGAAAATCAATCAACGCTCTGGCCCTTGCCCTTCACTGTAATTTCTACGATATTATGGAACTGGAAGATTTAGACTGATTATTTGGGAATCTATCGAACTGAAGCAGACTTTTTATTCAACGTTTTCAAAAGATTCAAAACAAGACTCCGTTCATCAGAAGAAAGCTTTTCAAAGGAATTCAGCACCTCAAGTTTTTCACCAGTAACAGCAATTGCGTTTTTATACTCTTTACCAGTAACAAGATATTCAACAGAAACTTTAAGAGCTTTAGCTATTTTCTGTGCATTGTAAACACCGGGCTCTTGGGGATTGGTCATAAGATAATGGTCTATTGTTCTCTTACCAACTCCTGATTTCTCAGCAAGCTCTTTAGTAGTAATTCCCTGATACTCCATTTCTTCCTTTAAATTTTCTCTGAATCCCATAAATAAATAATACTCTTATTAGGGTAACAATATTATAAATTTGCCTTATTAGCGGTTGAGTGATAAAATATATACCTTGAAAGCGGTATGTCACTGTATTTTCACACGGAGGAAGGATTGAAAAAACTATTTAATGGGAAAATTAAATCTACAAAGTTTTCTGATATATTTTTGCTTTTATATTTTCTATCCCTAATATTACTTTCTTCTTGTGAAATAACAGTTTCTCCCAATATTCCTCCTTATGTTACAGATATAAAAATATCATCAATGCCGATAAAAAATGTTTATCATATAGGTGAATCAGTTGACTATACAGGCTTAAAAATATCCGCAACATATTCCGATGGAAGCGAAAAAGAAATTACAGATTACACACTTTCTTTAGAAGACGGAACAATTCTTTCAAAAGAACAGACTTATACAATAGAAATTAAGTATAAAGAGTTTTCTCAATCATTCACTATTGAAGTTTTACCAATAATGATAGGAATAAAGATAGCTTCACTCCCTAAAAAGCTAACTTATTACGTTGGTGAACCAATTGATTACACAGGACTAGAAATTGCAGAAATATATTCTGATGGAACCATAAAAGAGATTGCTGACTACACCCTATCTTTAGGCACCGGAACAATTCTTTCAAAAGAACAATCATATACAATAGAAGTTCAATATAAGAGTTTCTCTCAAACTTTCACTATTGATGTTTTACCGGTAATAACAGGAATAAAGATAGCTTCACTCCCTAAAAAGACAACCTACTACATTGGTGAAACAATCGATTATAATGGACTAAAAATTTCAGAAACATATTCCGATGGCTCCGTAAAAGAAACTACTAACTACACTCTATCTTTAGAAAACGGAACAATTCTTTCAAAAGAACAGACATATGTAATAGAAGTTCAATACAAGGGATTCTCTCAAACTTTCAACATCGAAGTTCTACCTGTTATAACAGGAATACAGATTCTTTCTCTTCCTCTAAAGATAACATATTACATTGGTGATTCTGTTAATTATGATGGATTAAAAGTAGCAGTTACATATTCAAACGGTACCGAAGAAGAAATTACGAATTACGAGATTTCCTTAAAGAGCGGAACTGTTCTTTCAAAAGAACAAACCTGCATTATAACAGTTCAATATAAAGATTTTTCTCAATCTTTCAATATTGAAATCTTACCAATAATGACTGGTATAAAGATAACCTCGCTTCCTAACAAGACAGTCTACTATGACAGGGAAGCTATAGATTATACAGGCCTAAAAATATCAGAAACATATTCCGATGGAACCGAAAAAGAAATTACAGATTATACTCTTTCCCTAAAAAAAGGCTCAATCCTTACATCAAAACAAATAAACAAAATAGAGGTCAATTATAAGGGATTTTCTCAAACTTTCAATATTGATGTTTTACCTGTTATTACAGGGCTAAATATAAAATCACTTCCAGAGAAAACAGTTTACTACGTTGGAGAAACTGTTAATTACGCAGGATTAAAAATAACAGCTTCATATTCAGATGACAGCGAAAAAGAAATTACAGATTACACACTTTCTTTGCATAATGGAACGCCACTTGCAAAAGAGGAAAACTACGTCATAAATGTACAGTACGAGGGATATTCTCAAGCATTCACTATTGAAGTGTTACCAGTAATGACAGGAATAAAACTGCTCTCTCTTCCACTAAAAACAACCTATTATGTTGGTGATTCAGTAAATTACAATGGATTAAAAATTGCAGCTACTTATTCAAATGGAAACGAGAAAGAAATTACAGACTACACTCTTTCCTTTGAAAATGGAGCGACTCTTTCTAAAGAGCAGACTTACAAAATAGAAGTTCAGTACAAGGAGTTTTCTCAATTTTTCAATATAGAAGTTTTACCTGTAATGACAGGTATAAAGATAGCTTCTTTGCCAGCAAAAACAGTTTATTATGATGGAGAATCTTTCAATTATGATGGTCTAAAAATATCATTGACATATTCAGATAAGACAGAAAAAGAAATTACAGATTATACAGTTTCTTTACCAAACGGAACGATTCTTTCTTCAAAGCAAAACTACACAATAGAAGTTCTGTATAAGAATTTTTCAAAAGCATTCAACATAGAAGTACTGCCAGTAATGACAGGTATAAAAGTTCTCTCTCTTCCACTAAAAACAACCTATTACGTTGGAGAATGTATCAATTATGATGGATTAAAAATTCTAGCTACTTACTCAGACGGCAGTGAAAAACAACTTACAAACTATACACTTTCTTTTGCAAATGGAACGACTCTTTCAAAAGAACAAACGTATACAATCGAAGTTCAGTACAATGAGTTTTCACAAAACTTCAACATTGAAGTATTACCAGTAATGACAGGAATAAAGATAACTTCTCTGCCAGAAAAAACTGTCTATCACGTTAGTGAATCTGTTGATTATACAGGGCTAAAAATAGCTGCTACCTATTCTGATACTCATGAGGAAGAAATTACTGACTATACACTTTCCTTAAATAACGGAAGTAATCTTACAAGAGCTCAAACATATACAGTTATAATTCAATACAATGGATTTTCTACATCATTTGATATAGAAATACTTCCGAACAAAGTCAGTGTAATTCAAGTCACACTACCAGAACATTTTGATGTAGAAAACTTATTATCGTATGAAGAAGATAACCATAAATTCATCGCAAAAGCTGGATTTACAGAATATATATGGTGGTTAGATTCAGAAAAACTGTCAAACAAAACAGCAATCTATTCCTTAAATACCTCAAATCTTTCCTCGGGTTATCATTTTTTAATGATTCTCGTAAAAACTTCTGATGGCGAAAGATTTTCTGCAACAGCAACCATTAATATTTTGAGAGAGGAGCGATAAAAATGAAAAACAAAAAAACTCTTTTTTCAATTATAGCACTAGGATTAATGTTCGCTTCCTGCAAACAGCTAACTTTAAATTTAGAAAAAGAAATTGAAAAATCAGAAAACTCTGCATCCTTTCTAAAAGTTACTTTACAGGAAGTACCATCAAGAACCATTCTTCCAGAAAAATACAATTATACTGACTTCGATTACGAATTATATGGTACAAATTCTGATGGTAACCAATCCTTATTACAAACCTGGACAAACTATGAAGATATGACCTCCTCAAAGGTTAATATAAAGACGGGTGAATGGATTTTTGAACTTCATGCTATAAAAAATTCTGAAATTGCACTAACAGGAGTTTATTCCACAAGCATTCAGTTAGGAGAAAATGCCGTCTCTTTCACACTAACTGAGTCATCATATGGCAATGGAAATTTATTTGTTGAGTTTTATGTTTCTAAAAATATAGCGCAAAAAATTGAAGCAAAGCTGCTTTCAGAATATGGTTCTTCTATAGAAGGGTTCGAAAATACGAACTTACTTACAGAATATGATTCTACAAAAGAAAAAAACAAAGCGATTTATCAACTAACCAACATTCCAAAAGGATATTATCTGGTTCGCTTTTTCCTTTATAAAAATGAAACTGATACAAATTATTCCTCAGTTTATAACACATTTGCTCGTATTGAACCATGTTTCACAAGTTACGGAGTTGAAGAAATAGATTTATCAGAAAATCTGTACGAAGTATCTATTCCACTTGATCATATAGAAATTTTGAATATACCAAATACCACAGTCTATTATGCAGAACAACATCTATCTCTTGAAGGTCTGGAAGTAAACGCTTGTTATAAAGACGGAAGAAAAGAAAAAATAACAAACTACACAACCTCAATGGAAGAAGGAGACCTACTTGCTCCAACAGATAAACTTATTACTATTGCTTATGGAGAGTTTACAGATTCTTTCGAAATATCAGTAATACCAAATACTATTGATGGTATTTACGTAACAGTCCCGTCTCTTGAACAAGACATATCAGGTTTATTGTCTTATTCAAACACAACAAACATTTTTACAGCAAAGAGTGGATTTTCTGCTTATGAATGGTGGCTTGATGGAGAGAAAGAAAATAATCAAACACGTTATTTTACAGTTAATTCATCGCTACTATCATCTGGAAATCATAATCTAATGCTTGTTGTTAAAGATTATTCTGGAAAGAAATATTCCGCCTCATCTGAATTTGTTATTTATGAAAACTCATTATCATTTATCAAAGTAACAATTGAAAATCTCACTGAAATTTCAAGCTTACTATCTTTTGATGAAACCTCATTTACTGCAACTTCTGGATTTATGAAATACATTTGGTGGCTGGATGATAAACTACAGACTGTAAGCGATAACATATTTACATTACCGGACAATCTTAATCCCGGCCATCACACTGTAACAGTAATTGTCAGAGATAATCAAAATAATTATTTTTCAGAATCAAAAACCGTTTCTGTTACAAAAGATAATCTCAAATTAGATGAAAATATCAATACAAATATCACTGTAAAAATACTTGATTATCAAGATAATAACGATTTGCTAACGTATGATGATAAATTGCAACGTTTTGTAGCAAAAAAAGGCTATACCTCTTATGTTTGGTGGATTGATAGCACAAAGCAAAATGAAACCAAAAACTATTATACACTCACAAATACTATCAACAAAGGCAATCATACAATTGTAATTGTAGTTCAAGATTCTAAAGGAAATATTTATTCAGCCTCAAGAAGTTTTTACATTTCTGCAGAGAATTTACAATTAGATGATATTAGCGACACGACTAATATTTATGTAAGTTTTCCAAACTACGATGAGGTCATTGATTTCCTAACCTATGATAATGAAAACCAGAAATTTGAAGCTCAAAAGGGATATCAAACCTATTCCTGGTGGATTGACGGTACAAAAATAACCGAAACAAACAAATCATTCAAATTGAAAGAATCTGATTATTCAATTGGCAATCATACTGTAATGCTTGTTGTAACAGATTCAAATGGTAATACATATTCAGCTTCAAAAATTTTTACAATATCTGGAAATTACATGGACACATATTGCGCAAATACTGCTATCTATGTAGTTCTACCAACATATCAGGAAATTGAAGATTTATTGATTTATGACGATTCGCTTTTCATTGCAAAATCAGGCTTTTCAACTTATACATGGTGGATTGATGACATTAAAACATCTCAAACAGGAAAGAGATTCAATATTAGTAATCTTAGTAAAGGAAACCACAATCTTATGATTGTTGTTGAAACGACATCAGGCGCAGTGTATTCCTCTACTGCTGAAATAGCAATTTATTAGTAATTCATAGAAGAAGGAGAATTATATGAAAATCAAAAACTTAATGTTCATTTTCAGTACATTACTGTTAGCAACTGCTTTTAATGGATGCAGTAATAACAATGAAGATGTTACTTTGAATTATGAAGACCGAGCGTATATTACGGTCAACATTTCAAATGAAACTGCAAGAACAGTTCTTCCAACAGCCCTTTCTCGTGATGAACTTTCTTATGTCTTAAAAGGTAGAAAAGCATCCGAAAGTGCCATGACACAGCTTGATTCATGGGCTAATTATTCTGCTTTACAAAACATGTCCAAAATTGAACTTTCAGTTGCTGATTGGTATTTTACCTTGGAAGCATCCAAAGGAGATACTGTAGTTCTCACTTCAACCATTTCAAAATCAATCAGCTATGGTAACAACAGTTTATCATTTACTCTCAATGAAGTTTCCACAGGAAACGGTAGTTTAAAGGTTAGCTTAAAATATCCTGCAAATGGCATTGCAAAGGTTACAGCCGGACTTTTTGATTTAAATGGAACTGCTATAACTGGTTATACTGCACAAAATCTTACAGCAACTACAACTAACGGAAAATCTACAGTCACATACAATAAGACTTCTGTTGCAAAAGGTTCATATATTCTTCGTTTTTATCTATATCAAAATGCATCTGATTCAACATATACAAATACTTACAGTGTAATAGTTCGTATTGCTCCTGGTTGTGCTACCACAGGTGCAGAAGAAATCGAAAAACTCAATACAGTCTATTCAATTACGTATGAATTAAATGAAGGTAATTGGGACGATGATATTTACATTCCACTTTCTTATACAAACTATACAACAATTACATTACCTGTTACCTTATCAAAAGAAGGAGCTGTATTTGCCGGTTGGTATGATAATGCAGAACTTACAGGTCAAAAAGTAACTGAAATACCTTTGGGAACTGATGGAAATAAAACTTATTATGCAAAATGGATTACTGAACTTACCTGTACAGCGGCAGAGTTTTATTCAGCATTTAAGGGATATAATGATGGTACCGTTACTGTAAAAATTACAGATACAAATCCATCAATGAGTTATATTAGAACTGCTCTTGATTCAACTGGCGTAAAGGTAAATCTGGATTTGTCTGAATGTACAAGTTTAACATCTATTCCAGGAAGAACTTTTGCGAATTGTGAAAATCTTGCAGGAATTACACTTCCTTCTTCAGTAACTTCCATTGCAGATTCTGCTTTTATGAATAATAAAATTATTACATCTGTTGTAATTCCAAATTCAGTTTTGAGCATTGGCAAACAAGCATTCTCCGGTTGTAGCGCGCTAACAACAATAAATCTTGGAACTGGAGTAAGAACACTTGGATATGGAGCTTTTGAAAATTGCACCTCTCTTACTTCAATTGAAGTTCCTGACAGTATAACCTCTTTGGGCGAACACGCATTCTCTGGTTGTTCAAAATTGGAAAGCGTAGAACTTGGCGAAAATGTTACTACAATTAATTCATATTGTTTCTCTGGTTGTTCAAAACTCACATCTGTAACAATGAGTGATAATGTCGCTGTTATTTCAAGCAATGCATTTTCAGATTGTAAAAAGCTTGCTACATTAACACTTTCTGCAGCATTGGAAAATATCGGCAAAAATGCGTTTGCAAATTGTGATGAACTTTCTGAACTTATAATTCCAGAAACTGTAGTTTCAATAGACAATAACGCTTTTGAAAACTGTAAAAAACTCACAACCCTTGTTGTTCCAAATAATGTTACATCAATTGGAAGTTCTGTTTTCAAAGGATGTAAAAACATTGCAATAACAATAAACAATACACTTCTTAACTCTATTGCGCCCGCAGAAGACAGTACAAGCAAAGAAAATACTCTCCTTGCAGGATGTAAAAACTACACAATTACAGTTACTGGCGGAACTACGACATTAGCTGCATACTGCTTCTATAATTGTACAGAATTAAAGTCTATTACATTCCCATCTAATTTAAAAGAAATAGGTGCATATTGTTTTTATAATTGTACAGGATTATCTGATTTGACATTGCCAAGTGGATTAACAACAGTAGGAAATTATGCTTTTGCAAAGTGTGATGGTTTTACAACAATTTCTTTACCGAACACAGTTACAAGTATTGGAAAGCACGTCTTCTCAGCATGTTCGAATTTGCAGGATCTTACTTTGTCTAATACATTGCAAAGTATCGGTACATATGCATTCGAAAAATGTATAAAACTTCCTAGAATTGTAATTCCAGATTCAGTTACAACAATTGGAGAATACGCATTTAAGGAAACAAGCAATATTGAAATTACGATAAAGAATGGTCTTTTGACAAGTTTTGCGCCTACATCAATATCTTCATCTTTTACAAATTATTTGTTCAAAGACTGTTTAAATTATTCTATTATTCTCTCATCCGCATCAACTACTATTAGTGATTATGCATTTGCATATTGTTCATCCCTTAAATCAATTACTATTCCAGAAACAGTTCTTTCTATAGGAGAATATGCATTCTATAAGTGTAGTTCTTTGGAAGGTGTTGCCGTACCTAGTTCAGTTACCTCAGTTGGTAAATCTGCATTTTATGGTTGTTCATCTGCCAAAGAAATTACCTTACCAAATGATATTGAAGTTATAAACACACATACCTTCTATGACTGTTCTTCACTTGAATCTATTCAAATTCCAGCAAATACAACAATTATAGAAAATTATGCTTTTGCCAAATGCTATGCATTAGAAACAATCGAAATCCCAAATCAAGTTTCTAGTATTGGGTATTTTGCGTTCTCAGATTGTTCAGAACTTACTAATATAACCCTTGGTATCAGAGTTGAAAGTATTGGGCAATGCGCATTTAAGAATTGTTCACGTCTTACAAGCATAGTTATTCCTAATAATGTAACAAGTATTGGAACAAATTTATTCAATGGTTGTGCAGCACTTGAAGAAGTTACTGTTCCATTCCTAGGTTTGAAAGCAACTACAAAAAGTTATAGTTCAGATACTTTGTTTGGCACTTTTTTTGGTACAGTTGTTGACAATAATGCAACAGCTTTTACTTCTGTTAAACAAAGCTCTTCTGTATATCAAATACCAAAATCACTTACAAAAGTAACTATAATCGGCAACATGCTCTTCTACAGATCATTCCAGAATTGTGAAATGCTTTCGGAAATTATAATCGGCGATGGTGTAACAGAAATTCACCAAGAAGTTTTCTCTGGTTGTTCCAATCTTAATAATATTACATTTATTGATACGACAAGTAATTGGCTCAAAGACAATGAAAACATCGGCCCCATGTCTGCAACAGATACAAATGCAAACGCAACTTTATTATGTAGCAACGCAAACTCGATTTTCACAAAAGAAAGCAATTAGTCTGAAAAAAAACAACAGAGAGAGTAATTTAAACAGTGAGAAAGAATGAAAATGCAAATCATTACAGTACAAGGTAAGAGTAATTCAGGAAAAACGACACTAATAAGAAATATTTTTCTAAAATTGATAAAAAATGGGGCAGGAATTGTTTTCTTTGAAAATAGAGGTGAAAGTAAACAAGATTTTCTTGCTGTTATAATATGGAAATCTCGAACTATTGCATTTTGCAGTGCTGGTGACATTGATACTCCAGATTGGAATATCGTTGAAGAAGGATTGAAACTTTCCGAAAAATATAATGCTAATATTTTGATAAATGCATTATCCATCGACCAGGGACTAACAATCGATGGATATAAAAACTTATTAAAAACACATTATAACATTATAAATTTCCAAGAAGATGTTTTTACAATAGAATCTTCAAAAAGACAAAAAAGAATAAATTGCAAAAGAATTTTAAAATCCATCAAACAAGCTTTGCCATGCTTCTATTTAGACGTTTCTTCTATCAAGAGTAATAAATATAAAAAAGAAAAAAGAAGAAAGTATAATTTTACATTCTATACATTACTAGTTATCCTGATAACGATATTAGCAAATGCAGTTCTAACTTTCTATTCTAAAAATGATTTATCATTCCTTATTTTTAGCGGTATTACAATAATATGCTTAAATGTTGCAATTATAACTTCTTTCTTCAAGCAAAAGAAAAAAACAAAATACAAAGCAAAACTTTTATCAAAAGATCTTTATAATACAGAAGATATTCTTATACAAAATGGAACATCATCTAAGGATATAGCATATGTTCATAAAGCTACAGCAAATGCAATGGCGGATATTTGATTATGGAGACCCCAAAAGTGTTCACTGTAATAATTGCACCATTACTTCAGATTATTCTTGCCTTTGTAGCCTGTATTTTTGCTTGGTATATTCCTAATAAACTTAGTTGGGAACAGCGTTACTCCCAACTTCTATCTGACTATCGCGGATATGATTTTGGAGCGGCAGTGATGGGAATTACCATGTTTTTTAAGAGGTCTTGCGACAATGATATAAACAAGATCGAAGAAAAATATAGAGAAATCTTTCAATCGCAGTTTAAGAATCAATGGAATCCAGATAAAGATAATTATAAACCAAAAGTCTCCAACGACCAGAATCTTCATTTTCAGCGACGCTTGCTTACACAGTTTTACTGGGATTTAGACCAATGTGCAACTTCTCATTACATCAGTAAAAAGCGTATTCAAAAAGACTTTACTTCAAAAGAGGCAAATCTTCTGAAAATCCTTTATTATATGAATGAAGCAAGCCAAGCTGAAGGAATTTATATGGACATAACAACTGTTGACCGGCTGACTCCAAATCCGCAGAGCATAAACAAATACATCAAGCATATTTACAATATCTTAAAAGATTCAAAACCGTATGTAAGATAATTTCATTCACTAAACATTTTTTTTGGAAAACTACAATACACATAATTGTAAAATTCGCTCCATAGTAGTATTCTAGAGTTGCCCAAAACGGGCAGTAACACTTCATTAAAATAGAGGAAAATATGAATTTTGTAGAAGACTTACTAAAAAAAGCTAAGGCTGCAAACAAAACTATCGTTCTTTGCGAAGGTGAAGACAAGCGCGTTGTAGAAGCAGCTTCTAAAATCGTAAAAGATGGAATCGCCAAAATTATTTTGATTGGAAGCGACGAAGATATTAAGGCAAGCGGAAGCAATGCTGACCTTTCTGGAGTTACAATTGTTGACCCAGCTAAAGATGCAAATGCAGACAAATATGCAGAGCTCCTTTTCAAGGCTCGCGAAGGAAAAATCAACAAGAAGACCGGCGCTCCAGAATATGCTGATGTAGCCGCTGCTAAAGCTGCAATTCTTAAAGACCACACAATGTACGGTGCTCTTATTCTTAAAGCTGGAGATGCAGATGGTTTCGTTTCTGGTGCATGTCACTCAACAGCAAATACTTTGCGCCCAGGACTTCAGGTTATTAAGACTGCACCTGGCTTCAAGACAGTTTCAAGCTGCTTCATTATGGTTGCTCCAGAAGGTGGAAACAAGTACGTTCCAGAAGGAGTTGCAGTATTCGGTGACTGCGCTATCAACATTGAACCTACAGCAGAAGAACTTGCAGACATCGCAGTTGCATCTGCTGACACAGCAAAGAAGATTGCAGGTATTGAACCACGAATTGCAATGCTTTCATTCTCTACAAAGGGTTCTGGAAACGACGCTAAGTTCTACGACACAGTAACAAAGGTTCAGAAGGCTACAGAACTTGCTAAGGCTGCAGCTCCAGACCTCGCACTCGACGGAGAATTCCAGTTCGACGCAGCAGTTGCTCCAGAAGTTGGTGAACTCAAGGCTCCAGGAAGCAAGGTTGCTGGTCACGCTAACACATTCATCTTCCCTAACATCAACGCTGGTAACATTGGTTACAAGATCTGCCAGCGCATGGGTGGCTGGATGGCTATTGGTCCTGTTTGCCAGGGCTTTGCAAAGCCTCTCAACGACCTCAGCCGCGGATGTAATGTAGACGACATCGTTGCTACAGTTGCAGTTACAGCTCTTCAGGCATAAGTTAGACCCCCGGGTCAAGTCCCGCGATGTTTGCGGAGCAAACTCGGTCAAGGATGACATTATTATAACATTGGCATTCCCCGGCAGGACCGGGGAATCTTTTTTAACCATATCTTCAATTTTACTAAAGTTTTTAATTGACACTTAATCCATCTTTACTTATACTTAAAATTGTTAGGTATACTAAAGATGGATTCTTTTTATGTAATAAAAAAGTTACTGCCTGCATTCTCGCAGTATTACACTATTAAAGAAGTTGATATTACCCCACCCTTCTGCGCCGAAGCAGAATTTCGCTCTCACAACGAACAGTATTTCCTTGTCCGCTCAGCGCATATTGCAGATATAGATTCCAACGAGTTTGTTTATTTTGCCGCTGTTGATGAACTAAACGAAGCCAAACTGAATGAACTTACAACCACAGCCTGGGAGCGCGGACTAGCCAGAGTTCACCCTCACGAAGGCCATCGTAATTCTGACGTTACATTAATCGTTATGGCCCGTCACATTACCTCCGACACAAAAATCAAAATCAAAAAAACTAAGCTTTATAAATCATATAAATTCAGCTTTCACGGCTGGAGCAATTTCAAACTTGTGGCTGCGGATTTAGAAGAATTCGAAAAATCACCCGACAACCCGAAAAAATCTGCAGTCATCTCCAACCGACACGGCAAAGATTTTACAAAGCTTATTATTAAGAATTTAAAAAATCAGTTTTGATTTTTTTAAATAAAAAAACTTACACGGATTTACGAGGAGGTAAATTCATGACAGCATTATTAATTATTATTGCTGCAATCGTTTTGCTTTTAGCCGGCTATATCTGTTATGGCTCATGGCTTGCAAAACAGTGGGGAATCGACCCTACAAGAAAAACACCGGCTAATGAAAAAACTGACGGTGTAGACTATGTTCCGGCAAAGCCTGCCGTTTTGATGGGACATCATTTCTCATCTATCGCAGGTGCAGGTCCAATCAATGGCCCAATTCAGGCTGCTGTTTTTGGATGGGTTCCAGTATTCCTTTGGTGTGTTGTCGGAGGTATTTTCTTCGGCGGTCTTCAGGACTTTGGCTCTCTCTTCGCTTCAATCCGCCACGACGGAAAATCAGTTGGAGAAATCATTAAGGACTCTATGGGTTCTAAAGCAAAGAAGCTCTTTATTATCTTTGCACTTCTCGTATTGATTCTCGTAATTGCATCCTTTGTAAACGTAGTTGCAGGAACTTTCTTTACAGCTGCTGATGCTGCAAAAACTTTTGGTTTCGTAACAAACCCAACTGGTGCACAGTCTACAGCTATGATTTCTCTGCTTTTCATTGTACTTGCAATTGTATACGGAATCCTCACAAACAAGTGTGGTCTTAAGACTCTTCCAGCAACCATCATCGGAATTGCAGGAATCATTCTTATTACAGTTCTTGGTTTGAATGTTGGTTTTGCAATGACTCGTACAGCATGGATTGTATTCATTGGTCTTTACATTGCAATCGCATCTTTGGTTCCAGTATGGATTCTTCTTCAGCCACGTGATTATCTTTCATCATTCCTTTTGTATGCAATGATGATTCTTGCTCTCCTTGGAATCGTAAGTTCTGCATTCACAGGAAGTGCAACATTCACAATTCCTGCATTCACAGGATGGAAAACAAGCATTGGAACAATGTTCCCAGCCCTCTTCATCACAGTTGCCTGCGGTGCATGTTCAGGTTTCCACTCATTGATTTCTACAGGTACATCTTCTAAACAGCTCGATAATGAAAAGAACGCAAAAGCTATCGGTTATGGTTCAATGCTTATTGAATCTGCACTCGGTATTATTTCTTTGATTGCTGTTGGTATGGTATTTGATAAATACAAGAACGGTGGATTCGGTTCTCCATCTGCAGCATTTGGTGCAGGTATTGCAGTTCTCTTTGGAAAAGAAGGTACAAGCGTATACAATACAATCTTTGCTTTGCTCACTCTTGCAGTTTCAGTATTCGCTCTTACATCTCTTGATACAGGTACTCGTTTGAGTCGCTTTATGTTCTCTGAACTCTTCCTTAAAGAAGACGAAGCAACATGGAAGGATGCAAAAGGGATCCGCAAACTTCTTGCTAACCCATTGTTCGGTACAGGAATTATGGTTCTTATTGGTTGTATTCTTGGTGGACTTAAACTCAGCGCAATCTGGGGATTGTTCGGTGCTGCTAACCAGCTCCTTGCAGGTATTGCTTTGATGGCAGTTGCAGCTTGGCTTGGAAATGCAGGAAAGAACAACAAGATGTTCTTCATTCCAATGATTTTCATGCTTGCAGCAACTCTTACTTCACTTGTACTTACAATCATAAACAAGCTTAAGCCAATGTTCGCAGGTGCACAGGGTGCATTCTTCTGGGGCAACTGGTTCCAGCTGTTGTTTGCTCTTGCAATGACTGTACTCGCAGTAATTCTTGTTATTGAGGGTGTTCAGACATTCGCTAAGCAGGCTAAACGCGCTTAAGAATAATTACAGACACGTCGTCAGTGCGCGGCGTGTCTTTTATAAAGTCAGAAAGTCTTTCCATTAATCTTTTAGCGATTTCTTCTGCACTGCAATCTTTATTCTTTTCGATAATCTGTTTTATCGGATCAATTCCAAAATCAAGTTTTTCTTTATTTGGCATTTCCGTAATTCCATCTGTATAGAGGAACAATATATCGCCTTTTTTCATCGTAAAAGACATATCAGAATAATCAACACCAAAACCACTCAAACCTACAGGGCCTGTATATGGCATATCTGCCGTAGGAAGCATTTCTTCAACACAACCTTCATCTACGCTGTAAAAAAGAGGATATGGGTGACCGGCATTTGTCATGGTAACAGTACAGGTTCCATCATCATTTTCTTTTGTGCTTAAAAGAATACCTGTTAGATAATTTTCAATTTCACCTTTTGATTCAATAAAGCGATAATTAATTCGTTTCAGAATGGCAGCTACACTTTCTTCTGTTCCTAAGGCTTCATTATAAGTCTGCTGAATAATATTTTCGGCAAGCATAGTAACAAGACTTGCTGCGACACCATGCCCCGAAGCATCAAAGAGAGAAACGCCATTTAAGTTTTCTCCATCATGATAGAAATTAAAAAGATCACCCGAAACCAGAGAGAGCGGTTCATAACGTACGGCAAAATCCCAGTTTTTAAGAGAAATTTCAGGTGCATGGAAAAACTTATTCTGAACAATTGCGGCCATTCGCATATCTTTAAGAGACATTTCACGGTCGTGTTCAAGACTTTCTTTTGCATTCAAAAGACGCTTTGTCTGACTCTTTATTTCCTCTTCAAGTCCCTGATTCAAATAATCAAGTCGTCCAGACATCTGACTGTAATCAACACAGAAATAAACAAAGATGATAAGAATTACACCTGTCAAACCGAAAATCGAAATGAACGGCATCTTTATATTTCGGAATGCACCCTTAATAATTACATCTATGCTCATTATAACAAGCAGGAATGAAACAGCATATAAAACAACTTTTGCCTTTTCTCGAATCTTCGGTTCTGCTTTTTTTGCGGCAATAGCAGCACAAACAATAGAATATAAAAATCCTACAATTGAAATTGGAATCAAAATAAGCGTTTTCTTTACAAGCCAGAGATATGAAGGTGCAAGCATTGAACACGCAGCACTAATCAAAAATGAAAGATATTGTATCGCAATTTCATAAGCTTTCATTTTCTTCTCAATGAAAGAACAAATAAACATTGAAAAAACAAATTCTATTGCAAAGAAACAGGTACACTTCGCAATTTTTACATACCATATAAAAGGCACACCACCATGAAAGCCTGCCCACGGCAATTCTGTTATAAAGAAAATAGAAAAGAATATAGCCGTAAGAATATTTAAGAAAGCAAAGCGTCTTAAACTAGCCAATGGTTTATAAAGGAAATACAACATTAAGAAGAACGAAGCACAAAGAATCAGCATTCCTTCAAAGAACATATAAAAACGGCATCGCCAGAAGGTCATATTGTCAGAAGTTCGCCAGCAATCCTGTCTAAGACCTACAAATACTCCGTCTGTAATTGTTGCATGACCAAGACACTGTACCTTAATAAGAATTGTATTTTTACCTTCCTGATTCAAATATAATTCAGGAAAATCAAAAAGATGCGCAACATAACCAGCTTCCTGATTAATCGGGTCATCAGGAGTCTCGCCCATTACGCCATAATCATCAATATATTTACCATTTAGATAAAGAACATCTGCATAATGAAGATAAGGAATAACCATTGAAAGATCATCATTTTTTAATTCAGGAATCAGTTCAAACTCGGCCTTGAGCCACACATATTTTCCATCTATGCCAACAAGATCCATAAGGTTTTTGTAGCCCATGTTGTCGAGATGCTCAAACTTAAGTTTTTCAGCATCTTCCGGCACACTGTTTGCACCTGTCAAAGACCAGTAAAACTCATCATCCAGATATATACGCGGAGAATCATTCTTTTTCCCACAGGAAGTCAGCAAAAAAAGAGAACAGATTAAAACGACAGAAAAGAAATGCCTGAGAGGCAAAAAAACACATTTTCGCATATTATAACTTATAAAGTATAACAGAGAAAATGTGTTTTGACAAAGAAAATAACGTTATATTGTACCTGTCAGCTTTTTAGAATTGCTTCACCCAAAGTTTTTTGCAACAGTTTTAAGCTGTTCAATAATGCTGATTTTCTGAGGACAGTGACCTTCACAGTTACCGCAGCCTACACATTCAGCAGGATTACCGGTCTTTTTAAGCTCCTCGCCATAGTGCCATTTGAACGAAGCAACGCCATAACGCTTACTTTCGTTGTAAAGCTCAAACATGCGTGGAATATTAATGTTCTGTGGACATCCGCCGTTAGTTTCATCAACACAGTATCGGCAACCAGTACAAGGAATTGCAATAGTAGATTTAATAAGTTCAGTAGCCTTCTGTACACAAGCCTGTTCTTCTGCATTAAGTGGAACAAAATCCTTCATGTAGCTCATGTTGTCGCGCAACTGTTCCATATTGCTCATACCGCTGAGGACAACAAGAATATTGTCCATGCTTGCACAGTAGCGGACAGCCCAGCTTGCAACACTTGCATTCGGATTATAATCCGTAAAAATTTTCTTAGCGTCGTCCATAACGTTTGCAAGACTTCCGCCCTTAATTGGTTCCATAATAGAAACTGGAATTCCATAGCGCTTACAGATTTCGTAGCACTTGCGGCTCTGAACATTGTCACTTTCCCAGTCAATGTAGTTAATCTGCAGCTGAACAAGTTCAACCTCAGGGTGCTTGCTGAGCATCATCTCAAGAGCCTCAGCAGAATCGTGGAAGCTGAAGCCCGGATGCTTAATTTTTCCTTCAGCCTTCATTTTCTGCATCCATTCAAAAGCACCAAGTTTTTCTGCAGTTGCAAAAACATCACGGTTCAAGGCATGCAAAAAGTAATAATCAAAATATTCTACGCCGCATTTTTTAAGCTGTTCATCAAAAGTCTTCTGCAATTCAGCAGGGTCAGTTTTTCCCCAGAGAGGCATTTTAGAAGTAACCTGAAATTTCTCACGAGGATAGCGTTTTGCAACAAGCTCACCAAAAACACGCTCAGAAAATCCGCCATGATAAACCCAGGC
>CAMNIU010000252.1 GCA_946540605.1 uncultured Treponema sp.
CAGGATGCAAAAGAACTTGCCCGTCTTGTAACAGCCTTTTATATTTCAAAAGGCTTGCTCTATCAAAAAAGTGGAACTGTCTTTGTTCAGCTTATTATTTCTATGAGTGTCCTGCTTTTAATCATAACCTTGCTTTTGCTTTTTTATCAGTTTACTTACGCCCGTAGAATAGAAATTGAAAAAATTCTTAAAGCAACAAACAATGGTCAGGAGGAAGAAAGACGCCGCCTTGCCCTTGAGCTCCACGATTCTGTTGCCCAGCAGATGCGTTATGTTTCTCTCCTTGCAGAAAAAATCAGCGACCAGGAGCTTGCAAAAGAAATTAAGGCTAATCAGAGCGAATGCATAGAAAACATTCGTAATGCCTGCTACACCCTTTCTTCAATCAATATGGATAAGGGAAGCTTTCCGGCAGCCCTAAAAAACGCCATAGATAATTACCAAAAGCGCACAAATATTTCAACATCCCTTGTAATAACTCCCGATGCCGACTTTGATATTCTGCCTCAAATTGCTTTTCATCATCTTTTTAGAATTATTATGGAGCTGCTTTCGAATATTGAGAAACACAGTGATGCCTCCGAAGTAACCCTTTTAATCCGTAATCCTTCTGAAAGTGAAAAAATCCGCAAAGGACTTGTTATTTTTATTACAGATGATGGCAAGGGCTTGGATGAAAAAACTTTAGAAATGATGAACAGCAAAAAAATAACCAGCATAAAAAGTCTTCACTTTGGCCTTCAAAATATAAAACTCCGCCTTAAAGAAATTGGCGGCACCATTAAATATTTTTCCGAAGCCGGCGAAGGCACCGAAGTAGAAATTATGATTGGAAAATAAATTCTTTTTCATGTTATAATTCTTTTATGAATTTCATACTAATCGAAGACCACAATCTTGTGCGCCAGGGCATAAGCAAAATAATTGAAGAAAAAAGCGATTTTCGCTGTAGCGGAACTTTTGCAAGTATAGATGAAACAAAAGCCTTTCTTGCTAATTACTGCCAGACACCAGATTACCAGCCACTTATCTGCATTGTAGATATTAATCTTGGTGATAAAAATGAAGATGCCGACGGCCTTTCATTAATCCGTTTCATAAACGAAAATTACCCTAACCTTTACTGCATCTGTTATTCTATGTTTAAGGGAGCTGGAATTGTAGAACAAGCCGTATCCGCTGGAGCAACAGGTTATGTTTCCAAAAATGCCGATTTAGAAGTTCTGCTGGAAGCAATGCAAAAAGCCGACCAGGGAAGTTTTTTCATGGAAGAAAGCCTTACTTCAAACTATGTGATTTATACAAATCTTTACAACAGTCTTACAAAGCGAGAACGCGAACTCACGGGCCTGTATTTTCAGCATAAAAACGAAGAAGAAATTGCAAAAGCTATGGGAATCACAGAACGCGCAGTAGATAATTACATGACTCGTATACTTTCAAAGCTTGGTGTTGCAAGCAAAAAGGAATTAATCCAAAAGTTCGGTGATATGTAAGGAGAAATTAATGACCTTCCAAAAATATCCTATAAAGACTCAGATTATTCTTGCCCTGATTTTTACCCCTATAAATATTTTCTTTTCATTTTTAAGTTCATATTTTCAGTTTCAATTTTTTATGGACATGATTTTTGTTTACGCAGCAAGTTTTTTTGGCATACCCTGCGGAATTATTGTAGGGGTTGGAACTTCTTTATTTAATTCAATTTTTATTCAACACATAGCAAAACATTCCCTTTATGCAATCTGCTGCATTACAGGAACATTACTCACCTGGCTTTTAATAACAAGACACAAAACCTTTGAAACAAAAATTATTTTATGGCTCAGACTAGTCATTTTATTTTTCATTTCCACAATTATTATTAGTCTGGAAGGTTCTCTTATTTATTCCATCTATTTTTCAAACTCAGTAGGACAAAATGAAAATTCAACAGTTATGTTTCTGACATATACTATGGTTATGCAGAATATGGGACTCATTTTAAGTGCTTTTTTAGCCCGCCTTCCCGTAAACTTTTTCGATAAAGCAATTGCTGTGTTTGGCGGATTCTTTATATTTTATTCTACTCAAAAGCTTCTGCCTAAAAAATAGCCGAAAAAAATACACCATTCAGAAAAATATCAAACTATCATATTAACATGGTCGGGTTTATACTCAAGCCATGAAAATCAGAAAACTATACGAAACTGCAAAAGATACATCGGAACGAATTTCGGAAATCCCGATGGAAAACCGCATTTATGATGGAAAAGGCTGGATAGCAACTACTCTAACACTTAATCCAGGCAAACAACATCAGGCTTTTCAAGGCTTTGGTGGTGCTCTTACAGAATCTTCGGGATATGTACTTTCGCGGCTGCCTGCCCAAATAAGACAGCAGGCAATAGAAGCATATTACAATCCTAAAACGGGAAACGGATATCGTTTTGCACGAATCCACATGAATTCCTGCGATTTTTCTCTTGATAACTGGGCCTGCGTTCCAGAAAAAGATGAATCACTTGCGTCTTTTTCTATGGAACGTACCGACAAATATATTTCACCATTAGCTATGGATGTTCAGAAGGCTGCACAGAACGAAGGCAACGACGTTCAATTTCTGGTAAGTCCATGGTCACCTCCTGTTTGGATGAAAGATAACGGCGATATGAACCACGGTGGACATCTCCTCACTACCTATAAGGAACTGTGGGCTCAGTATTTTGTGAAATTTATTCAAAAGATGGCAGAACGAGATATTAAAATCTCTTTTGTCACAATACAAAATGAACCGGCTGCTGTTCAAACCTGGGATTCCTGCGAATATTCAGCAAAGGAAGAAGGTGAATTTGCAGCACAATATCTGGGACCTGCACTGGAAAAAGCAGGACTAGGTCATGTAAAAATCTATATTTGGGATCACAACAGAGACCTTGCCCTTGAACGACTGGAAGAATCTCTTGCTGTTCCTGGCGCTCAAAAATATGTTGCCGGACTTGCCTTTCACTGGTATTCCGGAGATCAGTATGACAATATCAAAGCCATTTACGAAAAATATCCGCAAATTGATTTAATGTTCACCGAAGGCTGTATAGAAGGCGGACCAAGAAACGGAGCCTGGTTCTCTGGTGAACGTTATGCCCACAACATCATAAATGATTTAAAAAGCGGATGTACAAAGTGGATTGACTGGAACATTGTTCTTGATATGCAGGGCGGCCCAAACCATGTTGGAAACTATTGTGATGCGCCAATTCTTGCTGATGAAAAAGACGGAACCCTCCACTTCCAAAGCTCTTATTATTACATAGGACATTTCAGCCGCTTTATTCAACAGGGGGCTGTTCGCCTGGATTCAGACTTTTTCTCCTGGATGACTCCTGCAACTGTTAGCGGTCACCTTACCGACGAAGCCGAAACTCTAGCATTCCGAAACCCAGATGGTACAATCGCCCTGGTAATTACAAACCGCACAGAAGCAGAGCTTGCCTTTGAACTAAAAATAGAAGGCCTCGATAATACGTCCGGTAAAACTAAAGAAGTACAGCTTCAAGCTTCAGACTGGGAAAAGGCCCGCACAGAAGCTAGTTCTCCTGCCACGGATGCTGAGCAGCAGGTCCCCGCCGCCGAAAGCAGACCACTTTATCTAAAAATACCAGCACGTTCAATTCAAACATGGATTTTGGAGGATTTATGAAAACATTAAAAGCAAAACTACTTAGCGGTATATCAGCCACTTTAATAACCGCAAGTCTTGGCGCAAGCCTCATCAGCTGCTCTAAGCAGGATAATAAAAAAGCAGCCGCTCAGGCACCAGAAGGCTGGCATCTTGTATGGAACGATGAATTCAATGGCAAATCTATCGACCTTACCAAATGGGACTTCCAGCTGGGTACAGGAAGCCAGTACGGACTTGAAGGTTGGGGAAACAACGAACTGCAATATTATCGCAAAGAGAATGCCAGCGTAAAAGACGGCAACCTTGTGTTAGAAGCCCGCAAAGAAGACTTTGGTGGCCGTGCCT
>CAMNIU010000253.1 GCA_946540605.1 uncultured Treponema sp.
TGCTCTGACTGTGAGCAACGCGGGTACACATTTTGTACAAAACCGGAGTATCAAACTTCTCACTGATTTCAAAAGCGATTTTAGCAAACTTGCGGGCTTCATCAGCATCAGAAGGTTCAAGCATAGGCACTTTAGAAGCAATGGCGTGATGTCTTGAATCCTGCTCATTCTGAGATGAATGCATTCCAGGATCATCAGCTACACCAATAACAAGACCGGCATTAACGCCAGTGTAACTCATTGTATAAAGAGGGTCGGCAGCAACATTCAAACCAACGTGCTTCATACCACAGAAGGCACGGCGGCCAGCCAGACAGGCACCAAAAGCCGACTCAAGGGCAACCTTTTCATTCGGCGCCCATTCACAATAAATTTCCTTAAACTTTGCAGCTTCCTCAGTAATCTCCGTACTAGGAGTTCCCGGATAACTCGAAATAACCTCGCAGCCAGCTTCAAACAAACCACGAGCCGCTGCAGCGTTACCTAACATCAGTTGTTTCATTTTTATTCCTACAAAATAAATATTTTAATGAGACTATAATTTTACAGCGATTTTAAAGAATGGTAAATAGCTCGAAAAAGCACTAAAAACACTTACACAGGGCTTCTGAATTAAAATACTTCGTAAAAATTGGCTCCCGGTCGTTAGTCCTGGTCCAAAAACGCGCAATAATGCGCTAGACGTTTTTTGGGGTATAGAAACTATTTTAATGCCGCTCTCGCGGCATCCCCAAAAAAAGTCTTTTTGGACCATGCCTTCCTCCCTCGCGCCAGCCTTTTAGAGATATCTTTATAATTCAGAAGCCCTGTAAAGCCTACTTAGCTATATAAACTTGATTTTCTAGCTATCTGATATTATAATTTGATCTGAAAAAGGAGGCTTCTATGAACACAGTTCCTATGTACGAAGCAAAAAATAAACTTCCGCTTTTTATGCACCAGGCAGAAGAATCGGGCCCGGTTTTTATATCCCGCAGAAACAAAGTTGTTGGTGTCCTTCTTTCAATTGATGATTACAACAAACTGCTTTCAAAGCAGCCAAAAAGAACAATTCTGGAAGCTGCAGAAGAATTCCGCAGAAAGACTGCCGGTATGTTTACCAACGATGATATCGATAAGATCTTTGATGTTAGGGATCATACGCCCGACTCTTATGAGAGTCATGTTTTTGACGGAGTATTTGACGACGAATGAATTACGAAGAAGAAGCCCACTATCTTTTAGACTCAAATATAGTTTCGGAAATTATAAAACCGGAGCCGGATTTCAATGTTATTTCTAAAATTGCAGAGCATAATTCTGACTGCGCAATCTGTGCCCCCGTCTGGCAGGAAATTCTATACGGCTTATACCGGCTGCCCGAAGGCATGAACAAAAAATATCTTGATAAATTCATTAATGATGATGTTCACGAAAATTTCAAGATTAAAAATTTTACGGAAAAGGCCGCTGCAATTCAGGCTGACTTGAGGGCAAAACTGGAAAAAACAGGCGCTCCAACTCAAAAAGAAGACAGCATGATTGCCGCCATCGCCCTTGCAAACCACATGGTTTTAGTCACAAGAAATACTAAGCACTTCACCGCCATCCAGCAGGTCAGCGACCTGCAGATTGAAAACTGGTTTGGTGATTCTGGGCAGTTATAACAGCCAGTTGAAGGGTTCCGCGTTAGGGCATGGAGCACCTGCAAAGCAGCCGACCGCAGGTCTGGTGGTTGAGCTTGTCGAAAGCACCAGACCGAGGACGGTGAGCGTTAGCGAAGTGCGTAACGCCCGACCAGCCGCCGAAGGCGGCTGGGAACGCCCAAATATAACTAAAACTCATTTCCAGGGAAACGAGGAATCATATCTGTGGCTTTTTTGATTTCTGCATCAGTCGGGATATAGTCGCCCATTTCGCCGTCGTTGAAGGCTTTGTAAGCATACATATCAAAGTAACCGGTGCCTGTAAGACCGAATACGATATTCTTTGCCTCGCCGGTTTCTTTGCATTTAAGAGCTTCATCAATTGCAACACGAATTGCGTGGCTGCTTTCTGGGGCAGGAAGAATACCTTCGATGCGGGCAAAATCTTCTGCGGCCTGGAAAACTGAAGTCTGTTCTACTGAGCGGGCCTCGAGCAAGCCCTGGTCATAAAGCTCACTTACAATGCTGCTCATTCCGTGGTAGCGAAGTCCTCCGGCGTGACTTGCAGAAGGCATAAAGCCGCTTCCAAGTGTGTACATTTTCTGAAGTGGACAAACCTTTCCGGTATCACAATAGTCATAAGCGTACACACCACGGGTCAGACTAGGACAGCTTGCAGGTTCAACCGCGATAATCTTATAATCAGCCTCACCGCGGAGCATCTCTCCTGCAAATGGAGAAATCAAACCGCCCAGGTTACTTCCGCCTCCGGCACAGCCAATGATGATATCTGCCTTAACTCCATATTTGTCGAGGGCAGTTTTTGTTTCGAGACCAATAACACTCTGGTGCAGCAAAACCTGATTCAAAACTGAACCGAGCACATAGCGGTAGCCTTCGTGGGTCATTGCATGCTCAACCGCCTCGGAAATTGCACAGCCGAGAGAGCCGTTGGTTCCAGGGAACTCGGCATTAATGCGGCGACCAACCTCAGTATTCATAGAAGGAGAAGGAGTTACGTTTGCACCGTAAGTGCGAATTACTTCGCGGCGGAAAGGCTTCTGCTCATAAGAGCACTTTACCATATAAACAACGCAGTCCAGACCAAAATAAGAGCTTGCCATAGAAAGGGCTGTTCCCCACTGGCCGGCACCGGTCTCGGTTGTAACACCTTTGAGTCCCTGCTTTTTAGCGTAGTAAGCCTGGGCAATGGCCGAGTTCAGCTTATGGCTGCCCGATGTATTATTGCCTTCAAACTTGTAGTAAATGTGAGCCGGAGTCCCAAGCTTCTTTTCAAGACAGTAAGCGCGGACAAGTGGTGCCGGGCGGTACATTTTATAGAAGTTTCTGATTTCTTCCGGGATTTCGATGTAAGCGTCGGTTTCGTTGAGCTCCTGGGCAACCAGTTCCTTACAGAAAACCTGTTCCAGTTCTTCTGCGGTACAAGGCTTGTGAGTCTGAGGATTCAAAAGCGGAGCCGGCTTCTTTTTCATATCTGCGCGGACGTTATACCAGGCTTTAGGCATCTCCGATTCTTCAAGATAAATTTTATAAGGAATTTCCTTTTCTGCCATAATATAACCTCCGTTGGCACTTTTTTTTGAGAAAATAGCATGTTTCTTTTTACAGAAACAAATAACAAGTTGTAATATATAACAGGAAATTATTTCTGTCAATAGAAACATTGAAATAAGCTGAGTTAAGAAAAGATTCACAACCTGTTTTGCAGGATATGCTGCCATCAATATGTTTTTTCCGTCAAAAATCAATGAACCATTCATTTTGGCGGAAAGTAAAAACCGAACAGTGGAGCATCATTCCGTCAAAGTCCCGCTTTCCTGCGATTTTGACGGATACTTATTTGTAAAAAATCAATTTCTGCGCATGCCTGTTCCGTCAAAAACACGTGTAACAGGCTTTTTGACGGACATTCCCGGCCATTTTATTTTCAAAAGACGATTTTCTTTTCTGCTTTTTCCGTCAAAAATCAATGAACCGTTCATTTTGACGGAAAGTAAAAACCGGTCGGCAGAGCTCTATTCCGTCAAAATTACCTCTTCCTGCGATTTTGACGGATACTTCATTTCTCAAAATCAGTTTTTGTGCCTGCCTTCTCCGTCAAAATCACGCGAAATCGGATTTTTGACGGACATTCCCGGCCATTTTATTTTCAAAAGACGATTTTCTTTTCTGCTTTTTCCGTCAAAAATGATTAAACCTGAGATTTTGACGGAAAGCAAAAACCGAACAGTGGAGCATCATTCCGTCAAAGTCCCGCTTTCCTGAGATTTTGACGGAAAAAACACACTCCTACCACTTCATTCTATCCACAAGCTGAATTGAGGCCGCACGTTTTCCTTCTGTCTCAAAAATTATGATTTCATTCTTGCCATACTTCAAAAGTGGCCCCGGAATGTACAGTGTCTTTTGAGGTCCCTTGTCCCAGAAGCGGCCGATATTAAAGCCGTTCACCCAGACGCAGCCTTTGCCCCAGCCCTTAAAATCAAGGTAGGTATCAGTATAAGTACCCTCTTCAAAATCAGCATCAAAATCGAACTTAAAGAAAGCTGGATTTTCCGCCCTGACACTACACGGGCCGCTACTTCGGCTAGTTCCATCACCACACTCTGCCTCAGCCCCAACTCCATGAGGCCCCCACACGCCTGCAGCCCGCCACATCCCTTTCTCGCACAAAGCATCAATCTGCTTTTCATCTAGTGGCAAAGTAAAAATCTCCCATCCAAAATGAGCATGACCGTTCACAAGAACATCATCCGTAATTCCCTTGCGCTGATCCATGAGACGGTGACCAAAGTTCACACGCCCAAGATTTTCCACCAGAAAGTCCAGCTGAGCCCCAGCCCCGCACTTAAACTTCCACTCTTTTCCTTCCTTATAATTGAAAGGCCACACTCCGTGCCCTTCCGAGCAAATCTCTGTGTCAAAGGCAGTCACAACCTTTGCTCCATCAGCAAAAATCTGAACCCGATCGGCGCATTTTTTGAACATCACGCTCTTTGCAACTTCATCCTCACCAAGCTTTGTTCTATATAGAATATACCCCGTGCTCTGCCCGGCCTGTTCCATAGAAAGCGGATAAACAGATTTTATGACTCCAGCAGTGACACTCTCAGAAAGCTCGCCCCCTCGACCAATTCCCGACGCCTCAATACCATCCGCGCTATCACATTCCACACCGCACATGACTCCAAGATTCTCAAATAATCCCGCGCACTGGCTCCACCGAACCTCACCATATGCCTTGCGTTCAATCTTTGTCGAAAACTCAACCTCCGGCACATCCCTATATTTTTTCAAAATCTCACGGAAGGCAAAATACTTCTTCGTCATTCTGCCGTCTTCACTAAGCGGCGCATCATAATCATAAGAAGTAGTATCCGGCGTGAGCTTACCATAATAGTTGGAACCATTCATAAAACCAAAGTTCGTGCCGCCATGAAACATATAAATATTAATGTTGTGCCCGTTTTTGATAGTGTACTCATAATCCTTTTTATTCATTCCAAGCACAGACCGCATCTTAAACTTATTGCCCCAGGCATCAAACCAGCCGGCCCAGAACTCCATGCACATAAGAGGCCCCTTACGTGCCATCTGAGGCTCCATCACCTTAAACTGCTTTTCACAATTAGAGCCAAAGTTCCCAGTAGGAAGCGCCCCCTCAAGCTGACCAGTCTTAAAAGCAGCCCCCCAAGGCCCGTCCGAAGTTACAAAAGGCACAGACACGCCAAGCGAACGCATCAAATCAGCCAGCCACTTGAGATAAGCCTTATCATCACCATAGTAGCCGTACTCATTTTCAATCTGCATCAAAATGATTTTTCCGCCATGGTCAATCTGAAAAGGCACAAGCTTTGGAAGCAGAACCTCATAATATTCGCGCACATGCTTCATAAAAGGCTCATAAGAGCAGCGCAGCCTCATACCATCTTCAGCAAGCAGCCAGGCAGGAAGTCCGCCCCATTCCCATTCAGCACAAATAAAAGGAGCAGGCCTCACAATCACATAAAGTCCAAGCTCCTGAGCAGTCTCAATAAAACGGCATACATCGTGCTGCCCCTCCCACAAAAACTCCCCCTTCTTAGGCTCATGAAAATTCCAGGGAATATAAGTCTCAACCGTGTTGCAGCCCATATTCTTAAGCTTCTCCAGACGGTCCCGCCAATACTCAGGTACCACCCGAAAATAATGAATCGCCCCCGAAATAATCTGAAAAGGCTCGCCATCCAAATAAAATTTATCTTCAATCTTAAAAGTCATAACAATTCATTATAACATCATCTCAGCCCACAATCAAAGAGTCACACGCCTTCCGCAGTTCGCTAACGCTCAGCCGCTTCACTCACTCACTTCGTTCGTTCGCTCCAGTGGCCGCCTTCGGCGCTGCTCCACGCTTGGGGCGCCTCAAAGCTTGACGATTAATCTTAAGAAACTCTCCTACAAAAAGACAGGGGCGGCCTGCGGCCGCCCCTGCTCTTTGCTTTATCTCAAAACACTTATTCTTTTTTCATAATATAAATTGAATTTTCATCTTTTACGTTTTTCTCAATACCAAAAATCTTTACTTGTTCCGTATCAGATTTCCATTCATATTTATTACTTCCGGAAATTACCATATCAGATATCAAACCTTTATCTTTATCGTAATTTAATTCTTGTTCAGTTTGAATAACAGCATAATTTCCTTTCCATTCAGGTCTCGGTAATCTATATACATCATATGTTATATTATTAAACTTCTTAACAAATACATCGCCATCAGTTGAAAGAATAAAAGTTGAAACGTTCTTTGTTATCTTAATCTTATTTTCATCCGAGCCATCTTGTGTTTTATCTACAGAAAAATCATATTCTTTTATGCTAATTGTTCTTCCAGGCATCTTTAAGAACACATAATCTTCTGCAGAGGCTGTCAAATTCATTTCCTCCAATTCTTCATCTGAAAGCTCCCAGGAATGAATCATCTCCTGTTCTGGTTCAGTAAAATTACTCAAAATAGTACTATACATACTTTTCATTATGCGTCCATTATTGTCTGACACAAGATATTTCTTCATTGTCCAATTTCCATCTGAAAGTGAAAGTTGAGTTACATCTTTTGTACAATCTGCAGCAGCAAAAAGAGTTTTTACCTCATCTATAATTTCTTCCGAAGAATTACCAGATTCTTCAGTCCCCTCTCTTACAACATCAAATCCTAAAACCTTAGTTCTTCCGTTCTTAACAATGACAGTTGCACTGATTGGATATTCCACCCATTCACTATTAACTTTCATAGGATAAACAGCATTCTCGCCAGCTTCTTCCTGCTGTGCCTTCATCAAGGCTATCAAATTAGCATTAGACTGCCCAATAACTGAAGAAACATGTGTAATATTAAAACTTATAGTTCCATCTTCAGCAGGCTTTCCTTCATATGTACCCTTATACAAATCAAGAAGCATTAAAACGTCATTTCCAAAATAAATCTCATCATAAGCAAGGAAGCTTCTGTCTTTATATAGCTCAATAAAGACTTTTCCTATATCATCATATCCCAGATATCTAGCAACAATTTCTTTTGTTACCTCAGGTTCTTCAACAGGATTATCGTTCTCTGGGTCATCAATCGGATCAGTCTCTGTTTCATCTGGAGTATAACCATCTCTGAAGAAATCGCCTCCAAGCAAAGTTAATTTACCTTTTTCTACTGAACATGATTTTTCTTCCGGATTTTCGTAAGCAGACCATTTAACCTCGTATTTTACAGGAAGTTCTGCAGTTTCCAAATTAAACTTGCTTTCAAGTTGTGTCAGAAGCTCAAACATTTTATCTGCTTCAATTAGTTTTGCAGCATCAGAATAATTTGCGATTTTAATTTTCAAAGTACCATCTTCAGAAGCGTTTCCTTCATAAGTACCTTTATACAAGCCAACAAGTGCTATGGAAGCCCCTTCTTCGTCCATAACATCATCATAAGCAAGCCAGGTACCATCGGTATAGAAATCAATTTTCATCTCTACACCAAACATTGCCGCATCTTTGTTTACATAAGTTGCTGCAACTTCTTTTTTTGCAGGTTCTTCGGTTGGAACTTCTTCTTTTTGAGGTGAAGGTTTTGAGCCATCACTTTTTAATTCAAAATTACAAGCAGCAAACAGAATAAGTACCATTGCTGCAGCCGTAGTCTTAAAAAGATTCTTTAAAATATCCATTTTTTACTCCTGATATTTTTAAATTTTGTGAATTATTCACAATTGCATAATAAAGAAAATAGTTTGTTTTTTCTAGATAAGAATGACATTCGTAACAAATAATTTATTTCTATAATACGAAAAATCTCCCTTTAATTTTTCTCCTTTATGATTTATAATTTTCTTAAGTATTATTAAAGAATCGAGGAATAAAATGCCAATCACCAAATATCTTGAATCAAACGCAGAAAAATATGCAAACGACTGCGCACTTGTAGAATTAAACCCGGAAGTAAAAGATACCCGCCGCATGACCTGGAAGGAATTCGATCTTACCCAACCGGAACCAAACCTGCCTTACCGCCGCGAAATCAGCTGGCGCATTTTTAACGAAAAGGCTAACCGCTGTGCACACTACCTGCTCGAACGCGGCGTCCGCAAGGGCGACAAAGTTGGTATCCTTCTTATGAACTGCCTTGAATGGCTTCCAATCTATTTTGGTATCCTTAAAACTGGTGCCCTCGCTGTTCCTCTCAACTTCCGCTATGCCTCAGACGAAATTGACTACTGTCTCAACCTTGCCGACATCTCAGTACTTTTCTTTGGGCCAGAATTTATCGGCCGTCTCGAAACAATCTCTGAAAAAATCATGAACCGCCGCCTTCTCATTTATGTTGGCGAAGGTCTTACTCCAACTTTCTCAGAAAATTACATTTCATCTGTAATGAACTACTCATCAGAAAATCTGGACATTGAACTTACAGATGACGATGAAGCTGCAATCTACTTCAGCTCAGGAACAACTGGTTTCCCAAAGGCTATTCTTCACAAGCACCGCGCCCTCATGCACTCGGCTGCAGTTGAACAGAAGCACCATGGCCAGACAAAGGACGACGTATTCCTTTGTATTCCGCCGCTTTACCATACAGGTGCAAAAATGCACTGGTTCGGCTCACTCATTTCGGGCAGCAAGGCCGTTCTTCTTCGCGGAACAAAACCGGAAATCGTACTCAAAGCCGTTTCTGATGAACGCTGTACTATCGTCTGGCTCCTGGTACCTTGGGCACAGGATATTCTCGACAGCCTCGACCGCGGCGACCTCAAAATCAGTGACTATCACCTTGACCAGTGGCGCCTTATGCACATTGGTGCCCAGCCGGTTCCAAAGAAGCTTATTGAAGACTGGAAAAAATACTTCCCTCACCACGATTACGACACAAACTACGGACTTTCAGAATCCATCGGACCAGGTTGTGTTCACCTTGGAGTTGGCAACGACCACAAAATCGGTGCAATCGGTATTCCAGGCTACGGCTGGAAGGTTAAAATTGTTGATGAAAACCGCAAGGAAGTTAAACAGGGCGATGTAGGCGAGCTTGCCGTATTCGGTCCCGGTGTTATGGTCTGCTACTACAAAAATCCAGAAGCAACAAAAGAAGTTATGGATGACGAAGGCTGGCTTTACACAGGTGATATGGCAATGATGGATCCGGACGGCTTTATCTACCTGGTAGACCGCAAAAAGGATGTTATCATCACAGGTGGTGAAAACCTCTACCCTGTTCAGATTGAAGACTTCCTCCACAAAATGGAAGCAATTAAGGACGTTGCAGTTATCGGCCTTGCTGATAAGCGTCTTGGAGAAATCGCCGCTGCAATTATAGAAGTAAAACAGGGCTACACCTGTACTGAAGAAGACGTAAACAACTTCTGTCTGGAGCTTCCAAAGTACAAGAGACCTCGCAAAATCATTTTTGCGCCGGTTCCACGCAACCCTACAGGTAAAATTGAGAAGCCAAAGCTGCGCGAAATGTACCGCACCGAAGACCCATTCAAGGTAATGCAGGCTGATTCGTAAATAATCGCCACGCATCGAAGCAATTCATAAAATAACTTCCGACAAAATCTCATAAAACAGGTTTTGTCGGATTTTTTTTGCAAAAAAAACAAATTCCCCAAATTCACTTCATAAAATCGATAAAGTGTCTCTATTTATATAGTGCAGGAATTTTTATTTCTGACATTAATAAACAAGAGGCCTTAAATATGAAATTATTTAATCGCAAGTACAAGGATTCTGTATTCACGGACTTATTTGGCAGCGACCGCGATGGCAAGAAAAACTTTTTGGAATTGTACAACGCGCTTTCAGGAAACAACTACAGTCTTGATGAAGTAAAACTGGAACGAAAGGTAATTGAACAGACACTCTACAAAACATTCAACAATGACGTAAGTTGGGAAATCAATGGCAAACTGATTGTTCTGGTAGAACATCAATCTACAATCAACGAAAATATGCCATTTAGATGCCTAGAGTACGTCACTAGGATCTATGAAGGTATTGTTCCCATCCATCAGCGATATGCGGAAAAGGTCTACAAAATACCAAATCCAGATTTTTATGTTGTTTATGTAGGTAAAAAGCCAATGCCGCCTGAAGTAGAACTCCATCTGTCTGATGCCTTTTATACAAAAGATTCCAGCAAATTAGAACTCGTAGTAAAAGTAAAAAACTGCTCAGATTCAAAAAAGTTGCCGATTGCAAAAACTTGTGATATTCTTGAACAGTACTGTAGATTCATTGAGATAGTCGAACAGAACTACAATGAGTTGCGCATTAAGCGGTCATTCAGAAAGGCCATATATCAGGCCATGGAAGAAGGAATTCTAACAGAATATCTGGATCGAAAGTCTCGGGAGGTAATTAATATGCTCTGCGCAAAATATGATTACAAGATGGATATCGCCGTAAAAAAGGCAGAAGCATTCCAGGATGGACAGGAAGCAAAAGCCATTGAAGATGCAAAGAATTTCTATGCCAACGGTGCCTCAATAGAACTCATTGCAAAATCCTTAAAAATGACAAGAGAACAGGTGCAAGAAATAGTCAGCGGCGTAGAAGTAATTAAATAACCAATTAAATTTCCCCGGTGTGACCGGGGAAGCAGTTTCAAAAACACATTTTACTTTTGCTTTACTTCGGTCATGAGCGTTGTGCCGTCGGCAAAATAGAAAAGCCAAAGCTGCACGAAATGTACCGCACCGAAGACGAAGCAATCCAAATAATTTTATGCTTGTATTTTTCATTTCATCTATGAGGAGTTTTGCATCTCTGTTGTTTTGTGACATAACGCGGAATAACTCAATGATTTCTCGAGCATGTTTGTATTTGGGATCAGTCATGGGATATGACTTTCCAGTTCGAAGACGTCTAAGCATAATTGCAACATAGCGAAAATCACTTGTAAAACTTTGAAGTTTGATAATAATTTCCTCTAGTTAATATAGAGACACTTTTACTTTTTTATGAAGTTTTTGATGAAATTTATGAAAAAAACGCCACTGTGTGAGTTTAAATCTGCACAGTGGCGTTTTTAATTTCCCATTTATATAATTTCTACATCTTTTACAATATCTTGAATCTGATCTGTCGTCATTTTCAATGATTTTGCAATGAGTTCTATAGATACCCCGTTTGCATAGAAACTTTTTGCATCTTCAATGGCTTTCTGTTTCTGTCCCGCCTCTTTTCCAGCGTCAAAATCATATGCTCTTTGTCGTTCCCATGTCATATACTGCATCCTCCATTGCATGTTACGTTTTGCATCTTTTACGTAACCGTCTAATGTTGATGTATACTTACTAGCAGCCTTATTTGAAATCAAAAACTCAAAAAAAAGCTCTTTGCTCCTCATCTTCAAGTATTTTAGCACATAACGGAGCAATAAAAAAGTGTCCTCCAAGTTAGTAGAGTCAGAAAAAAAAATTCTTGCACTATATAAATAGAGACACTTTTTACTTTTTATGCAGTTTTTTAGAAAAATTTATGAGAAAAAAAACAAAAAAACTGCATAAAATCGTAAAAGTCACTCCATATTAACTATAGGAAAATATATTCAATAATAAAAATTTCCCGGAGGCTAATATGGCAGAGAAAGATAAAGTTCAAAAGACTTTGGAATCTTATAATGATGTATTTGCAGACATCGTAAATGTATTACTTTTTGAGGGTAGAAAGGTTGTAGATGAAAATGACCTGACTGATGCACAGACTTTTTCGTATTACAAAATGGATAAGAAGAAGATTCACGGCCAGGAACGTGATGTTGCAAAAATCTGGAATAACGGTGAAATCAGAATCAGTTTTATTGGACTTGAAAATCAGATGAAGCCAGATAAATTTATGCCGTTACGAGTAATTGGCTATGATGGAGCTGCTTATCGTAATCAATTGAATGAAGAACTTAAAGATAAATGTTATCCTGTAATTACCCTGGTATTGTATTTTGGTACTAAAAGAAGATGGAAAAAGCATATGTCACTAAAAGAGATTTTAAATGTACCTACAGACTTAGAACCTTTTATTAGTGATTACAAGATCAATGTATTTGAACTAGCATGGCTAACTGATAAGCAAATTCAAAGTTTTACCAGTGATTTTCGCTATGTGGCAATACTTCTGAGACGATTACGAACTAGAAGACCTTATCCTTTAAGTACGAATAACTATAAACACGCCCGTGAAATTATTGACTTATTCACCGTTATGTCTCAAAATAACAGAGAAGTTGAGCTCATTCTTGAAGAAATAAATAATGAAAAAGCAAGTTCTGGAGGTACTCGTATGACAGAAAAAGAAGTAGACGATATGATAAATCGATTTGAAGACCGAGGCGCACAGAAGAAAGCTATAGAAGCTGCAAAAGCATTTCTAGCAGATGGGAAATACACTGCAGAAGAAATTTCAGTCCTTTTGAAAATCCCCGTTGAAAGTTTTACATCAAAATAACAGAATAATATCCAACTTTCTTAAAACGAAAAAACTCCACTGTGTAGATGAAAATCTAACACAGTGGAGTTTAATTTTGTACAGGACAATACTTACTTCTGTTTTACATCACCCATGAGAATTGTTCCATCGGCAAAGTAGGCAATTGTAACATAATAATTTCCTTCTGGAATTTCTTTGTAACAGTCACTTCCATATGTAAAACTTGTAGCAGTATTACCAGAATAAGAAACTATACCTGTTTCCTGAGCACGGCTTTCCCATTCATTGATTTTTTCTTGTTTTGTTGCATTTGGCTTTTCAAGTTTCAAAACATCATTAAGATTTCTTGAACAATGCAACGTATGAACAAACATAGGATTATCTGTAAATATCTGATAGCCGTTTGAGCCTTCAACCCAGTTTTTGTTCTTGCAGATGATTTCGTTTTCAGTGCCTTTATAACGCGAATAATCCGGGTAAATGAATTTAGGCTGGCTTTGAACGATATCAAATTCATTTCCTCCAATTGGATATTGCCATTGGCCATCTGTAGATGTAAAATTCACATTAACTCGCACAAATTTTCCCGAATAAGTATCACAATCAGCTGAATAAACCCAAATATCATCGTCATAATAGTAACTATAGTAATAAGCAGTATTATTATTTGTCATCTCGCCAGGCCCCTCCCTGCTTGAACAAGCTACAGATTCTGTCCATTTATTATCTTCAAGTACTTGTATAATTGCATAATTTGAATGAATATACTGTCTGTTGTCGAGCCCATTTCGAGTCCCTGACTGAGGGAAATCACTTGTTCTTTCAAGTTTATCTGTATATGTTGGAGCAGATATATTGATTTTGTCATTTCCAGTGTCTACAGCAATATCCGGAACATAATCTGCTACATAATATACAAGTGGATATGAACCTGGCGTTATACTCCAGTTATGCAAAGGAGAATTATCTTCAAGATAGAAATATACATAATAACGACCAAAATCAATACCGTCATACGGAATTGAAAAACAGCCATCGTTTCTATAGTTTTCAGATAAGGAAAGCGAAGCCTTTTTAAATAATCCACTTGTAACATACTCTTTTGATAGAGCTTTTCCATAAGAAGAAGGAACAAAATAGCAGTCTACAGATGTAAGATTATACGCCCTTTCTTTTTTTTCATTGTAATCATATGGAGTAAACGCATACAGAATCTGGGAATACATATAATGATAATTATTAATAGAATTATATGATTGGTGATTGTTTCCATACAAATACATAACAGGAGAATGATTGTCCACTACTGTTAAATCCAATTGCTGAGGTTCGCTTCTTGCAACTTCTTCACAATCTGAATTATACGCAATTAAATATACATCAGGAGTTCTTCCTGTCCATGTTGTTATTTTTGAAGTATCTGAATAACACTGATCCCCCTCATCTCTACCGTTATAGGTAACCAGCTCGCCATCGCCTATATATAATATGTAGGTATATTGCGAATAATCATACCCGTCATCCGGATAATTCAAATTAATACTAAAAGTTGCTCTTCCTGTATTAGGCTCATATTGAATTTCACCAGATTCAAGACTTGTATCTGGAAGTGTTATTGTTGGGAAACGAACTGTAGGATCGCTTTCAGGCTTATCAACCCCATTATAGAAAATATAAGGCTTATTAAGATAAAGAGGTCTGTATATTTCAGAACTACCAATCTCAGTTTTTAAACAACAAAATAAATAAGAAATTCTTCCCACTTCTGGTTCAATTTGCTCAGTGGAACCATAATAATATTTTATAAGTTCATCTTTTGCTGGTTCCGGCGTATAAGAAAAATAAACGATGACTTCATCTTTATCTGTCTTATAAGTTGGCAAAACCTGATCATACAAATAAATACTATGGCTTGCCTTACCTGCAATATATGAACGCTTGTATAAAGGAATAGAAAATTCTCCTTCAACCCCACTTTCTTCTTTTATTTTTATGATTAATTCTTCATCTATATCTACATTACGTTTTCTTCCAGAAAAAGCGGAATTAATAACATCTGCTATATCACCAGTGTCTTCGATATCTCCTTTATAGATTTCATATTTTCTATTTCCTGATTTTAGAATAACTGTAATATATCTTTGAGTGACATAATGATAATTTGTATTAATATTTTCAAAATAATAATCAGTCCCAGGTTTAAAAGTATTAAAATAGTAATCCATTTCATAACAATTATTTTCATCATTATAAACTGGAATAAGATAATCAATATCACCTGGAGTTTTTATTACTGGAGTAGTTGTATTACTTGTATCTTTTATTACATAATATGTTTTTTTCTCACTTTGATTTCCCGCATTATCCAAGAAACTTACATCTATTGAAAAAAGTCCGTCTTCCATAGTGTGTTCTGAATCAAAATGATAAGAAATTGAATATGTCTTCACAAGGTTTCCTGTGGTATCAAGCTTTGAAGCAATTGGACTGCTCTCATATTTATGAGTAACATCTGATTGTACTACAGCTTGATTTTTTGAATTACACAAATATGTTTCAGTTACCTGAATTTCCTTAATTCCACTATCAGAATCGTAACCAGAGATTACAATGTATACAGATGAAACATGATTTTGATTAAAAACTCCATCCTTGTAATTTAGCCCCTCTTCTCCTGTAAATGAGGCATTAGTCCATTTTGAGAATGCAGTATCAGATAGTTTCCTAAAGTAATAATCACTTGTGTCATCTGTTGAATACATATTAATATCAGTAATTACAGGAGGGGTTGTTTCCGTTGTACCAGCAATCGTAAAATTTATTGAAAAAGAATTATAAATAGCGTCACTCAAACAAAGTTCATGAGATTCAGAATCCTTTAATGAACGGCTATTTGCATTCAGTGTTATTGTAATAGATAATAAATCCGTTGAGTTAGGAACTAGATTTCTTATCGTGTTTTTTGGTGTAAGAATAAACTCTTTAGGATTTACCCAAGAAACATCAAAGTAGTCCTCATAATGAGTTCCATTATTTCCACTCTTTGTTACTGTTATAGAACCTAAACGAGATAAACTAAAAGAAGACACATCCATTGCCTTGTTGAAAACAAAATGTATTTTATTATCACAATTTATAGAATTCAAACTAAATAAATCTACTTTTCCATTTACTTTTACACTCTGGACTACAGGTTCAAGATATGACTGAGCATAAACTTTTACTTTTGCAATAGTTTCATCATCAGCAATAGAATTAATATGAAGTTTTGTAGAAGTAGAATTATAATCATCTACAAAAATATCTTCATCATCAACATCTTTTAGATAATTACCAGCTTCGTCTATATAATAAACTATCCATTTTACAAACTTATATCCTGCCGATGGAGTAAACTTCAAATCTTTGGTAGTTCCAAGATAATATTTTTCATCTGATAAATTAATTAATCCGCTGTTTTCCCCACAATCAAAATCTAAATCAGCGTATGCATTTGTAGATGAATCAACCTTATAGCTAAAAGACTGTGGTTTAGAAAGATAAACTTTCAGCCCATCGTCATTTTCATAATAGAAAGTATTTGGAACTGTTATCTTAACTGTTTTTGTTGATTTTCCCGTAACATCCAATAGTTTTGTATTTTCTATTTCAATTGTATTTTCGTTTAATTTTCGTGTTTCAAAGAAAGTACCAACATCCTGTCCATCAAGTGTAATTTCAATTGTTTTCAAGAATTCAAGTGTAGCACATTCAGCTGCAAAAGATTTATTACAGGTCAATTTAATCTTAGAATCTTTTGGATTTATATCCGCCGTAGGTTCAGCTTTTGTAAGAACCGGAAGCTCAACATCTTTTGCTAAAACTGCTATACCATATCCATCTGTTCCATTTCCTATAGCGTCATAAGAAGTGATTATTGCCTTTGCAGGATTTGATTCATCAATTACAAGAGTAAAATAAGTCTTATCTCCTGCCTTAACAGTAATTGTACCATTTGTAACATAATCATCTGGTTCTACCGTGTAACCTGTTGTGCCAGCTTCTACCTTCCAGCCGGCAAACTGATAGCCATCATATGATGGGTATTCAAGTTTTACAATCTGTTCAACATTCAGGGCCTGTGTAGTTCCACTCGAATGCAGAACTCCTCCAGCACTAATCTGTCTGCCGGTTACAGCTGCATCTGTAGTTGCAAATTTTACTGTGGTTTTACTCATCGTAGAACTATTAATTCTATACAACCAACTGAAATCAGAATCAGCTGTAGTAATTTTTGCATTTCTCTCTTCATCAAGATAATATACTTTGTCGCATGGCACTGTAACCTTTACAGTTTCATAAGCATGCTCAAGAGGCAGCATTTTTATTGGAGTGAGAGTAACGGTTTTGTTATCATCACTGATTGTTGTAGAAAAATATGTTTCCTTATTAAAGTTTGCGATTGCTGAATAATTTATGATAATTTCATCTTTTGTTTCACTAGAAATCGCATGGTCAAAAGTTATGACAATAGGAGTATTTTTTGGAACCTCTGTAGCAGAGTTAGAATCATATGGACTTACAGTTGCAGTAGAAACTACCGGCCTCTTATAACAAATTACATTTACAACAAGATTATTTATAGGTTTATTAAACACAAGTGTTGGCTGAAGGTCTTTTGAAGATGAATCCTTAAAACTTACCTGATTAGATATTAAACCATTTGCAGAATCGGCATCTGTAAGCTTCCATCCATAAAACTGATAACCTGTATTCAAAGCGAAAGAAAGCTCAGCATCTTCGCCAATATTATATTCCTGGTAAGCTGACTCCAAACCTTCTATTGTACCCGCAACATCAGCAGGAGAAAAAGCCGAATCTGTTTCACCGTTAATAACCTGATAGGTCACCTTTGCTTTTGCATTTGTTGTGTAGTCAACTTTAAAGCTGAAAGATTTTTCTGTCAGATTTATTTTATTCCCTTCATTTTCATAATAAAAATCAGAAGGCACAGTAACCGTAATAACTTTTGTAGTTCCCTTTGGAACTGAAAGCGGAGAGGTATTTTCTATTGTAATTGTATCACCGCTGAGCGTGCGCTTTGTGTAATAAGAATCAAGCTTTACATCTGAACTGATTTCGATTTTATTTAGCATTGAAGCTGATGCACATTCTGCTGCAAGATCCTTATTAAATTTAATTATAATAGAAGAATCTTTTGGATTTGTTTGAGCTGCAGGAGAAGTTTCACTGATTTCAAGACATCTGCTTGTTTTTGCCCGAACAGTAACTCCTGTCAATGCTTCATAAACAGTAAGTTTTGTACTAAGAGCATTTACATCTGCAATTTTGATTTTTGATTCATCGACAGGCTGCCCGCCGCACATAACTGACCAGCCGTTAAAGGTCCAGCCATCTGCAGGTACGAATATAAGTGGCACTTCCTGTCCTATTGAATATTTTTTTGTACCGCTGGCTGCTGTCAGTTCTCCAGAACCATTTGCCGCAGCAAAGGTAATTTCTGCCTTGTCGAGAGTTGTATCATCAATTTTATAATCAAAAGATTTTCCGTTTCCGCCGTAAGTTATTTTAGTGCCATCTTCAAGTGTATAATAAAAATCCGCAGGAACTGTAACCGAAACAGTCTTTTTCTGGCCCGCAGGTACATCAAGCATGTTTGAATTGTCTGCTGCAAATGTAATGGTATCTTCATTTATTACAGGAGCCGTAAAGCTTGATTTCACAGGAGCACCACCTATTGTAATTGAAATATTCTGAAGTTGTGCAAGGTCTTCTTCTGATGTCGGAAGTTTATGATTGAAACTAATTACAATAGAAGAGTTTTTACATACTGTCTGTGTTGCCCCGTCTGTAACAGGACTGTACTCAGTAACCCTTAGGCGCGGAGCACATACAGCCTTTATCTGCGTAGAGTCTTCTCCAGAAGTTTTATCCAGAACGGTAGCTATTGTATTTGCAGACTCAGGCTCAGCAACAAAAATAATTGAAGAATCATAATCCCACTTTATAAACTGATAGTCTGCATCCTCTGTAAATGAAAGTGTAATTTTCTGTCCAAGAGAATAATCCTTTGTTCCGGCAAGATAAACAGAACCTTCTGCTGCAACACTGGTAAGAGTTACAGTTGCTTTTTCATCCGTAGACTCAGTAATCTGATAGTTCCAGGATTTTTCGGCATTCATTTTTATACCAAGAGTATCTGTAATATTCTTACTTAAGGAAACCTTTACGGTCTTACGAATTTCCTCAGCATTGAATTTTATCGGATTTGTTTTATCTACACCAATTGTAAGAAGTTTTCCTTCTACTACAGGGCAGGTAAAATGTTCTGCGATTGAATAGTCATCACTGTTTGTAATAGAAACATTTTTAAGATAAGTCTGGCCCTCGTAAATATAAGCCCAGATTTTTCCTTCTTCATCTTTTTTGATTTCTTCAGCATCAGCTGGAATTTCTGTCTCATCAAAGAAAAAGTTTTCTACCGCAAGCTCTTTTGTAAAGTTTACGGTAATTGAACGGTCTCGGCTTACACCAATAGGCTCGTACCTTGGATTCGGCTCTCCGTAAACTTCGATACGTTTTTCACATAACGGAACAATTTTTATTGAATCAGAAAGGTTTGTAATTTTTACTTTCGTTACAGATGAGTATTTATCTTCAAAAGTAATTCCATCAGTTATTTCGGTTTTTGAATCTGTCCTTGAAACAGCAGTCCACTTTACAAAGCTATAAGCAGGATTTTCTGAAAAGCTGATTTCAAAGTCATACCCCTGCTTAGCAGTATAATTTCCACTAGGAAGAGTTGAACCGGTACCTTCCTGTGCAGAAAGCAAAACCGTAAGCTGTTTTGCATTGTTATAGGCAATAGCGTCTTCGATTTCGCGCTTTACATCGCCGCCATCAAGAAAGTTTTCACAGGAAGCCAGCCCCGCTGCTGCGAATAGCCCCCCCCCTAACAGAAGTATAGTAATTAAAAAGTTATGGATTGAATGAAATTTTGAAGAACAGTTTTTCATTTAAACTCTCCCATATATTTTATTATATCTTCTATTATATAATAAACCGTTATATATTTCCATCTTTTTTTAGACAGATTGCTTCCGTCATTGCGAGCGTAGCGAAGCAATCCATAGTAAAACGTGTAATAAAAAAACAAAAAATAACTTTACTTTCTGAAAATCAATGTTATAATTAAAGTTACACAGAAAATATGTTTGGTGAGGAGACTTGAATATGGAAAGAATGCAATGTGATAACTGCGGACATGTATACGATAAAGATGAAGGCGATCCAAAAAACAATGTAGCTCCAGGAACTGCTTGGGCAGATGTACCAGCAGATTACAAGTGTCCTGAATGTGGAGCAGGAAAAGACAAATTCATCATTGAATAGAAATAAATCTTACGGATTTATATAAATTAGGGGGAAAGAGCGTTCCGCAAGGAGCGCTCTTTTTTTTACACAACTGTCATTGTCGGGCTTGACCCGACAATCTTTTTTATCTAAAAAAAGAAATCACAAACACCCATATAAAGCCAAGAACGGTAATCATCTTAAGTCCAGTGCCCAGCAAAAAGCCCATAAAAGCCCCGAACGCTGCCTTAAAAACACCTTCGTTCCGGCCTTCTTTGTTAATAAACTCGCCAATCAGTGCACCAAAAAACGGCCCAAGAATAATACCCCATGGCCCTGTAAAAAAACCTACAATCAGCCCTACAGTAGCCCCGGTCGTAGCATATTTACTGCCACCAAATTTCTTAGTCATTGCAACAGGGAATATATTATCTACAACAGAAACTATAACTGCAATTACAGCTGTAATAATCAAACATAAAACAGAAATATCAGTATATTCAGAAAAATAAGCAGCAAGCAGCCCAGCCCAGGCAAGAGGAGCACCAGGCAAAACAGGAACAAAGGTTCCCAAAAAGCCTACCAGCAATAAAACACCTGCAACAATACATAAAATTACACTCATTCCTGCACTCATTTTTCTTTTCCTTTTAATTTAAACTTTTTCAGTTCCGGATGATATTTCTGCCATAATTCTAGATTATCAGCAAAATCAGCAGCTTCATAAGTTTTAAAATCACGGTCTATGATAATAATGTCATCTTTAAGCCCAAGAACAGCATCTGCAATGCATGGTTCAAACAAAGTCCCTTTACCTTCTTCAAATATCTTCATAGCCTCTTCAACTGTTACAGGGTCTTTATAAAGCCGAGGACTAATCAAAGCATCCAGAACATCAGCAGCTGCCATAATACGGGCACAAAGAGGAATGCTTAATCCGGAAATTCCATAAGGATACCCACTGCCATCCCACCTTTCATGATGATATAGGGCCATTTCCTTGGCAATTACATTAAATCTTCCTTCGTCTACAGGAGGCAGGGCTTCAAGGAGCTTTCGACCTTCCATAGGATGATTTTTCATTATCTGATATTCTTCATCTGTATATTTACCAACCTTGTTTACAATACTCTGAGGAATGCGGGCTTTTCCAATATCGTGCAAAAGAGCTGAATGCATAAACTGTTGAATTTTTTCATCAGTAAGTTCTTCTACATAGTGACCTTCTGCTCGAAGTTTTTTACAGATTTCTTCAACATATTTACTAGCGTGATAGTTATGCTGAACGCCAAACAAATCAAAATTTCCAAAACACTTAACACCAAACTCAATGACTCTATGAAGGTTTTCTGTAAGACCTGCATTTCTGGAATTCAATTCAGAATTAAGCTTTTCAATATATTCATTTTTTTCCTGAAGCTCTTTATTTGTATTAAACTGCTCCAGAGTTTTTTCATTCAAACGCTTGTAGGCACCATCTTTATCAGCATTAATGGACATAAGACGACGGAAAGTTGCATATGTTCTTTTAGAAAGAAAATCAGTTACCAGAAACACGAAAATAAATTCAATTATTACACCCGGAACATTTTCTACAAACCAGCGTAAAGGACTTTTTATCCCGTTAATAACAATTGTTACCGCAGAAGAACGCAGCCAGTATGCAAGTAAAGTCAAAAGAAAGTTGATTATTGTAGTGATTCTTGTGAGCCTTCGGTTATAGTAAAAACAACTTATAAAAGGTGCAAATGCCCAGGAAATTGTAATGACAATAACACCCTTCATTCCAAGCAAAAATACAAAACCTGAAATTGCAATCAAGCCCAGATACATAGAAACATATTGAACAGTCTTACTTAAACTTCTATTTAATATGCGGCAGACAGTGGCAACTATTTGTGTATAGGCAAAAACGATAATTGCATAGCTGGTAGGAACATACCAGACACCAATATAAGTAAGAAGAATAAATAAAATAGGGACCATGCTCGCATGAAAAAGGATTTTGTCTATTGTTTTATTGATATTAACAATGTTCTCTATAAAAAAAGAATCTTCTTCAGTAATAGGCATAAAAACTCCTTATGAAACCTTTACTCATCCGTCTATTACTTTTTGAACTTATCCTTTTATTATAACACAGGAAAAACGTTTTCGCAAATCCTAACTGGTGACTCTAAATAATTTCTAAATAATGTCACCATTGAATTAATACAAATACTTCTATATACTGAAACTATACTTAAAATATTGCGCATTACTTAAGAGCGCAAAGGAGAAAAGGAAAATGGACAAATTAAAAATTTTACTTGCAAAAGGCAGAATCTACGAGTCGGTTTATGAACTTTTGAGCGACGTAGGTATTTCAATCCATCTTCCAGACCGCACCTACTTCCCTACTACAAATCAGAAAGATCTTGCTTTTCAGGTCGTAAAGCCTCAGATTACAAGCCTTCTTCTTGCAAATAATAAAGCAGATGTAGGATTTTCAGGCAAAGACTGGGTTTATGAAAATCAGGTAGAAAATGATGTTGTAGAAATTATGGATCTTGGCTTTGACCCGGTACGCATTGTAGCAGCCATTCCAGAGGCACGCGATTTTGATAAACTTCTTGCAAATCCGGTTACAATTGCAACTGAATACCAGACTCTCAGCAAAAAGTGGGTAGAAGAAAAGAAAATCGACGGAACAATTTTCCGTACCTGGGGAACTTCCGAAGGTTTTGTACAGGATAACGATGATTCAATCGCACAGATTTTGATTGATAATACATCTACAGGTTCTTCCCTCAAAGCAAACCGCCTCAAGATTGTAGACACTCTTATGGAATCTTCTACAAGAATGTATGCAAGCAAGGCCGCAATGGAAGATCCAGAGAAAAAGCAGAAAATTCTGGAGCTCAAAATGCTCTTTGAAACAGTTCTGAATGCACGCAGCCGGGTAATGCTGGAAATGAACTGTGCCGAAGATAAATTTGAAACTTTAATTAAGGGCATCCCAAGTATGAAGAGCCCAACAGTTTCTCCACTTTTCGGCGGCAACGGCTATGCAATCAAAATTGCAGTTAAAAAGTCTGAAGTACCAACCCTTCTTCCAAAATTACAGAGCCTTGGTGCAACAGATATCGTTGAGTATGAATTACGTAAAGTAATGCTGTAATAACAAAATTCCTCACAGAGCGACAGAGTGCACAGAGGATTTTTGGAGGATGATTTTTTTTGACAAAAAAGGAACTTGATGAATTAACTGAGAAAATTATTGGAATTGCAATTTCAGTACATAAAGAACTAGGGCCTGGACTTCTTGAAAAGGTTTACCAAAAATGCCTTATGATTGCATTGAAAGAAAATGGTTTTCATGTTGAATCAGAAGTTCCTGTTGAAGTTATCTTTCATGGTCAGAAAATTTCAGATGAAGCATACAGAATTGATTTATTAGTAGAAAATACAGTTGTTTTAGAATTAAAATCTGTATCCAAAAATTCAGAGTTATTCAAAAAACAACTTGGAACTTATTTAAAGTTAGCTGATAAACCTTGTGGTTTACTTATAAACTTTAACGAAGTATTATTAAAAGATGGAATAATCAGAGTAATGAATGGATATCTAAACTAATATTCTCTTCTGCTCTGTGTACTCTGTGAGGAATTTTTTATGAGAACTGCAACAGTAAAACGAACAACTGGTGAAACCCAGATAGAACTCACTCTTAATCTGGATGGAACTGGAAAATACGATGTAGAAAACCCTATCGGCTTTTTTGACCACATGCTCCGCTCCTTCTGCAAGCACGGACTTTTTGATTTGAGCGGAACAATTAAAGGAGACCTCAACGTAGACCAGCACCACACAATAGAAGATACAGGAATTGTACTTGGAGAATGCTTTAAGCAGGCTCTCGGAAACTGTGCCGGTATTTTCCGCAGCGGGTTCTTTATTTACCCTATGGACGAAACTCTCGCGCAGGCAGCCGTAGACTTTGGCGGTCGTCCTTACCTTGTTTGCAATTCAAACCTTACAGGCATGCCGCTCGTAAGCGTACAGGATGGCAAGCAGGGCTCATTCCAGACAGACTGCTTCGAAGACTTCTGGCAGGGCTTTGCTAATGCAGCTTTATGCAACCTCCACATAGACGTAATCCGAGGTCGCAGCGACCACCACAAAATCGAAGCCTGCTTTAAGGCTGTAAGTCGCGCTATCCGCAGTGCAACAGAAATAGATACTCGCCGCGGCGGCACCGTCCCAAGTACAAAGGGTGTTATCGTTTAACGGAGGTCTCATGAAATTAGTCGTATTCGGTGATTCTATCCTCAAAGGTGTAATCACAATCCCGGAATCAAAGAATCTCTTTGATGTAACACCCAACGACTCCCTCACTCTTGCACAGAAAGAACTCGGTTTTGAACTGGATAACCGTTCAATTTATGGGAACATTACCAGTAAGGGGCTTGTAAAGCTTCAGAAATTCTTTGAAAAAGGCGGAGAGGCAGATTTCTGCATTATCGAATTCGGTTCAAACGACTGTGACTACGACTGGGGCACTCTTATACAAAAGGTTCCTCTTGAACAATATCTGGAAAACCTGACTCAAATGATAAAACTCTGCCGCGACAATAAGGTAACCCCTCTTATGATGGGACTCATTCCTTATGTATGCGACGATTGGTTTAAAACCATCATAAAAGGTCAGGATGAAACTGCCATTCTAAACTTCCTTGGAGGAACAGCGCAAACGCTTGGCAAAAATCAGCTTATCTATAAAAATGCACAGGCAGACTTTGTTCAGAAAAACAACGTTCAGTTTTTAGATCCATGGACAATTTTCGAAGGCCACAAAGAACTTATGTGCTACGACGGCATTCATCCGAATGAAAAAGGCTATGAGCTTCTTTCAAAAGCCTGGATCAACTTCTTATCACAAGTAAAAAAGGAATTTTAATGAAAGAAATCACAATATACACAGATGGCGGCTGCCACGGAAACCCTGGTCCTGGAGGATGGGGCATTGTAGTAATTGCAGACGGAATTGCAAAGCAGCTTTCTGGCGGCGAAAAAATGACTACAAATAACCGTATGGAACTCATGGCAGCAATTACAGCCCTCACTGTTATTCACAATACACCAGATTTTACAGGTGCTCACGTAACCGTAAATATCGACAGCCAGTATGTAAAAAACGGCATCACCACCTGGATAAAAAGCTGGAAAGCCAAAGGCTGGAAAACTGCAGACAAAAAGCCTGTAAAAAACCAGGACCTTTGGGTGCAGCTAGATTCACTGAATGCAGGCCTCAATGTAACCTGGAACTGGGTAAAAGGCCACGCCGGAGTTGAATATAACGAAGTGTGCGACCAGCTTTGTCAGGCAGAAATCGCAAAATTCGAATAATTTTTCAAAAACATTGCACTAAATAGTAAAACTCATTCTATATATATAGTATGAGTTTTTTTATTTTTAAACGCCGCCAGCCATTTGTCGTAATCTTTACGCTAGCTGCATTAATTTCCGGATGTTCCCTTTTTGATTCAAATGCAGACGAAGAATCTGTATCCATCAGCCTGCCAGACTGGCCACCTCAATCACAAACAGAAACTGCTGCGCGATTAGAATATCCGCCTCTTTCCCGCTGGAAAATCACCATTGCTAAAAACGACGGAACCTCAGTTTTTTACGCTGATCCCGAAACCTCATTAGAAATCACAATTCAAAAAAACTGTCCGTTCAGCATTCAAGCCCAGCCCATCACTCTACTTAAAAACGGCTGTGAATGCATTTATTTTCATCCGGCGGGCTTTATATATCCGTCATCGTCACAAAACAAAGTAAGTTGGGAACAAGGCTTTGCCGCATTCCTTATGGAAGGTCTTTATAAAAACTGCAGGCAAAACGGAATTTCACAAGGACAAGCCGCCCGCTATGTAAGCACCTTCAACTGGCAAAAACTAATTTCCATAATTCAGGAAAAATCGAATCCCTGGCTCTGCGACTCAGGTCTTATAATCAAAAATCTTTCAGAAGAAACCTTTCGGGCATCTCTTCTCACCCCAGCATCCTGCTATCAGATTTCAACTCAAAAAATCTATGAACAAACCGGACTTTGTGTCCTTTCTCCCTATATTCCGGAAAATCAAAAAATCGCACAAACCGGACAAATCACCATCAAAAAAGACTTTCCAATGCTGCTTTCTGATATAAAAGAATTTGGCATTTTTATTACATATTTAAGTGCAAAAAATATTCATATGGAGTATATTTATATACCGATATATAAGGAAGAGATATGAATAAACTTAAGTGTGTTCTTTTATCAGCAGTATTCCCATTGTGCATCGCAGGTTGTAAAAAAAGCCCACAGAATGCAAATATCCCTGCACAAAATGCAGTTTCTGTTGAAATCACAAAGAAAAATCATTCCTGGTATTATTTTACAAACCTTACCTTTAATCAAATAGACAAGCCTCAGCATGCACCAGCGCAGGCACAAAAACCATGGACTGAAACGCTGCGCATCTCTTCTGCAAATAATTCAGCGGAAACAAATGATAATATTACAGCCTTTGCAATTGTAAACAGACTTGGAGTTCTTAAATTTAATGGTGATGAAATTTTTCTTTCGCCAGACGTAACTCTTTTTAACGACCGAACAGCCGGAAACCTTGTTTTTATGGGAAATATTCCCCTGTTTTCTGTTTATAAAAGTTCCTTTTTTAATGATACAATTGTAGACCCGAATTATAAAAATGATGATTCAGCTCACCTGTTTCTGGTTCAGTTTGATTCAACTGCAAAAATTTCTTATCCACTTATAAATTCGAATAATATTACTTCGAAAAAGAATTCAGAAGTTACAGATTTTTACTGGAACGGCCGTGAATGGTGTTGCAGTGTTAAAACAATTTCTGACATTAAAAATGAATTTTCTTACATAAAGTTTAAGCCAAAAATTCCTCTGCTTGCAATTTCACCGTCTACTGCAAATGAGTCAATTTTAGTAGAAGAAACTGATGTTGATTTTTTCCGTGAATGCAAGAGACAGATTGCTTACAAGGATGCACCGGATAGAATAAAAAAACTTCTTGCCGGATTTGACACAAAACTTCCTTTTGAAATTACCGTTAAAAATGCAGGCGGATTTTCGCCACGGATTTACGAAAATACAGTTCGTAACAGCAAAGAAAAAGAACTCCATGCCTCGGCAATTCTTTCGCAAAATTGGAGCGCGGCACTTTTTGAAGATGGTACTTTGTTTTTGGAAGGCGCGTTGCCGGGACGTCACATTTTAAGAAGCGGCATGCCCGTAGCAATTCGTTTACCTAAGCTGCCTGTGGGTTATGTTTACTCTGATTTTGTTATTTCCGGCACGACTCTGTACGCAGCGTGGGAAGAATCTACTTTCTATAAAACCGGGCGCGCCGGGTTCCTTCAGGTAAATCTGGACCGCACTCTCTACAGCAGATTGATATAGGGGCGCGGAGTGAAGAGAACTCTTTTAATTCTGGCAGCAGCTTTATTTTTCTCGGCAATTTATGCGCAGGAAGCTGATATACAGGAAGAAAGTCCATTTTCACCATCGACAGCCCCCCTACCCTTTGATTTTGTCCTTCAATTTGAACCTGCACTTTACCTGAATACTGAAAGCACTCTTGTAAGTGCACCATCACCTATTGTTTATCCTATTTCTTTTGGTATTATCTGGCCCAACTATTCAAAAATCGCAGTACAGCCTACTCTAAGTTTTTTTATGATGCAGCATCTTCTTTATGATGGTAAAGCCGTTCCTGCCGAAATAGAAAACCGTACAACAACAACACTCTCGTTCATGCTTAATATTCCAGTAGTGTTTTCTTTCTTTTTGAGTAACAGCCGCTTTCAAGTGTGGACAGGGCCAGCTATTTTGATGAGATTCGGCTTATTATCTCCAGGTGTAAAAGAATCTGATTCTGGTTGGCTTGGAACAGCCGGAGAAGATGTTTCTGCCATTAATTCCTGGTTCTGGAATGGTGCAAGATGGTTTTATTTTACGGCTGGCGGAAGCTGGCTTTATAACCTTACTTCAAACCTCCGTGCAGGCCCCGTAATGCAAATCAGCATACCTGTGGGCGGTCTCATAAGCGACCAGAACGCACAAGGTATGCTGATTTCTGTTGGTATTAAAATTTGTCGTTAACGCTCTCGTCATTGCGAGCGCAGCGAAGCAATCTATTAGTACATACCACCCATATCAGGAGCCGGTGCAGCAGGTGCCTTAGGCTCTGGAATATCAGTAATAGCACACTCAGTTGTGAGGAGAGTTCCTGCAACAGATGCAGCATTCTTCAAAGCTGAACAAGTAACCTTAGCTGGGTCGATAATTCCGGCCTCAAGCATATTTACCCATTCACCAGTGCGGGCATTGTAACCAACACCTTTCTTTTCTGATTTAGCACGTTCAGCAATTACGCTTCCGTCAAGACCAGCGTTTTCTGCAATCTGACGCATTGGCTCTTCGAGAGCGCGGCGTACAATTTTAAATCCAACCTTTTCATCTTCTGTAAGGTCAGCAGGGATTTCGTTCAAAGCCTTAGAAGCTTCAATCAAAGCAAGTCCACCACCAGAAACAATACCTTCTTCAAGAGCAGCACGTGTAGCGGCGATTGTATCTTCTACGCGGAACTTCATTTCCTTCATTTCTGTTTCTGTGTTAGCACCAACGTTGATTACAGCAACACCACCAGCGAGCTTAGCAAGTCTCTTCTGGAGCTGTTCCTTATCATAAGATGATGTAGACTTTTCGATAGCAGTCTTGATTTCTGCAACACGGTCTTTGATTGCCTTAGAAGCTCCGGCACCACCAACGATTGTTGTGTTGTCCTTGTCAATCTTAATAGACTTAGCCTTACCAAGAACTTCAGTTCCGCAAGTTTCAAGTTTAAGTCCAACTTCTTCAGAAACTACAGTAGCTCCAGTCAAAATAGCGATATCCTGGAGCATATCCTTTCTGCGGTCACCAAAGCCAGGAGCCTTTACAGCACAAACTTTGATTGTTCCACGGATTGTGTTCAAAACGAGAGTTGTAAGAGCTTCACCTTCAACATCTTCACAGATGATTACCAGAGACTTACCAGCGTTTGCTACCTTCTCAAGAATTGGAAGAAGATCCTTCATTGCAGAAATCTTTTTGTCGTAAATCAAAACGTAAGCGTCATCAAAATCAGCTTCCATACGCTCACGGTCTGTTACAAAGTAAGAAGAAATGTATCCGCGGTCAAACTGCATACCTTCAACAGTATCAACAGTCATTTCCATGTTCTTTGATTCTTCTACAGTGATAACACCGTCTTTTCCTACCTTTTCGATAGCATCAGCAAGCATC
>CAMNIU010000254.1 GCA_946540605.1 uncultured Treponema sp.
CGTGCATAAAATATTCTAAAGGAGTAAGAACATGAAAACAACAAACGATTTTCCAACAATCAATGAGCGTCCTCCTGAGGGCAGAAAAGACGACGGAACATCCTTCAGAGTATTAGTTGTTGATGACTCTATGTTCGTTGCAAAGCAGCTTGGACAGATTCTTTCTAGCGAAGGTTATGAGATTATTGCAACTGCCGCTGATGGAAAAGAAGGTGTAGATAAATACAAGGAACTCTGCCCAAATGTAGACCTTGTTACAATGGATATTACAATGCCAAAGATGGATGGTATTACTGCTCTTGAACAGATTATGGCTTTTGATAAGAATGCAAAGGTTGTAATGGTTTCTGCTCTTGGTAAAGAGGAACTTGTAAAGAAGTCTCTCATGACAGGTGCAAAGAGCTATATCATTAAGCCTCTTGACCGCAAGAAGGTTCTTGAGCGCATTGCTAAGGTTCTTCAGTAAGTTATAAAGCCTTAGAGGCAAGCTGCGCTTGCCGACTTGTAAAAAGCGACGGTTACTTTAATACCGTCGCTTTTTTTATACCTTGAATCTTACAAAACGGTATCTGTCTCTATCATGATAAATAAGAAAATTGCATTCCTTATCCTGATGAATAATCTTTTTGAGTTTACTCATCAATACTTTTAAAGATTCCTTTGTAATATGACGGCCTTTCTTTTCATAAATTTCTGCAATGTCGTTATATGACAGTTCCAGATTCTTATATTCCTGCAGAATTGAAAGAAGAAAAAATAAATTACCCGGAAGTTTTGTTCTTTCCTTAAAATTTATAATACAGTCATCCTGATTTTCCTTAAGATATTGCAGCGTATATTTTTCACGTATAAGCGAAGCAGGAACTTTCTGTGGCGGCTGTAATAAAGAAATGTAAGGTCTGAGTTCTTTTGCTTCTATAAGATTTTCAAGTTCTTGAAGTAAAGGTTCGTATAATGAAAAATCTTTTTCAGGATATCTTGGCTGAGTAAGTTCCAGTTGTGTTTTCCAGTGGAGAGCCCTTGTAGAACGCAGCAGACACGGATCATTATAAAAAACTAATGGAACCTTAATATTTAAATGATCCATATAATCATAAACATTAAAAATGTCATGATTAAAAGTGAGATAATCTAGAATCAAAAGATCTGGCAGAAGTTTCATGTTTCTGATGGAATCTGAAAGATCGGACATTGTGTCGAAAATAAAACACAAATGTCCGTTATCTGAAAGATGGTCTGAAATTATTTGACTTATTTCTCTTTGCAAAGAATAAATAAATAGTTTCATAAAAAATTATACAGCCTTATTTGTCCATTCAATTGCCATCTGGCGGAGTTCGGCAGATGAGGCGCAATGAAGTTTTGCCTTAATGTTTTCTTTATGAGTATCTATTGTCTTAATGCTAAGATTAAGTTTTTTGGCAATTTCTACAGTACCGAGTCCTTTACCAACAAGAGTGAAAATCTGAAGCTGTCGGTCAGAAAGTGTGCTGATGGAATCAAAATGGCCGCTGTCAGAAGTAGTGCCCTGTGACAATTCTTTGATTCTTGCCTTTTCATTTTCACTAAGGTAGATTTCACCATTGTTTACAGTTTTAATGGCGTTGATTACCTGTGATTCAGCTTCTTCTTTCATGATATAACCTTTAGCACCGGCCTTAATTGCGCGTTCTGCATAAAAGCGTTCGTCATGCATTGAAAGAACAAGAATCTTTGTCTGCGGATGAATTACTATGATGTCTTTAATCAGTTCAAGTCCATCTTCCTGTCCCAGATTCAAATCTACAATGGCAAGATCAGGTTTTGTGTTATCCAGAAGGGTTAGGGCTTCATTTCTGTTCTTTGCCATTCCAATTACTTTGTAGTCTCTCTGTGTTTCAATCAGCTGTGAAAGACCACGACTAAAAAGAGGATGGTCATCAATAATAATTACATTACAACTCATAATTATATAATATCATATTTTTTAAAATAAATGTATAATAAAATTCTATGAGAATTGGAGTTGTTTTAAATATTCTTGATGAAGAGTATCAGATTTCGGTTTATAAAGGTATTGTTCAAAAGGCTCAGGAACTTGGAGTTGAACTTGTATGTTTTCAGCAGGAAAACTCTCGTATTACAGAAGACGAGCCGGTATCACGCTTTCCCAATAAGGAATATTTTGATCTTGATGGAATCATCTTAGTTACTTCTGTTATTACCGGTAATGCGGAATTTGTTACTAAAGCAGATGTAGAAAGAATATGGGGAAAATTACCTGTAATCTCTGTTGGACAAAAAATAGAAGGTATTCCTTCCGTTCTTATTGAAACCGAAGATTCCATGAAACAGCTCGTTGAGCATCTGATTCTTACACATAATTATAGAAAATTTCTTTTTATCAGTGGTGCCGAAGATCATCCTGATGCAGAAGTCCGTGAGCAGATTTTTATTAAAACCATGGAGGCTTATCGTCCCTGGTTTTCAGATTTGCAGTATACGCTAAAACGAGGTTACTTTACTGAAGTTGCTGCAATTCGTGCAATGGGCGAATACATGAACGAAACTAAAAAACTTCCCGATGTAGTTGTCTGCGCAAATGATAATATGGCAATTGGTGTGTACAAATACTTCAAAATTCACTGTACAGATTTGAAAATTAAGGAATGTGCAGTAACAGGGTTTGATGATATTCCTCAGGCCCGTTTTGAAATTCCGTCTCTAACTACTGTTCATCAGCCTTTGAATGAAATTGGAGAAAAATCCCTTGAATTAATAAAAGAACTTGTTTCTGGGAAAAAACTTCCTGCTGAAGTATTTATTGAATCAAGAGTGGTATTCAGAAAATCCTGTGGTTGTAAAGGTGGTAAGGATGATTTTGCTTCTGATGAGGAGCAATTCCGTGCCATGCAGGCAAATTATGTTCAGTCTGAAACCCTGCTTAGAATGGTAAGTCACATTGGACAGGATTTGAATTATGGAGAGACTCTTGGTGCATTAAAATATGTTGTAAGGGAAAACCTGAATCAGCTTGGTCTTAATAATTTTTGTATACTGCGTTTTTCGAGTGATAGTATAAAGGGACCGCATTCAAAAAATATTCCGATAGATCCGCTTTTTGTTCGTCGCAGCGGAAATGAATGTTATGAGTTTGATCGTGAAATGAAAATGCCACTTGGACAATTTTACCGTCGTTTTTATGAAATTGATCCGACAACTAAGCCTTCAATGATTTTGAAGTATCTTTATGCTGGTAATGAATTAATCGGCTGCATTTTTTATGAGGCAAATGAAAACGTACTTCCATATGTCAGTTCAATTGCAATAAATATTGCTCATGGATTAAACCGTATTACAATTGCAGATGAAAGACGTAAACGTTCTGAATTTCTTGAAAGAGAAGTTAATGAACGTACAAAAGAACTTGTAGAGGCAAATAATCGTCGTATGGAAGTAGAAGCCGAGATTTTAAAAATCAGTGAACTGGAACGACAACGGTTTAGTAATGATTTGCATGATGATATTTGTCAGCGACTTGCAGGTATTTCTATGCTTTGCCGAAGCTATTCAAATCAAAGTGAGCCTGTAGAAAAAAATCAAATGCTTGAACTTGCGCAGTTAATTGGTGAGACATTGCAGACAACAAGACAGTATGCTCATAACTCATATCCTGTTGAACTTGAAAGCCTTGGTATGAACCATAGTTTGAGCAATCTTTGTGATTCCTTTTCAGCGCAATCTGGCATTAAATGTAACTATGAATGGGCAGTTCCTAAAGGCATTCATTTTGACAAAACTCAAAAGCTTAATATATTCAGAATCATTCAGGAAGCACTGCATAACATAATGAAGCATTCTCAAGCTGAAAATGTACAGGTTAGTGTCAGAATGGAGGCAAAAAAAACAGTTGTCCAGGTAATTGATGATGGAGTAGGTTTTGTGAATAATACTGAAGATAAAAGCAAAGGTCTTGGTTTGAACTCCATGCAGTATAGGGCAAATCAGATTGGGGCAGCCTTTGTTATAAAACAAAATAAACCTAAGGGGACGTGTGTTCAGCTTTCTATAAGCAATAAATTCTTAGAGGACAGAAATGAAAAATAAACTGAAAGAGTTCCTGAATCTGTATTTAGCATTTGTAAAAATAGGAACCTTTACATTTGGCGGCGGGCTTGCAATGATGCCGATTATGCAGCGCGAACTTATAGAAAAACGAGGCTGGGTAACAGAAGAAGAACTTATTGATTATTTTGCCATAGGGCAGAGTACACCTGGAATTATTGCGGTAAATGTTTCAACCTTTGTAGGTTATAAACGGCTTGGCTGGTTTGGCGGAATTGTTGGTACACTTGGTGTTGTAACTCCTTCCTGGGTAATCATTATGCTGTTAGCTGGTGCAATCAGTTCTGTAGATAAATATCCTTTAGCTCAAAAAGCCTTGAAAGGAATAAATGTTGCTGTTGCGGCTCTGCTTACAAGTGTTATCGTAAAGTTTTCTAAAAAGACTATCAAAAATATCTGGAATGCACTGTTTATGCTGCTTGCCTTTGCCCTGATTTATTTCTTTAAGGTTCAGTCTGTATGGATTATTCTTTCAGCACTTATAATCGGCTGTCTGCTTACTCTGTACAGACAGAAAAAAAATACACGTGATATTTCTAAAACTACAGAGGTTTCTGGCAATGCAGATTCAAAGGAGGCTGAATAATGTCTCTTTTACAGCTTGCGTTTACATTCTTCTATATCGGCCTTTTTACAATTGGTGGTGGCCAGGTTGCCATCACTCTTATGCAGCAGTCTATAGTTTCTGCAGGTCTGATTTCCCAGGAGCAATTTTACAATATGATAGCAATATCAGAGAGTACGCCGGGACCTATCGGAATAAATATGGCTACTTATATTGGCTATGAACTTTATGGTGTTCCAGGTGCTCTTGTAGTAACAGGGGCACAGGTGCTTCCGTCAATCATAATTATTCTGATTATTGCCCGTTTCTTAAAGAGTTTTAATGATAATCCATATGTAAAAGGTTCCTTAGCATTTTTGCGCCCTGTAACTACCGGCCTGATTCTTGTACCTGTTATTCAGGTAATCATGTTCACCCTGATAAATCCCCCGGAATCCCCGAGCGTTCTTGCTACACTAGAAGGCTGGAAACAACTCTTCAACCCAATCCCAATAGCCGGCTACGCAGTATTTACCTTCCTTTTATTTAAGGTAAAAGCTCACCCAATCTTAGTGATTGTCTTAGGTGCAGTCTTTGGCATATTATTCCTATAACAGAAAATAGAAGGAAGACTACATCCCGTTGTGAATTATTATAACTGAAAAATAAAAAGCCCACTTAACTCCAGAACAGAGAAAAAGGGTATCAGACAACATCATCCCGTTGGAATTTATTATACCTGAAAAATAAAAAGGAAAACTTGACTCCATGAAAGAGAAAATGGGTATCGGACAACATCATCCCCGTTGGCCGATACCCATTTTCTCTTTCATGGAGATTATTTGTAACTATTTGCTTTATTTTATTTTTCAATTATAATAAAGATATGAGTACACATATTAACGCTCCAGAAGGAGCAATCGCAGATAAAATCCTGCTTCCAGGTGACCCTTTAAGGGCAAAATTTATCGCCGAGAATTTTCTTGAAAATCCGGTATGTTATAACGAAGTTCGCGGTATGCTGGGCTTTACCGGTACATACAAAGGTGTAAAGGTTTCTGTTCAGGGAACCGGTATGGGACAGCCATCACTTTCAATCTATGTTCATGAACTTTTTGACTGTTATGGAGTTCAGAAGGCAATCCGCGTTGGAACCTGCGGGGCTGTTAGTGAAGACGTTGAACTTCGTGATGTAATTCTTGCAAACGGAGCTTGTACAGACTCTTGCCTCCAGAATCAGAGATTTGGAATGCTTCATTATGCACCTGTTCCAGATTTTGAGCTTTTATACACTGCATATAATAAGGCAAAGGAATTGGGCTTGAAGACTGTTGTCGGACAGTGTGTATCAAGCGATCGTTTCTATGATGATAACGAAAACTGGAAGCTCTGGAAAAAGTATGGAGCAAAAGGTATTGAAATGGAATCTGCCGAACTGTATACTTTGGCAGCCGAATTCAATAGAAAGGCTCTTACTATTCTTACTGTTAGTGACCATATTTTAAAAGGAACAGCCACAACAGCTGAAGAAAGACAGACAACCTTCAAGGACATGATGAAACTTGCCCTTGAGACTATTATTGCTTAACTAGAGGAAAAAAATGAAACCAACATTATTAGTTCTCGCAGCCGGAATGGGCAGCCGTTATGGTGGAGTAAAACAGATAGACGGAGTAGGACTTCATGATGAATGTCTTTTGGACTTTGCAACTTATGATGCAATGAAAAGCGGATTTGGAAAAGTTGTTTTTATTATCCGTAAGGATATAGAACAGGCTTTCCGTGAAAGACTTTTTGACCGCATTGCCCGTAACTGTGATGCAGAATATGTATTCCAGCAGCATGAAAGTCTTTTGACTCCACAGCAGCTTAAAGACAGCGAAGGCCGCGAAAAGCCATGGGGAACAACTCATGCAGTTCTTTGTGCTGAGCAGGCTATAAAAACACCATTTGCAGTAATCAATTCTGATGATTATTATGGCCGACAGGCTTTTGAAGTTCTTGGCAAGTATCTTTCATCAATTGGTAATGACTGTACTGAACATGCAATGGTTGGTTATGTTCTTGGAAATACAATGAGCCGTTCTGGTTCAGTAAGCCGCGGTGTTTGTACTGTAAAAGATGATCAGCTTGAATCAATTGTAGAAAACCTTAAGATTTACTATGGTGAAAATGATCAGGTAATCAGCGAAATGCCAGATGGAGAGAAGAAAATTCTTACTGGTAAAGAATGGGTTAGTATGAACCTGTTCGGCTTTACACCAAAAGCTTTCGAAGAATTCCATGTTTACTGGGATAACTTTATTGCAAATAATTCTAAGGCTCCTAAGGCAGAAGCTCTTCTTCCTGTTTCAGCAAGTGATATTATTGCTCATGGAAAGGGAATCATTAAGTTCTTTAATTCTTCTGAAACCTGGTTTGGTATGACATATCCGGAAGACCGCCAGCTTGTAAAAGACGAAATTGCAAAGAAAATACGTGAAGGCTATTACCCAGAGAAACTTTGGGAAAGATAGTCTGTCATTGCGAGGAGCAGAGCGACGTGGCAATCTAAAATATGGATTGCTTCGCTACGCTCGCAATGACAAGGTTCATAATTATGTTAAAACTAAATCCAATAAAATCAGATAAAATCTGGGGCTATGAGCTCTGGATTGCTTCTACTCATCCTAATGGCTGTCAGGACGATTTTAAAGAGTTCTGCGGTGGCGAATATCCGCTTTTAGTGAAGGTTATTCAGGCAAATGATACTCTTTCCATTCAGGTGCACCCTGATGATGACTGGGCTGTAAAACTTGAAGGAAAAGGTAACCGCGGTAAAACGGAATGCTGGTATGTTCTGGATGCCGCACCGGATGCAAAGCTTGTTTATGGAATCAAAGAAGGATTTTCAAACGAAGTTCTTGCAAAAGCAATTACAGATAATACTCTTGAACAGTATCTTGAGTTTGTAAAGGTAAAAGCTGGAGATTTTATTTATATTCCAGCCGGAACTGTTCATGCAATTGGCGGTGGACTTCGTCTTATGGAAGTTCAGCAGTCCTGTGATCTTACTTACCGTCTTTATGACTGGGGACGTGGACGCGAAGTTCATATAGAAAAAGGACTTGCAGTTATTAAGCGTGAAGAAATGCAGCCGGTTGCTCCATTCCCTGGAGAGTTTGACTGTAAATATTTTTCACTTGAACGTATTGATGTTAAAGGCGGCTGGAGTATGTATTGCTCTGGTGATGATAATGGTACTGCAGATATTCAGCTTTTGTATGTTCTTAGTGAAGATAAAGCTGTAATTCGTGGGCCTGGTGATAAAATTGGGCAGAAACTTTTAGCAGAAGATATCTATGCTGTAAAACCCGGCGAAAAAATTACTGTGGAGGGCAGGGCGAGCATTATGCGTATTCGCGCAAAGTAAGGTTGATTAAACCTGCTCTAAACTGTATTTTTTTATTATGTATTTATTTATGTTATTACTGCTTCCGCTTATTCTTGCAGCCTGGTGTTTTTATAAAAAGGACTCACATTTAATCCCTGTGATTTTTACAGGCCTGGTAGCTGCCATTCTGGTTTGTGGTTTTAAAGCGTTCTTTTTATACTCGCACAGAATCATTCCGTATTCTTTCAAAAGCAACGTGCTGTATTTACTGGTGCGCCAGACTTTACTGCCTGTAGTTCTTTTATATGGAATCTTTTTTGCCTGGTCAAAAGACAGTATTTCATATAAGGTAGAGGCTTTTTTCCCGCTTTTAATTTCTTTTTATATGCTGTACCTGCCTTATACAATCATTTCTACTTCAGAAGGCTTGTACACAAGCTTCCCGCTTTTTGTAAAGCCTGTGATTTTTGTGGTAATGATATTTTCATTAGGGCTTAGTGCAAAACATATTGAAAAGACGTTGAAAAATAAGAAGATTCTATTTGCAGTTATATGGATTTTTATAGGTCTTATAAGTGTTGTAATTCCATCTCTTCTTGAAGGAATGTATATACTTGATATGAATTATCTGCTTGTACTGGTACTAAGTGCGGTGTACAGTGCGCTGCTTCCTGTTTTATTTATTCTCAGCAGATTTGGTGTGCTGACGGTAAAATAGATTGCTTCGGCTTTTAGCCTCGCAATGAGTATTATGGCATAAAAAAAAGACTTCGTTTTAAGGAACGAAGTCTTTTTTATTTAATTACGTCAAAGTGAGTCGGTTCGCCGGCTCGCCGGCTCGCCTCTGAACCGTTCTTTCGATGAACCTAAAGCAACCCTTGCGGCTTGCTTTTTAACGGTTCTTCGATTTTAGGTTAGTCTAAAGCGTGTCCTGCAGATCCAAAGACATTTCTATTCTTGTCTGCATACATCTTTACGAGTTCTGCACGAGCGTCTGTGAGGTACTGACGTGGGTCGAAGTCCTCTGGATGCTCAACAAGGTGCTTACGGATAGCAGCTGTCATAGCAAGACGTCCGTCTGAGTCTACGTTGATTTTGCAAACTGCAGATTTAGCAGCCTTGCGGAGCTGTTCTTCTGGAATACCTACAGAGTTAGGAATCTTTCCGCCGTA
>CAMNIU010000255.1 GCA_946540605.1 uncultured Treponema sp.
TCTGTTAGTTTGAACTGACAAGGTAAGCCCTGCTTTTTATACAACTCTTCACAGTAAGCTACTTTTTCTGTAATTGGTTTGGAAGAAGGGTAGAATACACTTACCGAGTTCGCACGGCCTGTATAACCTTCTGAAAATTTCAGAAGCCAGCCGTCATAAAGAAGTGTGTTCAAGGCCACATGTCCGTTCAGACACATTTCTTCAAATTTCTGAATCTCTTTTTTCATGTAAGCCTCAAACATTTTTACCTTCTTTTTTTTACTTTGTCATCGCGCAGAACCCAACGAAAAAAACGTCATTGCGAGGAGCGCAGTGAAAAACGTCATTGCGAGGAGCGCAGCGATGAAGCAATCTATTAATAAATCATTGTTCCAATACCTGTCCTACAATTGCTTTCGCAATTGTACTAACGAGTTTGCTGCGCAAACTCGCACTAATAAATCATTGTTCCTATACCTCTATCGCTGAACATTTCAATCAGCAGTGAGTGAGGTACACGGCCGTCGATAATATGTGTGCGTGGAACTCCGCCCTTGAGTGCAATTTCACAGCATTCAATCTTTGGAATCATACCGCCACCAATAACACCAGTTGCCTTAAGAGAGCCAATAGCTGTGCGTTCAATTCTCTTGATAAGGGTCGACGGATCATCGATATTACGAAGAATGCCTGCAACATTAGTAAGCTGAACAAACTTTTCAGCGTGCAAGGCCACTGCAATTTTTGCAGCAGCAGTATCGGCATTAATATTATAACGTGCGTAATCATCCTGCTCACCAAGAGCAACAGTGGAAACAACCGGGATAAAGCCTTCGTCTAAGAGGGAAGTGAGAATCTCTGGATGAACCTCAGTTACCTCACCAACAAAGCCTAAATCTTTTTCAGTTTTTACAGCGCGGAGGAGACCAGAGTCAACACCAGAGAGACCTACTGCGCGGCCACCTTTCTGCAAAAGAATTCCAACAATATCCTTGTTCAGCTTACCAGTCAAAACCATCTGAACAATTTCCATAGTTTCTTCATCAGTGTAGCGAAGGCCGTCAATAAACTTGCTTTCCTTTCCAACGCGTTCCAGCATGTGGTTAATTTCAGGGCCACCGCCGTGAACCAGTACAACCTTAATTCCTATAGTGTTCAGCAGAACGATGTCTTCCATTACGGCCTGCTTGAGTTCTTCGTTAAGCATTGCGTTTCCGCCGTATTTTACAACGACAACCTTGCCGCACCACTGCTTAAAATATGGAAGGGCCTGAACCAAAACCTCAGACCACTGTTCTGTAGTTAATTCTTCGTTATTCATATTGATTCCTCTTTTCATAAAACGGGGCGTTGCGGGGTGTCCCCGCAGAGGGGGTAGCGTAAGACCGCAACGCGGGCTGGAGCGAGGGGGAGACTTCCCCCTTCTCCTAAAACCTAGCACCTATAACCTAGGTACGATAATCTCCATTAATCTTAACATAATCATAAGTGAGGTCGCAGCCCCAGGCAGTACCGCTTGCGTCACCGTCGCCGCACTGTACGAGAATCTCAACAGCTTCCTGACTCATAATCTGCTTAGCGAGGTGCTCATCAAAATCCAGAGGAACTCCGTCCTTATAAACCTGAACGCTGTCACTTCCGTGAACTTCAAAATCATCATAATTGTCAAAATAGCGTTTAGCGCCCTTGTTACTTGTAAACCAGATGCTGGTCTTGTCCGGGTCAAACTCAATTCCGCTGTAACCCATAGCACAGAGGAAGCGGCCAAAGTTAGCATCGCTGCCAAACATAGCAGCCTTTACGAGGCTAGAGCAGATGATTTCTTTAGCAAGGCCACGAGCCGCTTCAACCGAGCGAGCCCCTCGAACATTACACTCAACAAGGCGTGTGGCTCCCTCTCCGTCAGCTGCAATCTTACGCGCCATAACAAGATTCATTTTATTCATAGCGGCAAGGAAGATGTCATAATCTTCGCCAGGCCCTGTAATTTCTTTATTGCCTGCAAGCCCGTTAGCAAGCACAGTCAGCGAATCATTAGTCGATGTATCACCATCCACGCTCACACAATTATAAGTGCCCAAAATAGATTCGTGCAGCGCCCTACTCAACATCTCCGAACTGATCGCGCAGTCAGTAGTAATCATAGAAAGCATGGTTCCCATGTTAATGTGAATCATGCCCGAGCCCTTACACATAGTTCCCATGTGACAAACTTTTCCGCCCACTGTAAACTCAACAGCGCACTCCTTAAACTGAGTGTCAGTAGTCATAATTGCAATGCGGGCCTCTTTATTACCGTCGCGCGAAAGTCCCTTTGCGAGAGTCTCAATGTTATTTTCAACCTTAGTTACATCCAGCTGAGCACCAATAACGCCGGTAGAATAAACAATTACGTCCTCAGCCTTAATTCCAAGCTGACCGGCCGCAGCCTTAGCCATACGAAGTGCATTCTCAGCACCCTGGGCGCCGGTACAGCAGTTAGCGTTACCAGAAATTGCAATCAGAGCCTGAGCCTTGCCATCTGCCAGATGCTTCTGAGTGAGCTTTACACTTTCAGCCTTCACGCGGTTCTGAGTAAAAACACCGGCCGCATTACATGGCACTTCAGAATAAACAAGCGCAGTATCATTCTTAGTTCTGCTCGCCTTAATGTGGCAAAGCATACCGTTTGCGGTGAAGCCCAGAGGAGCACAAACACCGCCGTCTATAAATTTAATATCGTTTTGCATAAATATACATTCCCTTTGTATATTTATACCATGTTTTGACTATGAGATTCAAGTGATTTTTTTTGCGTGTCCCTCCGAGCTGCTTTCGCCGGCACCTTCGCAGGCTCAGGGCCGCCTCAATCAGCTCTCCGGGCCGGGCTTTCCGCAGTTCCCTAACGGTCAGCCGCTTCACTCGCTAAGCAGAGGTGGGGAATCAGGTCGAAGTCACCGTCACTCATTGTTCAGATAAAAATAGAGACTTCTCAACAAGCTCGCTCCAGTGGCTTGCTTCGCAACTGCTCCAATCCCTCACGCGCGCTCCCTGCGGTCGCTTATTCAGGCTCGCAGGCGGGCCTTGTGTGGCTTCGCATCCCATTCCCCGAGATCTCCGCCAAAAACCGCAATTCTCTTTAATTTGACGGAGAAAATCAATTTCCCCAGATTTCTAAAATCAAAAATGTTCCGTCAAAAGCCCGCCAATCCACATTTTTGACGGAATATTTTCCGGAACTCTTTATCCCTGGCTTCATTTTCACAGATTTTCCATCTATATATTTGGTTTTACTTCCGTCAAAAATAAAAGTTCCGCCAATTTTGACGGAACTTTGCAATAGGCATCTCAAATTATTCTGAGTTTTCTTCCGTCAAAAATTAAAAATCTTTCAATTTTGACGGAACTTTTCACATTTTAACCCTTACACGACAGTCCAGTTCTGGCCGTTGTCTTTCATTTCTACACCCTTGATCTCAAACAGCTTCGGCGCAGTCACAAACTCAAAGCCCTGCGCTTTCAGTACCGGAATCGCGCGGTCAACAAGCTCAAGAGTTGCTTCATTACCATCATCCACGTGGAGCAGATACATTACGCCGTCCTGAACATTTGACATCATAAGCTTAAAGCGCTCATCCACAGTGCGCTCCTTTACCCAGTCTTCGCAGCCGTGTCCGCATATAAAAGGCACGTGAATAACTTCGTGCATCAAATCATTTACACAGATGAAAGGAGGGCGGAACAATACAGGCTTTTTGCCAGTAATTTTGATGATTGCTTCATCACATTTGTTGTACTCTTCAATCATCTGCTCGCGTGTAAGCTTTGTCATATCCTGGTGGCTCCAGGTATGATTTTCGATGTCGCAGCCCATTTTTATAGCCCGCTCAATAACCGCAGTGTTTTCAGCATTGATTTTATTTGCAATCAAAAAGAAAGATGCAACCACTCCGTGTTTTTCCAGAATGTCCAGCATCCTGTTCATTGTGTTGTCACCGGCAAAGTTTGGGCCATCGTCAAAAGTTAAACTACAGTATTTAGACATAATAATCCTCGTAATTTGATTCAGTAGTTTCTCACAGAGTTCACAGAGAGCACGGAGTTATAACTCCAATAATAAACTCTGTGTCCTCTTTAACTCTGTGAGGAATTTTTCTATAGTCCAGTGTCTTCACTGATTCCCATCATAATGTTCATGCACTGAACGGCAGCACCGCTGGCACCTTTTCCAAGGTTGTCAAAGCGTGTTGTAATCATAATGCGGTCATCGTTACCATAAACAAAAATCTGCATGTTGTTAGTGCCCGCCAGTGTATTAGCAGGAATAAACTGCTCTGTCAGCACGCCTTCTCCCATAAAGCCTGCAACCTGCACAAAGCGGCAGCCTTCGTAGTGAGCCTTAAACATCTCCCATACATCATGTGCAGTCACTTTTTTTGCAAGCAGACGCGCATGTAAGCCCACTGTTACAGTCATGCCCTGAAAGTAATCACAAACGTAAGGATTAAAAATCGGCTCAAAGTCCAGCCCGCTGATTTTCTTAATTTCTGGCAGATGCTTATGCTGCTGAGTCAAAGCATAAAGGCGAGGAGAATCAAGACTCACATCACGACCTTCAGCTTCGTACTGTGCAATTGCCTTTTTACCAGCTCCCGAATAACCGCTCACAGCGTGAATCACTACAGGGTAATCAGCCGGCATTATACCGCTTTTAACAAGAGGGTAACAGATTGCAATAGAGCCCGAAGCATAGCAGCCAGGGACTGCAACGCGGTTAGACCCTTCAATTTTTTTTCTAAAATCAGCTCCAAGCTCCGGAAAACCGTAAGCCCAGTCAGGATTAGTACGGTGAGCTGTAGAAGCATCAATTATACGTGTTTTAGGATTTGTACAGAGAGCTGCAGATTCAATAGCTGCTGCATCTGGTAAACACAAAAACGTAAAATCCGAAGCATTAATCATTTTTGTCTTTTCTACAGGATCTTTACGTTTGTCATCATCAATAGTAATAATTTCAATATCATTGCGCTTTTCAAAACGCTCAAAAATCTTAAGGCCTGTTGTGCCTTCTTTTCCATCAATAAATACTTTGTAAGCCATGCCGCTATTATAGAAAAAAGCTGTTATTAAAACAATATAAAAGTTTGACCACGTTCATTTTGTAGATTATAATATTTTGTTAAGGAATACAGACTTTTGACTCAGATTTATCAGTATGCCGTTGCGGCTCTATTTATTGAAGCAATTGTAATTTTCTTCTATTTTCAGAAAAAGAGCCTGCCGACATTTCAAAATATCGTTTTCTTAATAATTCTTTCAGTTATAACTCTTGCTACTTTTGCAGAACTTGGTGCAGGTTATATGGAAGAACACGTAGCCGCAGTATCCTTGAATTGTCTATGGATAGTTGAATGCATTTATTTTACATTAAATTCAACATTTGGCCTCCTGTTTTCTATTTATATTTTTTCGGCCTTTGATATTTACGGTAAGTGGAAAAGAAAAACAATCCGGGCTGTTCAAGTAAGCATGCTGATTCCTTATTTTCTATGTATATTATTAATCTGGCTTACACCACTTTTAAGAAATGTATATGTATTGGTTTTTTCGTTAGATCCTGTAAAAGGCTATTTACGTGGGAATAACATATGGTTTTATTTTCTTTGTATAACAAAAGCCTTCTATATAGTACTTACTTTTACTATTGTAGTTTATTTCCATAAGTTTATTCCAAATTCAAAAATGCAGATATTGTATTTCTATGTGATTGCAATAGCATCAACTGCACTGATTCAACTTTTCAGATATGGTCTTTTAATTGAATCCTTTGGAATGTCCCTTGTGACTTTAGTTTATTTTTTCTTCATACAAAAACCAGAGGAACTTTTAGATACAGCCACTTATACTCTTAATCAAACCGCACTATTCAGAACCCTCCGCTATAATCTGGGATTGAATAAGAAGTTTTCATGCATTGCTATGTATATTGATGATACTATGTTCATTGCAAATACTTTTGGCATAAATCAAATGAATAACTTTCTCAAAGATGTAGGAACCTTCTTAAAGCAGATTTTTTCATACGCCAATGTGTTTAGTCTTCAGCAGGGCTGTTTTTGTATTATTTTAAGGGATTGCGATGAACGAAAACTTAATGATGTCATATTTGCCTTAAATAAACGTTTTCAAAAGCCATGGGAAAGAGATAATGTTGAATTAAAACTTTACATACGTCTTTGTATAATAAATTGTCCTTCAGATGCAAATACAGCAGAAGAAATTCTTGATATAGTAAATATGATTTCAAGTGATGAACGTTATCGTCAGAGTGTAGTCTTTGCAAGTGAAATCGATTTAAAATACCGCCGCCGCACAATTTATATTGAGCATGCTTTGCGTAATGGTCTCACAGAAAATCGTTTTGATGTATTTTATCAGCCAATCTGGTCTACTGCAGAACAAAAATTGATAGGTGCCGAAGCATTGATACGCTTAAAGGATGATCAGGGACATTTTATTTCACCGGAAGATTTTATCCCGATTGCAGAAAAGACCGGTGCAATCCTGCGTATCGGTGAATATGTTTTTGAATCAGTTTGTCTGAATCTTTCTCAGATTGATATAGAAGAATATGGAATTAAAAAGATAGATATAAACCTTTCTGTAGCTCAATGTATGCAGGAAATTCTGGCAGAACAGATTTTGAAGATTCAAAGTATTTATAAAGTTCCGACTTCTGTAATCAATCTTGAGATTACAGAAACAGCCGCCGCCCATACCCCTGAAATTCTTTTGAAAAATATGCAAGATCTGGCTGCTGCAGGCTTTGAGCTTTCTCTTGATGATTATGGTTCTGGTTATTCAAATATGAGTTATATGCTGAACCTTCCATTTAAAATGATCAAAATAGATAAATACATTGTCTGGGCTGCTTTTTCAGATAAGAGGGCAGAGAAGGCTCTCGAAGCAACAATCAGAATGATAAAATCAATTGGAATGACAGTTCTTGCAGAAGGTGTTGAAACTCCAGAGCAGGCAGAATGGTTGACCGCTTCAGGCTGTGATTTTCTTCAGGGCTTCTACTATTCCCGTCCAATCCCTAAAAAAGAGTTCCTCGAAATCATGAAAAAGACAACAGAAGAATCGAAAAATTCCCAAAAAAAATAATTAAAAAATTAATAAATACATCATCATTCTATTGACACAAATCTCAAAAATGTATATATTATTAAAACATTCGCAAGAATGGATGGGCTACTAGCTCAGTAGGTAGAGCAACGCCCTTTTAAGGCGTGGGTCACTGGTTCGAATCCAGT
>CAMNIU010000256.1 GCA_946540605.1 uncultured Treponema sp.
CCTTTTTTTGGAGGGTCTGCAAAGGCCTGTGAAGAAATAAAAAGCAGCATTGCGGCTGCCGCAAATACTTTTAGTAGTTTTTTCATTTTTGTATCTCCTCAAAATTAAAATGAAGAATGAAAACTGTTTTCTGTTCTTTTAAAAATATAACTATAAAAACGCGAAAAGGTAACAGAAAAAATACTGAGAGAATTCTTATTTTGTTGTTATTTTATTTGAGCCGCTCTACTAGGAATGGAATAGCAGATTCGAAGTCTACACCATACCAATTATAATCTTTATGACTCAGGGTAGCCCGAATTGCCTCTACTACAAAATCTGCAGCAAGACGGCAGGCATCCTGAAGTTCAAAACCACGAACCAGAGCACCAGTCAGAACGCTGGCAAAAATATCACCAGTACCGTGAAAACTCTGAGGCATTCTTTCGTGAAAGTACCAGCTGATTTTTTGATTTTGCGAATCATAAGATACAATGCCGATTTTTTTATCATCAAAAGAAACGCCCTTAAGCACTACCCGTCGGGACCCCAGCCCCGCAAGCTTTTGAACTAAATCTTCTATGTATTCTTTTGTGTATCCGGCAGCTACATATGGGACATCAAGCATAAAACTTGCTTCTGTAAGATTTGGCACGATAACGTCTGCCTTTGAACAAAGAACTGCCATAGCCTTAGCAAAATCCGGAGTAAAACCAGAATAGAGAGCTCCGTTATCACCCATGCAAGGATCAACAATTACACGAGTACTTCCACCGCCAAAATCAGCAATCAGAGAATGCATAAGTTCTATCTGCTCAAAGGAACCGAGATACCCTGTATAAATTGCATCAAAACCGATTTTTTCCTGCTTCCAGTGACTGGTTATGGCTGAAATGTCTGCCGTAAGGTCTCGGAAAGTAAAGCCTTTAAATGCAGTATGGGTAGAAAGAACAGCAGTTGGAAGAACACAGGCTTCTACTCCCATTGCAGAAATTACAGGAAGTGCCACTGTAAGCGAACACTTTCCAACACAAGATATATCCTGAACAGTTATGACACGTTTCATTTTTTTACTCCAGATTTTTTACTACGCTTGTCTTCATACATCTTTACATCAGCTTTGTCTAGTACAATTTGAAAATTTTCTGATTTATCAAGCGGTTCAAGACTATAGCCTATGCTGGCTTCTACGGGAATTGTCATACTTTCATTTGCAGTTTCTATATAGCCTTTGAATCTGGAGATTTTTTCCCGCATGTGCGCTTCTGTGTATCCACCGACGCCAAGAACAAGAAACTCATCGCCCCCGCCACGCACACAGATTTCGTTGTCATCTGTAATGCTTCGGATTGCATTTGCAACAAGATTGATTCCGTTATCCCCTTCTGAATGTCCGTATTTATCATTTCGATTTTTCAGGTCATCCATATCAGCTACAATGGCGAAGATTTTGGCATCATCACTGGCTTCGGCAATTTTAATTGCAATTGCATGCTCCATACCACGGCGATTTTTAAGGCCAGTCATTGCATCATGTTCAGAAAGATAGGTTGAACGATATTTTGCTCTGGTCATTTCAAGAGCATTATTTATATTACGAAGATAGTTTCTGTAAACCTCGCCTATTCCTGCCTGCTCACTCAAATCATTCTGTAAAACTGCATAGCCAAGGCCGATATTCCCAAAATGAATCGGTGTAAAAAAATACACCTGAGGGGCTTCAAAGGCCTCTTTCTTATCCTCATTAAAAGCAGGGAGCATTTCACGACGGGAAAACAGTTTTTCTTTACCCTCGCCAATAAAAACATGATTATTCCATCCGTGAAGTTTTGAATCAGTTTCAGCAGAAACTGCCAGCATTATTTTATCAGCATAACCTTCTGTTATATCAGCATCAGTATTTAGCCAGTCTTCATTAAGACAGATATAAAAATGCTTATAAGGTCTTATAAGATATTTTGACTCATAAATCTTTCCAAGACAAGAAAAAGGATCTTCTGCAGCAGTAAGATTTTCTGCCATATAACTTTCCTGCAGCATTGTCATATTTATATTATTCCAGATTTGCTTGTCATCTGAATTATACTTTGTATTGTCACGCTCTTCGAGAAAGTGGGCTCTCGTATAATTTAAATCTTCTTCACAACCGCAGGAAGCGCCAATTTTTAAAGACTCTCTGAAATTTTCCTTATATGGCTGCACTGTTGCCTGAGCATCTATGACAGAGCGAAGATAATTAACACCTTCTGCGCCTGTTTTTGCATGATTCGGTACATAAGAAGTTACCGGAGGAGTATTAGTTGCCGCTTCCCGAACCGCGCCAAAACCGGTAACAATAACATCTTCGGGAACATTGATATTATTTTTCTTAAGCCGGTTGATAAGTCCAATCGCCATATGGTCAGAAAGACAGATTATTGCATCCGGCAGATCGAGTTCTCCGGAAATGTAGCGGTTTGCAAGACGTTCGCCCCCCGTATACCAGTAGTCGCCATGGAAAATTCGATCTTCGTCCATAGGAATATCATTTGCATTCAAAACCTCAAGAATTCCATTAAGGCGCATATTTGTAAGCTGCGAATCATCGTGGCCAGCCAGAATATCGAAGTCGCGGCAACCATGAACTCTTATTAAATGCTCGGTAATTTTATTAAAAGGAGTCTTATCATCCGTGTAAATAACAGGAAAAGCCCCGAATTCCCTATCAAGCGAAATAACCGGTTTAGTGCATTTCTTAAAAAACTCGACCAGTTTATTGTAAAGAAACATATTCTGGTCTTCTGTCATTGGAATTGGAGTAATTATGAAGCCATCAAAAAGTTCAAAATTAATAAGATTGTATATGTTCAGTTCGCCTTGAAGATAATTCTTATAATAATTGCAAACAGAAACCATAGCCGTGACTACAACAACATCGTAGCCATAAACTTTACACTGAGAAAGCACACCTTTCATAACACGGCTTGTATATTCACTTTCTGGTGAAATTGTTACAAGACAGATTCTTTTGCGCCTCATTCTTAAAATTATACCACATTTTCAAACTGTCATATAGAAAAATGTATACTTTAAGCGTTTTTTTTATTATATTCTATATATAGTGAGGTTATTTAGATGTCAACAAAGAAAATCCCTATTACACTTTTGTGCGGTTATCTTGGTGCAGGAAAGACTACCCTTTTGAACCGGGTTCTTACAAATCAGAAAGGCTACAAAGTAGCAGTAATTGTAAATGATATTGGTGAAGTAAACGTAGACGAACGCCTTATTTCTAAAGAAGCAAAAATTGAAGATTCAAGCAGCCTTGTTCCTCTTACAAACGGCTGCATCTGCTGTACTCTTAAGTCTGATATGGTTACTCAGATTGAAAATCTGATGAAAACCGGAAAATTTGACTACATTATGATTGAAGCAAGCGGTGTTTGTGAACCAATGCCTATTGCTCAGGCAATCGAAACAATCGAAATCGGTAAGCTTGATAACGTAGTTGGCGTTGTTGATGCAAGCCGTCTTGTAGAAGAGTTTGATGAAGGTAAAGCTCTCCTTAAAGAAGGAATTGAAGAAGAAGATATCGAATCTCTTTTGATTCAGCAGATTGAGTTCTGTTCTACTCTTATTGTAAACAAACGCGACCTTGTTACCGACGAACAGATGAAAATGGTTCGCGCTGTAATCAACAAGATTCAGCCAACTGTAAAGGTAATTGAAACTACACGCTGTGAAGTTCCTGTAGAAGAAATTATTGGAACTGACCGCTTTGATTTTGAAACAGTTTATGCAAGTGCAGGCTGGGTAAAAGCTCTTGAAGAGCACGATGCTCACGAAGATGATGACGATGATGATGATCACGATGAGCATGAACATCACGACCACGAACATGAAGAACATGAGCACGAAGGTCACCACCACCATGATGATGACGACGATGATGATCATGACGAACACGAGCATCACGGACACCATCACCACCATGAACACAAGCACGAAGGTGAAAGTGAAGACGAATACGGAATCGGTTCATTTGTTTACTACCGCCGCCGTCCATTCAACCGCCAGAAGCTTGATGAGTTTGCTTCTAAGTGGCCACGCAACATTATTCGTTCAAAGGGTGTAATCTGGTTCAGTGATGAAGATGACATGGCATACGTTCTTGAAACTTCAGGCCGCCAGATTCAGGCTGGATATTCTGGAAACTGGCTCGCATCTTGCCCACCAGCAGAACAGAAACGCGTACTTGCAGAAGAACCAGAAATGAAAAAAGACTGGGATGAAAAAGTCGGCGACCGCATGATTAAGATGGTTATCATTGGCCGTCACCTCGACAAAGAAGAGATTTCAAAGAATCTCGATGCTTGTCTCGACTAATTAAGCCATAAGAAGTCAAAGACTTTCGCATATAAGCGACGAAGCAATTTGTAAAAAATGCTTCGTCGTTTTTTTTATTCCCAGCCACATTCGTAATTACTGTGTTTTGGAACTATTTGAGGTTTTTCAAAAAGATATTCACAAAAATTTTTTGTCTCAGCATTAAGCAGAGAATAACCGAATGCCTCCCCTGCTTCTCCAAGTGAATAAATGACAAAATCAAAGCCTGGATCCAGAGATCTGTAAAAACGGAATAAAAAAACACCTTCTGACAGGAAATGCTCTCTCTGAGAAAGCCATGTAAAATTATATAGTTCTTTCATTGTTGCCATATCATATACAAAAAGATTTCGCATTCTATCCTTAGGCACTAAAATAGAAGTAATGAGATATTTAAAGTCTGCACTTGGAAAAGCAGTTTCATTAAATTTTCCTTTGTAAGTTATTGTTCCATCATTTCCGTCCAAAAGATATAAATCACTCATCCCATTTTCATATATAAGAACCTTTCGTTTATCTGAAGAAATCTGCCAGGCTCCCCATTCACTTTTGCAGGTATAATAAATCTCTGTAGCAGTATCTGATATTTTTTCAATATTCAGTACACTCTTCTGATAATCCAGACGCAGAATCTCCTTTTCTTTCAGCGGCTCAAGCTTAACTAAATCTAAAGCCATCATAAAGCTTGAATTAAAAAGCAAAATCAAAAATATCAAAAGTACGTTTTTCTTCATATTATTTCTCCTTTTTATTTTCTATGAAATTTAAGTAGCCCTTTGTTTCTTTTACAGGAACCAGAATTTCTCCTTTGACTACAATCCAGCCTTTTTCCAACCTTTTATCTGAATAATAAGTTTCTCCCTGTTTGTCATCATAGTAATTCCAGACATCATAAGTTGTCATTTTATCATTTATGGAAGTTGGATTTATAACTACATAATCTTTGTTGTTTATAGTTACTACATCCTTTACCCCAACCCAATGGTCATGCTTAGCATCGTCGTAGTTTACATTTACAAGAGTCTGATAAGTTTTATCTGCATCATCTACTTGACTTAAAAAAAGATCTTTTGTAAAAGAAGTAAACTTTCGTTCTGCTGTCTGATTATATTTCTCTGCAACATCATTCCAGATTATTATCCCGTTTTTTACAAAATTATCATTTATATATATGGGGGATTCATCAAAGACATCTGATACAGCCATTATTGCACAGCTTGATAAACTAAACTCATTATCTGAACCTTTAACCTTAGTTCTTTTCCAAGTCTTATCCTGCATCAGATTATCCCCAGAAACAGCAATCTGATCCAAGCCAAAGCAATCCTTAAAGTTTACGGGGTCATTACTGCAATAGGCATACCAGTTATAACCATCACGAATCGGATCAATTGTAGTAAAACGAGAAAGTCCTGGAGCGTAGTCGCGATAACCATAATTGTAGAATTCAGAAGTAAAATCCTGCTGTTTTCCAAGATAGCCAAAATCTTCTGAAGCAGGAAAATTAACATTAACTCGAGCACCGAATGCATCATAAGTAAATTTTCCTTTTGATGTTCCATAATCATCTGTTATACAGATAACACTACCAAGCAGGTCTGTAGAAAAATATTCCTGTCCGTCACTGGTAAATTGAGCAACAGGATTTTCCTTATAACTGATTACTGTTCGCTCGCCTCTATAACGACTATTTACGATTTTATATGAGGTATCATCCAGACTGTAGTAACGATTTCCATCTGAATCATTTTCATCTGAAATATAACGGTAGCGACCTCCATCAGGAGTTCCATTCGTTGTCCAGTGAATTCCAGTTTCACCGCTGTCTGTAAACATTCCGTTTTGCATGACAGGACTTTGCTTTATTATATCAAAGGAAAGCCCGTCATAAATAGTCCGGAGAGGAGGTTCATTCACATCCTTTATTAATATACGCCTGCCAAGAGCATCATATTCATAAGAAGTTTGACTATATGTTTTTCCAATATGGTTAAAGGTCTCACAGGAAATAAGTCTTCCCTGTGCATTATATTTATACTCAGTGGAATTATGATTACTCTTCTGCGAAAGCATATTTCCCATTGCATCATAGGTATAGGTTACATAAGGTCTGCCTGCACTTCCGCTTGAAACAAGAAAATTTTCTGTATCATAATTATATTCTATAATACTGGAGCCGACAGTTTTAGTTTTGCGATTTCCATTTTTATCATATGTATATTTTTCTTTTATGAAAGTCTGAAGATTTGGTAGTATGTATCCAAGGCCAGGCTGCATCTGTTCTAAGAGCCAAACTAAAGCAGATTTTTCAGAACTTGTAAGGAACCGATTTTCACCAGAATTGTTCTTTACTGATAGTCCATTTAATTCAAGTTCTTTTTTAACTTTTTCAATCAGAGAATCTGTATATGGATAAAATACTTCAGCTAACTGTCCGGCATTATTATATTCATATAAGGTAACCCGCCCTTGAGAATCTACAGCAGCACTTCGCTTTCCATCTGAATCATAGATATAACCTTCACCCCAAAGCAGTTCTCCTCTGGCAGATTTATGAGTTTTTACAATTACTCTTCCAGCCTTATCATAGAGAGTTTCTTCTTTTACGCCGTTCCCATATAACCTCAAGACTTCCCTTCCATTAGTGTCATAACTCACTTGAATACTGAGTCTTTGTTTACTATCAAAAAGTTCTTTTAGTTCATTGTTTTTTCCATACGAATAAGAAGTCTTTCGATTATTGCTTTCCAGTCTGGTTCTGTTTCCAGCTTTATCATATTGAAAATAAACTTCGTCACCAGTTGCTTCGTCCTTCTGTAATATTATACGCCCACCCTGGTCATATTGAAAACATATTTTTCCAGATGCATTTTCTGCTTCAAGCAGATTCCCAAGTTCATCATAAACAAATTTATTTTTACTTCCATCAGAAAAATGAATGACTTTTTCAAGCTTATCATAGGAATACGAAATAACTGTTTCTCCATTATCAAAATTTATTTTTGATTTTAACTGGCCGTTTTCATCGTATGAATAATATTGGATAAGTCCTAAGCGATTACGTTCACTTATTAATCTGCCAAGTGAATCATAATTATAGAAATAATTATTTCCGTTTCCATCCTGAACAGTTACTGAGCGGCCGTTATCTTCATATAAATAAGTCTCCACGATATCATTACCGCATTTTACTTCAATTACCCGTCCTGCTGAATCATATTTATATGTTCGCTCTGAATCAGCCCTGTTTTTCTCTTTAATTAAATGCCCAGACTCATTGTAATCCGCTGCGTAGAGAATCCCACAATCATCTGTTACTTTTACTATAAGCCCCATATAATTGTACTCACAGTTTATTTTTGACTCATCCGGAAATACTATAGTTTTTACTTCATTCAGGACATTATAAGAATACGAAGTTTTATTTCCATAACCATCATATTTTTCCGTCAGTTGATTCAAATAATTATATACAAACGAACGTTCGTTAGTATTACCATCAACCTGTTTTATCACATTTCCAAAGGCATCAAGATAAAAAGTTGTTTCATATTTATCACCTTCCTTTACCAGCAATTGCCGGCCATCAGGAGAATATTCAAAAGTTTGAAAATATACCGCATTTTCTTTTGTATTCGTGTGGCCGATTATTTTTGATTTAATTCGGTTAAAATCATCATATTCGTACCAGACTTGATTTTCCTGCAAATTATCATTATGAACCAGTTCCTCGGAATTGCTCACCAGATCTTCAGAATTATATTCATATTTCTGAATAAAAACTTTTTCCCCGGCAGACAGCAAAAGCTCATTCAAAGAATTTCTACTGCCCCTTGCATTCAGAACATCTGCAATATTTTCAGCCATAAATTGTTTTACTTCGGAAAGCAGGCCAGCATTATATTCATAAAGTCTGATCCAGCACTCTTCACCATATTTTATTTCTGCTGAAAGTTTACCTTCTGCAGTATAAAGATTACTTTGAATCAGTTTTTCGAAAGTTCCATTTCCGGCATATATGGAAATCGGAAGATGCCGTTTATCATATTCGATTCGTCTCTGATGAACTTCGCCAGTTACAGTATCTTTTTGAATAATTTTAGTAATATCTTTACGTCCGTTTGTCAGGTATTCAGTCTCAAGTCCATTATAGAACTTCTCTTTTGTTATACCTTTTTCATACGAATATTGAACCTGCTCTTTTCCAGCTCTTACTATTTTACGAACCCTATTCCGAGAATCAAAAGTATATTCCGTTTTGACACCCGCTGTTGTTTTTGAAGTAATATTTCCATACCTGTCATATTCATAAATTGTAATTACAGGCTTTTTCTCATAAACCTCTAATTGTTCGACTTGTCCCTTTGAATTTACAAGCTGCTTATACACAGTCTTTCCCGCTTTCCGGTATTCAAGAAGATTTCCTTTTTCATCCCGGATAAACTCTTCTGTTATATTATCCCGACCTGTATGTAAGGTAATCTGTCCAAACTTATTATAATTCCATCGTTCCTGAGAATTATTATAATCTGCAAGTATTACATTTCCGTCATCATCATAATTATAACGGGTTACAGAACCATTTATATTCTTTTTTACAAGCAAACCTTTATCATCATATTCCATCTGAATTAAGGTTCCATCTGGCTGAAGCTCCTTTACCGTTCTATATTTTTCATCATACCAGTAAGAATATCTGTTATTATCATGGTCAATATAATCAGTCTGACGATTTAATTTGTCATAAATAAAATGTTCAGCAAATCCTTCTTCATTAATTGTGGCTGTTATAATCAGTTTTCCTTCTGCATCCATTTCGCCATAATTAAAAATAGTTTTACTGTCATCAGCTTTTCTTAATGCAACAAGGCGTCCCTGTTCGTCATAATCCATATTTACAGAATCACCATCAGTATCCTTGACGCTAATGAGCTTATTGCCTTTATAAACATATTTTACATTTTCTTCAGGTGCCCGCGTATTAGTTATCTGAATTACATACTGCCCATTTTTGTCATATTCAAAGTCCAGCTTTTCAAAACCAGAAGTTTCAATTGCATGTATTTTTTCATCAGCTTTTCTTTTTATCTGAACATAATTTTTATTACGGTCTATTATTTTTATAATAAATCCCTTTTCATCATAAATTTTTGTAAAACCGTCTTTTTGAATAAGCTCATAACCATTATTTACACTATGTACTTCCAGATACTTTTTGTCATCTTCCGGCATCCATTTTCCGTGACTACCTTCATTTTCTCTAAAAAGATGAGGATAGCCATTTTCATCAATTAATGTAAGCGTATCAAGTCCTGTTTCTTCATACCATAATGGCATACCGGAAAACTTTGCAATTTTATTTCTTTTTTTCCGTTCAACAGAAAGCTCATACTCTTCTTCATAAGCTTCAATCTGATGCAGACTATTCTGATATTTATCTTTATATTCCTCCAGCCGATTCAGATGATTCTGAATGTCAGATATAGTTGCTTCATAATAAAGAAGCTTTCTATTCAATCTTACCTGCAAAGCTTCAATTTTAGAAAGAACTTCCGCAACATCATTTTTGGCCTCATACCACATTGCAGAAAAGTACAGCATATTAGTTTCAGTAAAAAGTTTTAAAGTTTTTGCCAATTGTGCTTTTGTTCTTTTTATTCTTTCATTATATTCATCTTCAGCATGATATATATCTGATACATTATAACCTTGCGCCAGTCTTAATTCATATTCTTCAATTTTATTTTTCAGATAATCGGAATAAGAAATAAGATTTTTCTTCATTTCATCAGGATGAACAGAAGTTCCAAGAATTATTCTCTCATCCAGATTTGAAGTCCACCCGTACCCAAAACTTGAAACGATAGATCCAGAGGAAGAATAACGTCTCGTAATTGCAAAATCTATTGTTCCAGAAAAATGGAAATCCATATCATTCTGCTCATACGAACCTTCCGTTATTTTTACGGGATCCCCAGTTGTCTGAGATTTTTCTTTCTCAAGAGCATTCTCGTTTTCAATTATATTTTCAGATTTTTCATCTGAAACCTGTTTTATAGAATCTTCTTGAGTTTCTTGTGCCTGCTCAATATCTTCACCTGTTTCTGCAGATACTTCATTTAGACTTTCAGCATCCTCTGAAGGCTCCTGAACAAGTTCTTCCTCTTTAATGACCTCATCAACTTCGTCATTTATTTCATTAGATTGCACCCGTATTTGTTCATTTTTTCTTTGATGTTCACGCTGAGCAATAATTTTTGAAGCTTCTTCTCTTTGTTCTTTATTGCCTTTTTCTGATATTTCATTCAACTCTTTATCAGACATATCCTCTGTTGGATCAGGATAAGTTGGTGCTGTTGGCCCGGTCGGTCCTGTCGGCCCAGATTGAGTCGACTGATCAGAAGTTGATGGTCCACTGGAACTTTCATCACCTCCACCTCCTCCGGTCAGGCTTGACTGAACATCACTTCCACTGCCACCGGAATACCAGACTGCAAAAACTTTATTTGTATAAAACAGCATCGAAATAAGAATACAGATTAATAATTTTCTATAATTTTTCTTAATAAACATAAACTCCTCCCTGATAAAGCATTAAAAGCTTGCATAAAATAATTTATCCAGCAGACTTCCAGACTCTCCGTTTTTTGTTGGTACCCACCACAAACTTTCTTTTATGAACAGACATTGATCCGAATTATCAACATCTTTTATATAATCAATGGAATGATAGGCCGCCGTAGTATTTGGTCCGTTTTTAGGTATAAAATGAATTCCAATTTCAGCATTTGTTGAATTGCTTGTTATGGCTGCAGAATTAACAGTTTTCTGCAGCTTCTTAGCCGCAGATGAAAGAGAACTATCAGAACTGCTTTTATAATTTGCTGCAAGTGAATATATGTCCAGATACATATCACATGGATATTGTGTGTAACAATAAGACTTCGTTGAAATAAATTTTGAATAGACTGTATTTCTTGCAGAAGAATTATTTATAGTCGTAGCAAGAGCTTTTGAAAACTCCTCTATATCAGTCATCAGGGAATAAAGTTTTTGATTGTAAAAAATTGTAGAATTTACAAGTGAACTTTCAGCCATTATCTGGGCAATTTCTTTTGAAGAAAAATAACTTTGAGAAAGATCTTCCAGAAGACTCGTATAATCCCAGCCTCCGGACGGGGTAATACCAGGGCTTGCCACTGTATATTCAGCATGATTTTTTAACTCGTACACATTTTCAAACACACCACCAAAGCATGTATCAAATCCTATTACAGAAAGTCCCTGATTTCTTAATGCACGTCCCATATCATGAACTGACATATAAGAGCCACTTCTGTCATCGATTGCTACAGCCCTGCTGTTACTTAAATTTGAATATCTCCAGCCTGTTCCGTGCCCCCAGATAATCAGAGCGTATTTATCCGACTCGTAGTTATTGCGGACAAAATTCATAAGATTCCACAACACGCTCGGATTTCCCATATCAAGTTCTGTTTCTATTTTATTTGAAAGGCCGAGTGGTGGGCATGACAATCTTTTTGAAGCAATAAGATTGCTGTCTGTATCGTCATGCACAAGCTCGAATAATCTTGTATCTGTCCAGTCACCGTTAGTTTCATCAAAACCAGTTGACCGGTCTAAAAGCACAAGCACATTCATTTTTTCAAAATCTGCATGTTCCATTGCTTTCAGATTTTGGATTGCATAACTTTCCAGATCATTATCCGCAGCCATATAAACTACGAGAGTAAGTTTTGGTGGATCTGGCATTTCCTGCATCGGGTCAGGTATTGGTTCTGGCTCAGGCTCGGGTTCTGTCACCGGTTCAGGTTCTTTTTCAACTTCCAGATTTGGAATTTCTTCCGGCTCAGTTTCAGACACGGGTTGTGTTTCATTTTCAGGCTCTGGTTCCTGAACAGCTTCAACTTCAGGCTCATTCTGTGATTCAGATTCTGGTTCCGGCTCAATTTGATTTTCTGGCTGTATAGCTGGCTCGACTTCTTTTTCGATTTCTATTATGCGGATTTTTTCTGTCTGCAAACTGCAACCTGTGGAAAATAATACGCACATATTTAAAACAAAAAAACTCACAAATATTAAATTAAATTTCATAACTTCTTTCATTTTTCACCTCACATAAAAGCAGCAAATCCATATGGATCCACCCATATAGAACCGTCTGCATAAGTTATTCTGCTCACATATAAATAATCAATTTCCAGTAAAGACTGGGGAACAAAGGTCATATAGGAATCAAGACTCAGGCAGACAGAAAAATCCTCATCTGGACCTATTTCTCTTTCTATAGAAAAGGCCAGTCGATTCGGACATTCATAAGCCGGCTCTCCATCTGAATCAAAAAGATAAAAAACAACTTCAAATTCTTTTACAGTCTCAGCCGCCTGATTATAAAACGAAAGATCTACGCCACAGATTTTATAAACCGTTGCTTCCTCATCCATCACAAAACCGGCTTCGATAGTGTAAGGACTTCTTTCCAGCGAAAAGGCTGAACAACCGGAAAATATAAGCAACATAAAACAACACAAGCTTTTATAAAACTTAGTCTTCATAAATAAGTCCCTCCAGAGCATCTGCATATTGCGAATAGTCCACATCATCAATCTTCCCTAGTTTTCGGATTGAAGAAGTGATTCGTTTTTTATCTTTGTTTTTATCAGTCAGAAAAAATCTGTATACTAAAACGACCGCTTCCTGTGGAGTTTTCTTGTCGTACCATAAACTATCCAAAAGTTTTTCTGCCTTCTTCTTTTCGCCACGGAGAAGAAACTGCTCTACCGTTTTAAAAGCACCTTCTATCGATTCCACCTGACAACAAAAGATTTTGCTCCGGTCCGTAAAAACAAATTCCTCATTCTCAAGCATTGCATAATTTTTTTTCTTTCCCGAAATTGTATAGATATCCGAAGAAACTCCATGAATCACAAACATTCCGCTTTCATCTGTAAGTGCCGTATTAGTTTCAAGATCAGTTTTACAATAGATTACAAAGTTTTTTACAGGCGCATTATTTTCATCAACAATAAGACCACATAAATCTGCCTGTCCCTTGAATTTTGGAAGAGTTTTGCATGATATAAAAAACACAGAAATAAATAACGAAAAAACGCTGATTCTTAAAATTTGATTACACCTCTGCTTTTTATTTTTTTGTTCATTCACTTTTGTTACCCTCCATAATCTTTTTGATTTTTCCTTCACTTGTTTTATAAAAGACAATCACCTTCCCCTCTGATGTTTTTATTTCTCCGATTTTCTGACCTTCTGATTTTTCAAGGCTTATGTTTTTTTCAGGAAGTTTTTCTTTGGCAATATAACCAGCAGATTTTGGATGATTATTTATTTCACCAAAAAGTTCCGCGTTCTCCACAACCACCGCCAGATCAATACCCGGTGCCGGAGCCGCCCCCTCAACACCAATCGAAATCTCAAAATCCCGGGCAGTTGCGCCTCCACTACTCCCTCCAGCCGCCATAATATTAATAGAACAAACTTCTTCCCCAGCATCCGCAACACAACCAGCCACACCAGCCAAAAGAGTTCCCATAACCTTCTCATTGCACGAAAAGCGAATTAAATAAGGAGCAAGCCTTTCTTCTTTCAGCACAGCTTCGTTTACCGAAAGTACCCTTCGAATGTTTTTGTAAAACTCCGGGTTAAAACTGCCACCATTTATTCCGCCACTCCCGGCACCATTTTGCAAAACAGGATTCTTTGTACCTACAGATACCACACGGTTCACCTGAATAACAGGCAACCCATCTTCATAACTCACAGCCGGTATATCAAACCACTGCAGTTGTTCAGGAAAAACGCCTTTTAGCTTCGCTTCTAGAATTTCATAACCGTTCAATATCTCCCACCGAAAAGACAGAACTCTCCCACCAGCAGAACCTATGCAGTTAAAGAAAGTTTTACAAACCTCACAAGGCACTTCAAAACTCTCTTCCACACCATCAGCTACATGAACTGTCTGTTCACCATCAAAAGCAAAAGATTTCAAATTCTCTTTATTTGCTCTTCCATTAAGTCTCACAAAACCAGCTATAACAAAGAGACTCAAAACCGAAACTACTATAAAGCAGCCAGCCACAAACACACGTTTCAACTTTTCATTTACAAAGAATCTATGATGTCTGGATGAGTTAACAAAAAATCCTGTCCCAGTAATCCGTCCCATCCCCACAGCACTCAAACTTCTTTTAGCCTCATATTCAGCAAGTTTGTTTTTATGAATCACCATCACATCAGACACAAACCCCTTTTTGGAAACCTTGCGCATATTCGAATCAAAACAAAACTCACTAGAAAAGCACGGATGCATTTTCTCAAGTTCCGAATAAATGAACCGCTGACGTTTTCTTCCAAACAAAAATCTGTAAGGAAGCACTAACTGATATTTTTCATAATCAAAATCTTTGAGAAAAATATGGCTTTCATTTTTATTTCTCTTACTCATATCAGGTCCCAGACTAACTACGTATTCTGCAATAAATCTCTTTTACACCGTCACATCCACGCCATGTTCCACACATCAGATTCAGCCCATTTCCGTCACTTCGAATATCAAATGGCCTAACATATTTCCATTCAATACTTTCCAGCTGCCATAGTCTCTGACAAACAGTCTTCCATTCTTCAAGCGATGAAAATCCTCTACCCTCACAAGTTTTGTAAAAGCTTTCAGAAATAAAACTGAGTGAATCAGTTTTTTCCCGCAACTCTTCAATCCGGTTATCCATTTTTTTAAGTACAGAAATCTCACCTGCATACACCGTCGAAAAAATGCTCAGAATTACTGAAAGAACAATTACATCAGAAAGTCTCATGAGTTACTCCGGTTTCCTGAATATTTCTTTCTTCAATTGCAGATACAGTTCTTTCAAGTTTTTTTTCATAGAACTTTATAGAATTACGCCTCTGCGAAAGCATCGCCCCAAGCATCAATCCAACTGTCATACAACAGATAACTGCTAATGCCGTAAAACTTTTATTTCCAGGAATAGATATCACTTGCGTCTCCTTTTCCACCTTCTTTTTTATCTGAGCCGTATGAGACAAGTACATAGGGCAAACCCTCAGGAACCTCTGACGGCATAGGGGAACTTTCAGAGCTGAGATACTCAAAATCGGTTCCCCACGGATCATTGCCGGGCTCACGGTCAAGGTATGGTCCATCCCAGTTTTCTGGTACCGGATAGAGAACTGGTTTTTCCCATAAAGCCCATAGTCCCTGCTCTGTTGTTGGGAATCGGCCGCAGTCGATGAAGTAGGTTTGTAACGCAGTGCCATATTGTTCAATCTGCGCCTTTGCTGCCGTTTTCCTTGCAGACGCGATAACCTTCGTTGCCGAAAAAACGCTTCCCGCTGTAAGCACAGCACCGATTGCAATAACGGCGATTGTTTCCACGTAAGTGAATCCCTCTGCTTTTTTCGCAAGACATTTTTGTAAACTCTTACATCCATGAAAAAGCCTCCTTCTTTTTTTATTCATAGATTTCCTCCCTTTATCAGTTTTTATATCCAGCTGATATCATTGATGAGCGGCATAAAAAACGTCATCAAAATCATCAGAATGAATCCACCAGTCATAACAATAAATACCGGTTCAACAAGTGAAAGACAGATTGTCCGTCTGCGTTCATTTTTTTCAGAAAGACTAGCTGCAATTCTTGCAAACAAATCAAGCTGACTTCCCCCGGTATCTGCATAATAAAAAATCTCAGAAAACTGCCTGTTGTCCTTACAATCAAAAGCAGTCTGTAAATCCATGCCATAGCTCAGTTTGATTCTTGCATTCTCAAAGATTTTTCCAATGTTCCCTGAAGGACCTGCAATCTGCACGGCACAACCTACGGCTTCTGAAAGTTCAATTCCGTTTTTAAGAAGAAAATCTACGGCAGTAAAAGCTTCACACAGTCTGTCCTCACTAAGCATTTTGAAAATCAAACCATAAACACAAATGCACAAAAAAAGAAAACCAAACGCGTATTTTGCAAGCAGCGAAAAATCAGCCGTATCTGTATAAAGACCAGTAAACACAGCTGCCGCTATAGCCAGAATAATTACAAAAGCAGGATATATCGAAGCACCTATAAGTTTTTTTGACTGTTCATTTTCACGGATAAGTTTTTCCTTTAAATAAGACACTGTAGATTTTAAGTCTCCATTTTTTTCCGCGAGAAGAATAAAAGATATATATACATCATTAAAACGCACATATTCACAGGTCTTTAATGCACTCGAAAAAACACTTCCGTTTTCCAAAGCAGAATAAATTGATTCAGCCGCGAACTTTACCCTGTCTTTTTTAGGTTTTCTGCTCATTATCAAAAGGCTGTGAGATAAAGAAAGATTCTGACGTACAAAAAGCTCATACAGCACTTCCGTGAATTCTCTTTGCATTCTTTCCTCCTCTGAAATATGGAAGTCTACGGATATTTTTTTCTACAGTATGTCTTTCCGAAAGTTCCTTCATACTTTCCTGCAAAATTTCCGGATAATTTGTGTAATGCATAAAAAGCAAATCAAAGTCATCTTCAGATTCCGCCCTCATGCACATGGTAGAAAAAGAATCTTTCGGCTCTGCTATATCCGCATAAAGTTGATTTCTTTCCCTCGATAAATCCAGCTCCTGACAAACTACAGCACGAATAACAGGACAAAATAATTTTCTCTGCATTCCAAGATTTTCAAGACGTAAAATTGCTTCTCCAACATTTCCCGCATGGAGCGTTGCGAAAACAAGATGTCCTGTAAGGGCTGCCTGCAAAGCAGCAGAGGCACTCTCCTCATCCCTGATTTCTCCAATCATAATTATGTCCGGGTCTTGTCTGAAAATATGATTAAGTGCTTCGGAAAAACCATTCCTCTCATCAATCTTTACCTGAGTCACACCAGGAATTACATATTCAGGAGGATCTTCCAGACTTAAAATTTTAAGTACACCGCCGCATCTTTTTTCTATATCCACCAGCATTGATGCAACCGTCGTCGATTTACCAGATCCTGTCGGACCGCACACAAGAATAAGCCCGTTCGGTTCTTTAGAAAGAATCTCGAGGCGTTCCAGCTGCACAAGATTAAAGCCCAGACTGTCAATTTCAAGCGGAATACGGGAAGTATCCAGAAGCCTGATTACGACAGATTCTTCGCCCACATAATTTTCACCAACCACTGCCATGGTTGAAACACGAAGAAAAAACGGATTGTGATTTCCGTATATAAAATGTCCGTCCTGGCAGCGTCGTTTTTCTATCACATTCATTCCTGCAAGCAGTTTAATTCTCTGTACGAGCTCTGCCCCCTTTTCACTTTGAAGTTCTAAAAGCTTTTCCAGTTGACCGTTTACACGAAGCCGCACACAATTCTGTTCAATATGAATGTCTGTTGCCTTGCGAAGTCTGGCCTCATTCAAAATACTGTCGAGCAAAAGAACAGCAGCAGCTTCACGCTGATTTTTTTCAGATTCAGAAACAGCTGAAATCCCCGTCACAGAATCAAAATCATCCACCGACTTACCTTGCGTACTGTAAAGTTTAGAAACACATTTTCTAAGCTGACTTCTTGTTCCTGCTATAAATTCTACTGCAGGAATTCTTCTATATACTTCAGGGCAATCATTCAACTTTCGAATCATCCCAAGATGATTTTCAAAAGCCCTCTTTAATCTCGCCTTTAAAATTTCATTCTGATTATTTTCAATCAAAAAACTTATGCAGGCTCCACTCTGCTCAAGCACTGCAACACCATTAAAAAGACAATAAGCTGGTGTAAGAATAAATTTAAATCTGCTGTTCATACTCCAATCTCCCCAAATCATTAATAATTCTCTGCATATTTTCTTTGGCCCATTCAGAGTCATATTTTTTTTCATAAATGCTTAATGCTGCATCTTCTGCATGCGGCACAAGATAAATAATCATCTGCATGTTTTCCTTAGTTTTTTCTCTGGCCTTAAAAAGATTTCCAATAACAGGTATTTTTGAAAATAAAGGTGTCCGCTTTTCCTGCTCAGTTTCTGCAGTTTGAACAAGCCCACTCAATACAACCGGTTCTCCACTCTTACCGCAGACTTCAGTGGTCACAAGTTTTTCAGAGGTAGGAGGCGGATTCCCCGTTGAAGCAGATGTATCGTTTCCCCTTCGCGATACAGAAGCTGTAACCTTACTCGTAATCATGCCGTCACCACTCACCCAGCCCACAACATCAATTTTAATTCCCGAAGCAATCTCTCTCGTAACTCCTGAATAAATCGGTGTTCCAGTCTGCGGGTCAACATTATTATCCCGGTAACGGAAAGTATTCGTATTTTGAAAATGTATTTCCCGTCCTGAAACTCCATGCAGTGTTGTATCCGCATAAACCCTAGTCTTGCTTTCTTCAATAGAAGCCTGAAGTTCAGCAGCAAATCCGAGCCCGAACGAAGTAACCACATTGAGGTTAAGTCCCAGTACAGAACCAAGTGATGCAGTAATACCATTACGTTCACCCATGGAAAGCCGCTTTGCTCCAAAAGTTGATGACCAGTTATTTTTCGAAGTTTCATCATATTGCAGAATCAAAAGGTCATAACTGATTCTTTTTACGGGCCGGTCGCATACTTCAAGCTGTTCACACAGATTTTTATAAGCCGCCTCTGTTCCCTTAAAATAAAGCTGAGCAGAATCATCTGCCATAAAAAGAGCCGACCGATCTACAGAGGGAGGCAGATGCTCCAGAAATTCCGACGGCTTAAGATACTTAAGGTTCACCACGTAAAGCTTGAGCTTCACATCCACCTGAGAAATCAGGCTTTTAATAGCCGCACTTTCCTTATCGCTTGCCAGACACAAAAACGAAAAATCGTCCGGCAGCGGAATAACCTCAAGCTTGCCAACCTGCTTAAAAATGAAGGAAAAAAAATCTTGAGACCTTGTAAACTGCAGAGTGTATTTACTCCAGCGTCTTTTACCACTCACAAGCTCCGCACGGGAACCCGGATTAGAAAAGATGTAGAAGATGCCGTTTTCAACGACAAAATCAAACCCACACTGAGCGCATAGAAGTCCAAGAGTATCTGCAAAATCCACGCCAATGAAAACAGACCTCTGAATCTTCACATCCGCATCAGACAACAGGCAGAAACTTTTTTTAAGAGGAGATTTTTCATATGGAGTATTCATTTCAGAAAACAAACGATTCAAAACCACAGAAAACCTGCAATCCTCAACATCCACTAAAAATCCACCGTCGCCAGTACTTTCGATTCGAGCCATTCCCGAAAAACTTTCCGTACGTCGCACTTCATTGTTTTTCACAAAATGATATCCAGACACATTCTGCTCAACGCTATAACTACCAAAACGCTTCGCAAGACTTTCCAGCAGGACATTCTCTCCGACACCCTTAAAGTGAACCGAAATCTTCTGAGCCGGCAATGACTCAAACGTCACAACACGTTCCATCGCCATCGAAAGTTTTTCAATAATCTGCACTGGCAGTAAATCATAAGCCTCAAGAGAAAAACACCCATTCTCCGCAGACACATAAATTCTGCTCACAGTCCAGACATCGCCTTCCTTTCGCACAAAAAGTCTGTTGCTCTTCAAAAAAGTATCAAAAGCCGCATCAAAGTCACCGCCTGCAAATTTCAAATCACCTTTACCACTGACAGTGTCATCAGGAACAATCGAAATCCCAGTATCCACGGATACCGCAAACAAAATGTCTTTGAGCTCACAGTCTGAAAAATCCCAGCTATAGCCAGTCGCCTGCGCAACCGCAAAATGGCAGACTAACACAGCCATACAGGTCATCATCAAATCCTTTTTCCAGCAATTCCAAAAAACAGCAAAACTTCGTCTCAAGATTATTTTTCCTCCACCTATAAATTAGGTTTCGCGGGCCTTTTTCGGAATTTTTTTTGAGCAAAAAATGAAGATTTTTATAAATTTTTTGTTATATTTACAAAATTTCGTCTTATATCAAAAAATCTGACGGGCGGAGCCAGTCAGATTTTTTAGACTTCAAAAGGTTGTAAATAAACGCATAATGTATTAAAATAATAAAATCAGTTTGATAAATTGATTCTTTAATCAGGAGGCAAATATGGACAGTGGTTCGAGTTATCCCATACGTTCATTAATCACAAAATCCAGCCTCCTGAAATACCACTTCTAATTTCTTAGTTTCTTCAAAATCAGCGAGGCCTCACAAATTGTTTTTAAATAACGAGGTTCAAAATGATTACATACTGGCAGCAGATAGACGGCCTGTTTACTAAGACCAAAAAAGACGAAATTGACTCAAAACTTCCACTCTGGGTAGATGCACGCAATGTTACCCGTGACGAATCAACTTTTTTGCAGGAAGAATATCAGATAGAACAAGACCACATCCTCGATATTCTCGACCCTGATGAACTTTCACGAATCGAAGACGGTGATTCCGGCTACATTCTTACAATTGTCCGCGTTCCGTTCTATGACCCATCAGCAGAAACTCCGTATTTTACAGGACCGGTCGGCATTCTTATTAAGGGAAAAACAATCATCACCATCTGCTGGACAGACTGCGAGGTGCTCAAAGACTTTGGAGCAAACCGTGTACGAAACGTGCGCCTGAATGACTTCCCATCATTCATCGTGCATATCATAAACCGTGCTAACTTAAACTTTCTTCGTTACCTTAAGGAAATAAACAGACGTTCTACAAGCATTCAGAACGAAATGCGCCTCGAAGTAGAAAACAAAGAAATTATCTTAATGCTCGGTTTGGAAAAATCTCTGGTTTACTTTACAACTTCTCTTAAGAGCAACTCACTGCTCCTTATGAAGATGAAAAGTACCCGCCTTATTAAGTTTGATGAAGATGACCTTGATTTTGTAGAAGGAGTAACAATCGATAATCGCCAGGCAATTGAAATGGCCGATACCTATGCAAACATTCTCTTTGGCGTAATGGATGCCTACTCTTCAATCATCTCAAACAACCTGAACGTCGTAATGAAAAAACTTGCCATCATCAACCTGGTAATGATGGCTCCAACCTTTGTAACAAGTTTCTTTGGAATGAACTTTAAGCTGCCGTTCGACGACCTGCCGGGCTATATACCAGTAATACTTGCAACAATAATGTGTCTTATTTCGGTTTTACTCTGCAGCTGGCTGCTCAATTTTAATCACGAAACAATGAGTGCTATTCGCAGAGCAAAAAAAATGAGCAGAAGTCAGAGAAAAACTGTAAAAGCGGAAACTAAAAAATTAAAAAAACAGGAAAAGAAATTATCGCGCTGAGCAGCAGATGCGGAAGCCCATGTAGTTATAACACTCGTTAGGGTCATAGCTGTAGCGGTCGCCGGAGTAAAGGAACATCGTATACTCACTCCAGCTTCCGCCACGACTTACACGTTCAAAGCCAACCTTAGGCCCGTGAATATTTTCTGAAGTATAGTCTTCAAACCAATCCCAGCAGAACTCAATAACATTACCGCTCATATCAAAAAGGCCGGCAGCATTAGCATTACCGCTTGCAGGGTAAGTCTGTTCACCAGGCTCAAACGGAACACCGGCAGTTCCTACATTATGAGAACAGGTTGCATTTTCACTAGTCCAGGCATATAAAAGCCCTTCTTCGTAATCATCAGAAATCTGGCCGCTTACTAAATCGCCGCGCTGAAATCCCAGCCGAGTCTTTCTGGCCGCATACTCCCATTCTGCCTCACTAGGAAGTCTGTACCCGTCACATTCCCAGTTACACTCACACAAATCACAAGCCGCAGTGTCGGCAGAATCGCGAATTACTTCACCGTTATAAGTGTAACAAGGAGTACGGCTGCGAAGCTCACTTAAAGCATTGCACCACACAACCGCATCATACCAGTTAATCATAGTTACAGGCTGAGCATAATTATCCTCGGTTGGAGCAGCCCCACGTTTACCGTTTGAGCCTCCTTGTCCCGGGTTTGCAAAATTGTAGCCAAGTTTTTCAGCTTTTACGCGAACCGAATGCCAGAGTGTATAAGTTGTTTCAAATTTGTTGATAGAAAAAGGAGCTAGCTCCCTCACAGCAGTATAAGCCTGAGTATCCTCGCCAATTGTATAAGTTAAATTATTTCTAAAAGTGACAAGGCTGATATGCGAAAAGGAGGTTTCTGCAAAAAGAAAACTTGTCATAAAAAAGAGAGAGAAAATATTGACTGTCTTTTTCAAGATTCTTTTCATTTGTACCTCCTTATAGGTTGCCACGTCGCCCTGCGGGCTCCTCGCAATGACGTCCAAAACCGCCTTGTCATTGCGAGCGCAGCGAAGCAATCCATTCTCCTCGCACTACCCTAAAACTACAATTTACACAATTCAGTCTTAGTTACCTTCCAGCCCTCGCCGTCTTTTTCAACTTCGAGCCAGGCATAAGTCTGTGCCTCGCCAAGGCTACCCGGATTAATTACCACAGTGTCACCAATTTTTTCAATATTGGTACCCTCGTGAATATGACCACAAACAACAGCAAGAGGTTTGTTTTCCTTAATGAAATCTGTAAATTTCTGGCTTCCCGCATGATGAACGCCATCAAAAGAGTCAACCTTATCACCAACCGGCGGATTATGACTCACCAGAATCAGACTATTCCAAAGCGAAGCATCACCGCTCTGTTCAACAGAGTTTTTTACAATATCAAAATCAGAAAGACATTCATCTTCCTCGCGTTCAAATTCTGTTTTACCGGTAAACTTTGTTCCACCGCCACTACCGGCAAATGCAAGTCCTTCATGGAAAACAAGCGACTTTTCCACACTGATATCCTGATCTTCAAGTTCCTCAAGAAAATCTTCATTATCGCAGTTTCCAAGAACAGCAAAAATTGAGTCGTGTTTCTTACAAAGCCTGTCCAAAGCTTCTTTTCCAGTTTCAGGCTTAAAGCATTCAGCAAAGTCGCCTCCAAAAACAACGGCATCAGCCTGCTTAAAAATCTCGTCCATTTTATCCAGCACATCATTGTGTGCATGTAAGTCACTAATTACTAAAAGTTTCATAATATCTCCATCTTTCAAGCCATTAGCTATAAGCTAATAGCTATTAGCCTTTTTGTGGGGAAGGCCTTCCCCTCGCTCGCACTTCGTTGCTCGCTACCCCTTCTCCTAAGGGGCTAGCCCCTTAAAATCCCCTCGAATGTCTTTCTAAGTTCCGACATCTGCTCCGCCGTACCGATTGTGATTCTCACAAAATCTTCAATTCCCGGAGTGTTAAAGTGCCTAATCAGAAGCCCCTGAGCCTTTACCTTCTGGTACAATTCATCCCCACCAATAGACGGATGCTTTGCAAACAAAAAGTTTGTCTGGCTCTTTAATACGTAAAACCCTTTATCCTTCAAAAAGTTATAGAATTTCTCGCGTTCTTCCACAACCTTGCGCGAAGTTTCAGCATAATAAGCCACATCTCCACAGGCTGCTTTTCCACTCACCTGAGCCACTGCATCCAATGGAAAGTGATTTACGCTGTTTTTTACAGTTGTTACAATATTTACGAGCTCCGGATTTGCAACAATGTAACCAAGTCTCTGGCCAGCCCCGCAAAGGCTCTTGGAAAAGGTTCTTACAATCACAAGATTCTTAAACTCAGCCAGAAGCGGAATGCAGGAC